>NZ_CP009630.1:1292624-1615780 GCF_000959445.1 Burkholderia vietnamiensis LMG 10929 | reverse complement strand
GCATCCGAGGAGTACGGCTGGAATCTCGATCTCGGCACGATCGCGAAGATCTTCCGCGCGGGCTGCATCATCCGCGCGCGCTTCCTGCAGAAGATCACGGACGCCTACGCGAAGGATCCGGCGCTCGCGAACCTGTTGCTCGACCCGTACTTCAAGGACATCGCCGCCAACTACCAGACCGCGCTGCGCGACGTCGTGGTGGCCGCGGTGAAGGCCGGGGTGCCGGTGCCGGCGTTCGCGTCGGCGGTCGCGTACTTCGACAGCTATCGTTCCGAACGGCTGCCGGCGAACCTCGTGCAGGCGCAGCGAGACTTCTTCGGCGCGCATACGTTCGAGCGGACCGACCGCCCCGGCAGCTTCCACGCGAACTGGTCCTGAGGGAGGCGGCGAGCCGCGATTGTTGCGAAATTCTATTCTTTGAGTAGGGTTTTTGGTTCCAGATCCCGGAATTGTTGGCGTCACGGAAACAGTGTTTTCGTTCTTTCATGGTTTTCCCTAGGTGCTCGCCGGACTAAACTTGGTTCCATCGCTGCAGACATGGTGTGTGCGGCGGAGCAAAAAAATTCCGGAGGTAATCATGAAATCGCTGATCGCAACGTTCGCTGCAGCTGCCGTTCTCGCCGTCCCCGCCGTGTCGTTCGCCCAACAGAATGCGCCGGTCACCCGTGCGCAAGTGAAGGCCGAGCTGGTCCAACTGCAACAGGCCGGCTACAAGCTGGGCAGCGACCGGACCGACTACCCGGTCGGCATCCAGGCAGCTGAAGCGCGTGTGAACCCGCAACAGAACGTCGCCGCTGCCGATACCAGCGGCTACGGCGCGCAACCGGCCGGCCAGCAAGAGTCGGGTGCACCGGTAGCCAAGACCGGCTGGCAAGTGAAGCGCGTGTCGGACGGCGCACCGATCTACAAGGGTCGTTGATCGCCGACGGTCGGCGGGCCGCTACCGCGGCCCGCGTTGACCGATCTCAGGCAGTACGAACAGCCCGCCGTTCCGCATCCCGGAACGGCGGGCTGTTTTCATGGGCTGCACCGGTCGCGAGCGGGCGGCGGCAGCCGCAAGATTGTTGCGGGATCGGCTACGGGTCGCGGGCATGGGCGCGACCAATGGTATCTTTGCCGGGCGGGACGACGCGAAAAAGGGGCCGATGAGCCCATTCGCGCCGACGTTCCGCAGTGGAAACTGCCGGCCGCGCCAGCGGTCGGATACTGGTTGGTCCGGCCGTGCGGCCGGACATCGTGCGTCGCATGCCGGAGGGCGGTGGGCGGCGCAACGACGCAAACCCCGGAGGACCCTTGAGAGAAACGATTCCGATCCACGAGGCGCTGACGCGCTGGCTGCCGCAGGCGGCGTTGGTCGTCGCGGCCGCGGCGCTGTCGGGCTGTACGATGACGCCGTGGACCGACAGCTGGCAGCCGATGCGATCGTCGACGCCCATGTCGGCCGCGACGCCCGGCGTGATCGCCGGCTATTACCGCGTCAACCCGGGCGACACGCTCGCGAGCGTCGCGGCTGCCTACGGGCAGCGCGTGCAGGACGTCGCGAGCTGGAACCACATGTCGCCCAACGACGCGCTGTCGCCCGGCCAGGTGCTGCGCGTCGCGCCGCCGCCGGCCGCGACGTCGCTCACGCAGGCGCCGTCCGCCTCCGCGCAGCCGGGCTCGCTGGCATGGCCGGCTACCGGCATCGTCGCGACGCCGTTCTCGGCCGGCAAGACGCGCGGCATCGTGATTGCCGCGTCGGGGCCCGATCATTCGGTGCGCGCCGCGGCGAACGGGCGCGTGGTTTATGCCGGGACGGGCGTCAAGGCATATGGGCCGCTCGTGATCCTGAAGCATGAAAACGGCCTGATCACCGCGTACGGGCACAACGGCAAGCTGCTCGTGAACGAAGGCGACGCGGTGCGCACGGGGCAGCCGATCGCCGAGATGGGCACCGATCCGAGCGGACGCGCGACGTTCGAGTTCGAAGTTCGCCAGAACGGCAAGGTCGCCGATCCGATGAACTTCCTGGCGCGCAACGGCGGCTGACGCCATCGCATGACGACGTGTGCGCCGCGCGGCGCACACGTTCCCGCCTTCACCCGTCCTCGAGCTGCGCGGCGCCGAGCCGCGCCGGACGATTGCCGAGCCAGCGAATCCCCAGCGCGAGCGCCGCGGCGCCGAGCGCGATCAGCGAACACTGAACGGCGACCGGCAGGTAGCCGTGCGGCCGCGGATCGACGAACGGATACGGGTACCAGTTTTCCAGTGCGCCGCGCACGAGCGTATAGCCGAGATAGACGACCGGAAAGCCGAGCCACGCGACTGTGCTGCGGCGCGGAATCGGCGAGCGCGGCCTCACGTACAGCCAGTCGCACAGCACGACGAGCGGCACGATCCGGTGCAGCACCCAGTTGTTCAGGGGTGGCGTGACGTGACGCAACGCATCGAGCCGCGCGAGCAGCAGCTCGTAGACGATCGCGGTGATCAGCACGTACAGCACCGCCGCGCCGCGCATCGACTCGTAGCGCGCGGAGCCGGTGCGTGGAATGCGCGACAGCCCCGCGATCAGCATCGCCGCCGCGTACAGACTGCTCAGTTGTGTGAAATAGCTGAGATAGTTGCCGAGATGAAAACTGGGCAGGCCCCAGCGGCCGGCGACGCTGTGCAGCGTGGTGGACACCGCGAGCAGCGCGGCGACGAGCCGGTAGGCCGCAACGAAGAACGCTTTGCTCATGATGCCTGCGCAACGTCGCACCAAAGCTTCATCGTGCCACAGCCGTGCACGCGCGCGATGCGGACTTTCCATATGGCCGCCATGCCGCCATGCCGCCATGCCGCCGCGCCGCTCTGATTCGTCGGATATTTGATCCAGTCGTGCAATACCCGCTGCCCGCGACGCTACAATCGCGACAGCCGCCGCGCGCCGGGCAGCCGCGGCCCGTGCCGGCCGCGCATACTCCACGAGCAACATGAGAGCAACGATGAAAAACATAATCGCGAAACAGTCGCGCTACAGCACGCCGGCTATCTTCTTTCACTGGGCCGTCTTCCTGCTGGTTGCGCTCGCCTATCTGGCCATCGAGGTTCGCGGCCCCAAAGGCAGCGACAGCCGCGCGTTCTGGATGAACGTGCATTTGACCGCAGGCACGTTCGTGCTCGCCTTGTCGGTGCTGCGCGTGGTGTGGCGCATGGTGAGCCGCGCGCCGGACGCGATCGCGCAGGCGCCGTTGCTGAAGTGGCTGTCGACGCTCGCGCATCTGGCGCTGTACGTGTTCATCGTCGCGCAGCCGCTGCTCGGCATCATGATGGTCAACATGGGCGGCAAGCCGGTGTCGCTCGACTGGCTCGGCGTGTCGTTCACGCTGTTCGGCCCGGACAAGGCGCTGCGGCCGACGATCAAGGAAGCGCACGAGCTGATCGGCAACGCCTTCTACTTCGTGATCGGCCTGCATGCACTGGCTGCGCTTTATCATCATTTCGTCCGGCGTGACGACGTGCTGCGGCGCATGATGCCGTAAGCCGCGCAGGTTCGACGCGCGCACGCTGCAGGGGC
This sequence comes from Burkholderia vietnamiensis LMG 10929, assembly GCF_000959445.1. Taxonomy (NCBI): domain Bacteria; kingdom Pseudomonadati; phylum Pseudomonadota; class Betaproteobacteria; order Burkholderiales; family Burkholderiaceae; genus Burkholderia; species Burkholderia vietnamiensis. The sequence continues at coordinate 1,612,245 of NZ_CP009630.1, read as the reverse complement.
GCATGGTTGCCGATACAACCATGCGCCCCTGCGTCGTTTACGGCCGCGCTCGGCTGGCCAGCGCGCTAAACATTCTGTAACATCGCGGCTGCTTTTACATTCTGTTTACGCATTGCCGCGCATGCTGCATCGACATCGTCATCTGACCGCCTGGCTCGGCGTGTTCGCGATCTGGCTCGCGATCGCCGCGCCGCTGGTATCGCAGTGGCGTATCGCGCAGGCCGCATCGCCCGATGCGGTCGTCTGCGGCACCGGGCACGGCGCACATCTCGCGCGGGCGGCGCAGCAGACGCACGATCACGCGGCGCATCTCGACGCCTGCGGCTATTGCGGCTTCTTCGCGCACGTTCCCGCGATCGGCGGCCCCGTCGCCGCGTCGATCGCCTTCATCCCCGCCGTGTTCGCGGGCGCTGCCGCACCGCGCACGCTTGCGGCTGCCACACGACGCTATCCGCGCGCGTATCCACGCGCACCGCCCGAGCGCGCCTGACGCGCAGTCTTCCGTCTCTTTCATCGCCGCTATCCGTGCAGTCCGTCGAGGCTGCGTGGAGGGCGTCACTCGGGCTTACTCATGACCAATTTTTCGTCGCGCGCGCCGAACGCGTCGCGCCATCCCGATGCACGGCGCGTGCCGCGCGTGCTCACTCTCACCGTTCCCGCGCTGGCCGTCAGCGCGATGACCGCCGCCGTCGCGGCCGAACCCGTGCGCGTCGCCGGCGCGCCGCCGGACGACGCAGCGTGGCTGTTGCCGCCCGTCGAAGTCGTCGCGTCGCCGCTGACGACGCCGCTCGTCGTCGTCACCGATCCGAAGACGCCGCGTCAGCCGCTCCCGGCAAGCGACGGCGCCGATTATCTGAAGACGATCCCCGGTTTCACGTCGATCCGCAGCGGCGGCACCAACGGCGACCCCGTGTTGCGCGGGATGTTCGGCTCGCGGTTGAACATCCTGGCGAACGGGCTGCCGACGCTCGGCGCCTGCCCGAACCGGATGGACGCGCCGACCTCGTACATCGCGCCGGAGAGCTATGACAAGGTCACCGTCGTGAAGGGGCCGCAGACGGTGCTGTACGGGCCGGGCGCGTCGGCCGGCACCGTGCTGTTCGAGCGCGTGACGCCGCGTTTCGAGCGGCCGGGCATGCGCTTCGACGGCAGCGTGGTCGGCGGCTCGTTCGGCCGCAACGACCAGAACGTCGACGTGACGGCCGGCACGCCGGACGTCTACGGCCGCGTGATCGCGAATCACGCGCACGCGCAGGACTACCAGGACGGCAACGGCGATACCGTGCCGTCGCAATGGGACAAGTGGAACGCGGACGCCGCGCTCGGCTGGACGCCCGACGACCATACGCGAGTCGAGCTGACGGCGGGCACCGGCGACGGCTACGCCCGCTACGCGGGGCGCGGAATGGACGGCGCGCATTTTCGCCGCGAAACGTTCGGCCTGTCGTTCGACAAGCGGCATCTCGGCGACGTGCTCGAGCGGATCGAGGCGCGGGTGTACTACAACGAAGCCGATCACGTGATGGACAACTACACGTTGCGTCAGCCGGATCCGACCAGCAGCATGCCGATGCGGATGGCCTCCGAGGTGCGGCGCCGCACGTTCGGCGCGCGCGCGGCGGCGACGCTCCGGTTCGGCGACGACTTCAAGCTCGTGACCGGCGTCGACGCGCAGTCGAACCGGCTCGATTCGCGCTCGGCGATGGGGCGGCAGAACTACGGCGACCAGCCTTGGGACCCGCAGGCGACGATGTGGAATGCCGGCGCGTTCGGCGAGCTGACGTGGTTCGCGAGCGATGCGGCGCGCGTGATCGGCGGCGCGCGGGTCGACTACGCGAGCGCGCGCGACAAGCGTGCGGCGACGAGCGGGATGATGACGAGCAAGCCGAATCCCACGTTCGACGACGATCGCGCACGCGTGCTGCCGAGCGCCTTCGTGCGCTATGAACGCGACCTCGCGTCGCTGCCGCTCACGTGGTACGCCGGTATCGGCCACGCGCAACGCTTCCCCGACTATTGGGAGCTGTTCTCCGCGACCCGCGGCCCGGCGGGCTCGATCAACGCGTTCTCGGCGGTGCGGCCGGAGAAGACCACGCAGCTCGACATCGGCGCGCAGTACAAGAGCGGCCGGTTCGATGCGTGGGTGTCGGCCTACGCGGGCTACGTACAGGACTACATCCTGTTCGACTACTCGACCGGAATGATGGGCGCGACCACGCGGGCGACCAACGTCAACGCGCAGATCATGGGCGGCGAAGCGGGCGTGTCGTGGCGGCCCGTCGCGCCGCTGCGCGTCGAGACGTCGCTCGCGTATGCATGGGGGCGCAACGCGACGAGCGGCGATCCGTTGCCGCAGATGCCGCCGCTCGACGCGCGCTTCGGGCTCGAATACACCCGTGGCGCCTGGTCGGCCGGTGGCCTGTGGCGAGTCGTTGCGGCGCAGCATCGCTATGCGTTGAACCAGGGCAACGTGGTCGGCAAGGACTTCGGTCCGAGCAGCGGGTTCGGCGTGCTGTCGCTCCATGCGCAATACAACGTCAGCAAGAAGGTGCAGATCTCGGTCGGCGTCGACAACGTGCTGAACAAGGCCTACACCGAGCATCTGAACCTCGCGGGCAACGCGGGCTTCGGTTATTCGGCGAACGCGCCGGTGATGGAGCCCGGGCGTACCGCGTGGGTGCGCGTCAGCGCGAAGCTGTAACGCGCAGCGCGTGTGCGATGCAGCATGCGCGCGCAGCGGCGCGCCCCCGCCCGAAGCGGCGGGGCGCGTCAAGCGATTAGAGAACCGTATCTAGTCGGGACCCAACGTTCGCCACTCGTGATTCACTCCCGCATTCGATGCACATGCCGGCTGCGTTCGAGGCAACGGGCAATGTGCATCGATCCGATCTCATTCGCACCAGAATCACAATAATCAGGAGAACATAGATGGTCAGATCGATGCGTTCCAGGGTGGTGGCAGCGGCAGTGGCATGCGCGATGAGCGGCGCGCAGTTCGCGGGGACGACCGCAGTGATGACGCTCGCGACGACGCACGCGGCGACCGCGGCAACCGCGGCGACGGACGACTACGCGGCGACGCGCTATCCGGTCGTCCTCGTGCACGGCCTTACCGGCACCGACAAGTACGCAGGCGTGCTCGAGTACTGGTACGGCATCCAGGAGGATCTGCAGCGGCACGGCGCGGCCGTCTATGTCGCGAATCTGTCCGGTTTCCAGAGCGACGACGGTCCGAACGGGCGCGGCGAGCAGCTGCTCGCTTACGTGAAGACGGTGCTCGCCGCGACCGGCGCGACCAAGGTGAACCTGATCGGTCACAGCCAGGGCGGCCTCACGTCGCGCTATGTCGCGGCGGTCGCGCCCGATCTGGTCGCATCGGTGACGACGATCGGCACGCCGCACCGCGGCTCCGAGTTCGCGGACTTCGTGCAGAGCGTGCTCGCCTACGACCCGACGGGGTTGTCGTCGTCGGTGATTGCAACCTTCTTCAACGTTTTTGGCATCCTGACGAGCAGCAGCAACAACACGAACCAGGACGCGCTCGCCGCGCTGAAAACGCTGACGACTTCGCAGGCCGCTGCATACAACCAGAACTATCCGAGCGCGGGTCTCGGCGCGCCGGGCAGCTGCCAGACGGGTGCGCCGACGGAGACGGTCGGCGGCAATACGCACCTGCTGTACTCGTGGGCCGGCACCGCGATTCAGCCCACCGTGTCGATGTTCGGCGTCACCGGCGCGAAGGACGTCAGCACGATTCCGGTGATCGATCCAGCCAACGCGCTCGACCTGTCCACGCTTGCGCTGCTGGGCACCGGCACGGTGATGATCAACCGCGGCGCCGGGCAGAACGACGGCCTCGTGTCGAAGTGCAGCGCACTGTACGGGCAGGTGCTGGGCACGCGCTACAAGTGGAACCACCTCGACGAAATCAACCAGTTGCTCGGCGTGCGCGGCGCGTATGCGGAGGATCCGGTCGCGGTCATCCGCACGCATGCGAACCGGCTGAAACTCGCGGGTGTGTGACCTCCGCTCGCGCGCAACGCGACGCGCGTCGCGTTGCGTCGCGGGACGTGTCGACCACTCGGCGAACGGTCTCGCGGGGTGGTCAAACCTTCGCGGTTTGTGATTCACTCTCGGCCTCGACGCGCACGCCGGTACCGTTGTCTGCAACGGCGCGTGCGCGTCGCCGACGCGTGTTCGCAACGGCAACGCAATGGCCGGCGGCACGCCTTTGAGGACGATGAATTCGGGGGTGTACACATGACTAAATCGATGCGTTCCAGGGTGATGGCGGGTGCAGCGGCATGCGCGATGAGCGCTGCGCCGTTCGCGGGAGCGACTGCCGTGATGGCGCTCGCGACGACGCGCACGGCCGTGGCGGCAACCGCGCCATCGGACACTTACGCGGCGACGCGTTATCCGCTCGTTTTCGTGCACGGCATCAACGGCAACGAGAAAATCGGCGGCGCGATCGATCAGTGGTACGGCATACGTGGCGATCTGCAGCAGCACGGCGCGAGCGTCTATGTCGCGAATCTGTCGGCGTTCCAGAGCGACGACGGTCCGAACGGGCGCGGCGAACAGCTGCTCGCTTACGTCAAGCGGGTGCTCGCCGCGAGCGGTGCGACGCGGGTGAACCTGGTCGGTCACAGCCAGGGCGGCCTCACGTCGCGCTATGTCGCGGCGGTCGCGCCGGAACTCGTCGCATCGGTGACGACGATCGGCACGCCGCACCGCGGCTCCGAGTTCGCGGACTTCGTGCAGCGCGTGCTCGCCTACGACCCGACGGGGCTGTCGTCGGCGGTGATCGCGAAGTTCGTCAATCTGATGGCATTCCTGACGAGCACCAACTTCAACCTGAAGCAGGACGCATTGGCCGCGCTGCAGACGCTGACCACGTCGCAGGCCGCCGTCTACAACGTCAACTATCCGAGCGCGGGCCTTGGCGCGCCGGGCAGCTGCGAGACGGGCGCGTCGACCGAGACGATCGGCGGCCATACGCATCTGCTGTACTCGTGGACGGGCACCGCGATTCGGCCGGCCTTTTCGCTATCCGGCGTCATGCTCGCGAAGGATGTCAGCACGATTCCGTTGATCGATCCCGCGTACAAGGACGACTCTTCGACGCTTGCGATGCTCGCCACCGGCACGGTGATGATCAATCGCGGCTCGGGGCGCAACGACGGGCTCGTGTCGAAATGCAGCGCGCTGTACGGGCAGGTGCTGGGCACGCACTACAAGTGGAATCACGTCGACGAGATCAATCAGACGCTCGGCGTGCACGGTGCGTTTGCGGAGGACCCGGTCGCGGTCATCCGCACGCATGCGAACCGGCTGAAACTCGCGGGTGTGTGATCGATGAGTGCACAACAAACACGCGCACCGCTGCTGCGTCGGATCGCGCCATACGGTGCGGCGGGGCTGGCCGCGATCGTCGGCGTCGCGATCTGGAGCGGCACGGGATCGCAGAGCGGCGCTGATGCGGCGCGCACGCCAGCCAATGCGGTCGCGGCCGACGGCGCGAGCGCCGCAGTTCGTCAGGCCGCGCTGCCGGCGAGCGCCGCATTGCCGGCGCCACTGGTCGGCTCCAGCGCGCCGCGGTTGCCGCTCGATTCGGGCGGGCATCTCGCGAAGGTGCGCGCGGTGCGTGACTTCTTCGATTACTGCCTGACCGCGCGCAGCGAGCTCACTGCGGCCGCGCTCGACGCATTGGTCGCACGCGAGATCGCCGCGCAGCTCGATGCAACGCCCGCGCAGCCCGAGGCGCTCGACGTGTGGCGCCGCTACCGTGCGTATCTCGACGCGCTCGAGAAGCTGCCGGACGGCGGCGCGGTCGACAAGATCGATCCCGAGGCGCTGCAGCGCGCGCTCGACCAGCGCGCGTCGATCGCGCACCGGACGCTCGGCGACTGGAGCCAGCCGTTCTTCGGTGCCGAGCAATCGCAGCAGCGCTACGATCTCGCACGGCTCAGGATCGTGCAGGACCGCACGCTGACCGATGCGCAGAAAGCGGAGCGGCTCGCGGCGCTCGACCAGCAGATGCCGGCCGACGAGCGTGCCGCGCGCGCGCCGGCCGAGCGGCAGCGCGCGGCGCTCGACCAGATCGCGCAATTGCAGAAGAGCGGCGCGACGCCGGACGCGGTGCGCGCACAACTGACGCAGTCGCTCGGTGCGGACGTGGCCGCGCGCGTCGTGCAGATGCAGCAGGACGACGCGTCGTGGCAAAGCCGTTACGCGGATTATGCGGCGCAGCGCGCGCAGATCGATGCGGCCGGGTTGTCGCAGCAGGATCGCGATGCGCAGATCGCGGCGCTGCGGCAGCGGATCTTCACGAAGCCGGGCGAAGCGGTGCGCGCCGCGGCGTTCGATCGCAGCGCGGCCGGCACGCGGTAACCGCACGCGCCAACGCCACGCGCTGACGCCCGTGCGCTACGCCGCGTGCGTGAAATGCCGCGGCAGATGCTGTTCGATCGTTGCCGCGAGCGTATCGAACGCCGGCCCGATGCGCTCGTGCGCGACGCATGCATAGCCGAGCAGCAACCCGGGCCGTGCGGTGGCCTCGCTGCTGTAGTAACTGGTGAGCGGGCGCACGATCACTCCGGCGTCGAACGCGCTTTGCGTGACCTCGTGATCGTCGCATCCTTCGGGCAGACCGAGCACCAGATGCAGGCCGGCCTCGTCGCCCATCACCGGCAGCGCGTCGCCGAAGCGCGCATGGATCGCATCGATCAGCAATTGCCGACGCTCGCCGTACAGCGTGCGCATGCGCCGCACGTGCGACGTCAGGTGACCATCCATGATGAATTCCGCGAGCACGGCCTGCTGCATCAGCTGGCCTTCGCGGTACAGCTCCGACAGCCCGGTGCGAAACGTGTCGACGAGATGCTCGGGCACGACCATGTAGCCCATCCGCAAGCCGGGGAACAGCATCTTGCCGAGGCTGCCGACGTAGATCACGCGGCCGCCGTCGTCGAGGCCCTGCAGTGACGCGAGCGGCCGGCTGCCGTAGCGGAATTCGCTGTCGTAGTCGTCCTCGATGATCCAGCAGCGATGCTGACGCGCGTATTCGAGCAGCATCCGGCGCCGCGCGAGGCTCATCACCATCCCGAGCGGATACTGGTGCGACGGCGTGACGAGCACGAGCCGCGGCGGATGCTGCATGTCGCTCGTGCGCGGATCCAGCCCTTCCTGATCGACCGCCACCGGCGCGAGCGTCAGGCCGGCCGCCTGCAGCACGCTGCGCACGCCCCAGTAGCACGGCTCCTCGACCCATGCGCGATCGCCGATGTCCGACAGCAGCCGCACCGCGAGATCAATCGACTGATGAATGCCGGTCGTGATGATGACCTGGTCGGGCGAGCATTTGACCGAACGCGCGACGCGCAGGTAGTCGGCGAGCGCGCGGCGCAGCGGCCGATAGCCGCCGCCCGGCGCATAGGTCAGCAGCTCCGGGTTGGCTTCCTTCCACAGCCGCGCCTGGAGGCGGCTCCAGGTCCGGCTCGGGAATTCCGCCACGTCCGGCACGCCGGGCATGAACGCGCCCCACTGGCGCCGCGACACGCCCGCATGCTCGATCAATTGCCGGCCGCGCATCGACAGGTCGCGGCGCGTGTCCTGCTGCGGCGCCGCATCGGCTTCGCACGACGGCTGCGCGGCGCCCGGCACGCGGATCGCCGCGGCGTCCGGTCGCGTGTCGGCCACGTAGGTGCCGCTGCCGGTGGTCGTCAGCACGTAGCCCTCGGCGGTGAGCTGATCGTATACGTGAAGCACCGTATTGCGCGCGATCGACAGATCGGCTGCGAGCGTGCGCGAGCTCGGCAGCTTGGTGCCCGGCGCCAGTTCCCCGGTGAGGATCGCCTGCTGCATCTGCTGCAGAAGCTGCCGGTACATCGGCTCGGACGAGCTGCGGTCGAGGCGGGCGGACAGCCAGTCGGCCAGGATCACGGTATCCAAAGTGGTCCCACTAGGAATATTGAAATGGTTCCCTATTGTAGAACCGTACGCGCCGTATAGTAGTTCGCATGTCAAAAACATTTGTCGCGCAGCAAGGGGACCACCACGATGAAGTCCGATGATGTGATCGTCAGCTTTCGCGGCGTGCGAAAGACCTACGACGGCGAGACGCTGGTCGTCAAATCGCTCGACCTCGACATCAAGCGCGGGGAATTCCTGACGCTGCTCGGGCCGTCCGGATCGGGCAAGACCACCTGCCTGATGATGCTGGCGGGCTTCGAGTTCCCGACGGGCGGCGAGATCCGTCTCGACGGCGAGCTGCTGAACACCGTGCCGCCGCACAAGCGCAACATCGGCATGGTGTTCCAGAACTACGCGCTGTTTCCGCACCTCACGGTCGAACAGAACGTCGCGTATCCGCTGACGGTGCGCAAGCTCGGCGCCGCCGAGCGCGCCGAGCGCGTCGCGCATGCGCTGAAGATGGTGCAGATGGAGCGCTTCGCGAAGCGCTATCCCGCGCAGCTGTCGGGCGGCCAGCAGCAGCGTATCGCGCTGGCGCGTGCGCTCGTGTTCGAGCCGAAGCTCGTGCTGATGGACGAGCCGCTCGGCGCGCTCGACAAGCAGCTGCGCGAACACATGCAGTACGAACTGAAGGCGCTGCACGAGAAGCTCGGCGTCACGTTCGTCTACGTGACGCACGACCAGGGCGAGGCGCTGACGATGTCCGATCGCGTCGCCGTGTTCGACAAGGGCATCGTGCAGCAGCTCGACACCGTCGACCGCCTGTACGAATCGCCGTGCAACGAATTCGTCGCGAACTTCATCGGCGACAGCAACCGTCTGCGCGGCACCATCGCGCGCGTCGACGGCGAATTCTGCGAGTTCCGTCTCGACGACGGCACGCAACTCGTCGGCCGCCGCATCGGCGATGCGGTCGAAGGTGCGCCGGCCGTCGCGTGCATCCGACCCGAACGCATGAGTCTCGCGAACGGTCAGGCAAGCGGCCCGGCCAACTGCGTGACCGGCGAGGCGCGCAGCCTCATCTATTTCGGCGATCACGTGCGCATGCGCTGCGCGCTGCCGGGCCAGGACGAATGCTTCGTGAAGGTGCCGCTCGGAACGGGCGCGCTCGACACGTTCTCGCCCGGCGCGCCGATCTCGCTCGCCTTTGCGCCCGAGCACCTGCGCGTGTTCGCGTGACGCCGGGTTCATCCGCTTTTCCGCAGTACGACGTCAACAACAACTGCCTCACTTCCACCACGAGAGGAACCATCATGAACGGAGCAAGCACTACCGCGCGTCGCACCGCGCTCGCCCTGGCGCTCGCCGTCGTCGGCGCATCGGCCACCGCGGCCGAACTCACGGTCGTCAACTTCGGCGGCGCGAACGGCGACGCTCAGAAAGCCGCGTTCAACCAGCCGTTCGAGAAGGCGTCCGGCAACAAGGTCACGGCCGTCGAGTACAACGGCGAACAGGCCAAGGTCAAGGCGATGGTCGAGGCCAAGCACGTGAGCTGGGACGTCGTCGAAGTCGAATCGGGCGACCTGAATCGCGGCTGCGACGAAGGCCTGTACGAGAAGCTCGACTGGTCGAAGATCGCGAAGAAGTCCGATCTGATTCCGGAAGCACCGCAGACCTGCGGCGTCGGCTTCTTCGTGTGGTCGACGGCGCTGTCCTACAACGCGGACAAGCTGAAGAGCGCACCGACGGGCTGGGCCGATTTCTGGAACGTGAAGAAATTCCCGGGCAAGCGCGGGATGCGCAAGGGCGCGCGCTACAACCTCGAGTTCGCGCTGATGGCCGACGGCGTCCCGACCAAGGACGTGTACAAGGTGCTCGGCACGAAGGCGGGCCAGGATCGCGCGTTCAAGAAGCTCGACGAGCTGAAGCCGTACATCCAGTGGTGGGAAGCGGGCGCGCAGCCGCCGCAGTTCCTCGTGGCCGGCGACGTCGTGATGTCGACCGCGTACAACGGCCGCATCGACGCCGCGCAGAAGGAAGGCAAGAACCTGAAGGTCGTGTGGAACGGCAGCATCTACGACCTCGACTACTGGGCGATTCCGAAGGGCACGCCGAACAAGGCGCTGGCCGAGCAGTACATCGCGTACACGCTGACGCCGAAGGCGCAGCAGGCGTATGCGCAGCACATCGCGTACGGCCCGTCGAACGTCGTGGCGATCAAGTCGCTCGACGCGAAGACGCTCGCGAACCTGCCGAACTCGCCGGCCAACGGCAAGAACGCGGTGCTGGAAGACATCGGCTTCTGGACCGACCACAGCGACGAGCTCGAGCAGCGCTTCGCCGCATGGGCGACGAAGTAACGGCCGTTCAGCTGTCCTGATGCAACCCGCCGCGCGGCGCGTCGAGCGCGCCGCGCGGCATTCCACCGGATCGAGCCCGGCCGGAGAGAACCGTTGAACACGATGACGATCGCCCCCTCTTCACCGTCGACCGCCGCGCTCAAGCGCGAGCTGAAGTCCGCCGAGGCCCGCAAGCGCACGATGGCGTTGCTGCTGATCGCGCCGCTCGCGATTTTCCTGCTGCTCGTGTTCGTCGTGCCGATCGGCACGCTGCTCACGCGCGCGGTGCAGAACCCCGAGATCGCGACCGCGCTGCCGAACACGATCGCCGCGCTGTCGGCCTGGGACCGCAAGGCACCGCCCGCCGATGCCGCCTACGTCGCACTCGCGGCCGACATGGCGAAGGTCGCCGACAGCGAGGCGATGGGCGCACTCGCACGGCGCCTGAACACCGAAATTCCCGGCTATCGCTCGCTGGTGGCGAAGACGGCCCGCGCGATGCCGCTGAAGGGCGACAACGATGCGGCGCTCACGCCTGCGCAAACGCGTGCGAAGCTGATCGAGCTCGACTCGCGCTGGGGCGAGCTCCCTTACTGGCAGTCGATCGCGAAGAACGGCAGCCAGTTGTCGCCGTTCTACCTGCTCGCGTCGCTCGACCACAAGCAGGACGGTTTCGGCAACATCGTGCAGGCCGACCCCGATCAGTCGATCTACCTCGCGATCTTCGGCCGAACGTTCGTGATCGGCGTCGCGGTCACGCTGTTTGCGCTGCTGCTCGGCTATCCGCTCGCCTACTGGATCTCGACGCTGTCCGAGCGTCGCGCGAACCTCGTGATGATCCTCGTGCTGATTCCATTCTGGACCTCGGTGCTGGTGCGCGTCGCCGCGTGGATCGTGCTGCTGCAGAGCGAAGGGCTCATCAACAGCGCGCTGATCGGCAGCGGGCTGATCTCGCATCCGTTGAGCCTGCTGTTCAACCGCGTCGGCGTGTACATCTCGATGACGCACATCCTGCTGCCGTTCATGATCCTGCCGCTGTACAGCGTGATGAAGTCGATTCCGCCGACTTACCAGCGCGCGGCCGTGTCGCTCGGCAGCCATCCGTTCGCCGCGTTCTGGCGCGTGTACGTGCCGCAGACTTACCCGGGCATCGGCGCCGGCGCGCTGCTGGTGTTCATTCTCGCGATCGGCTACTACATCACGCCGGCGCTGCTCGGCGGGCCGAACGACCAGATGGTCAGCTACTACGTCGCGTACTTCACCAACGTGACGATCAACTGGGGCATGGCGTGTGCGCTCGGCGGGCTGCTGCTCGCGGCGACGCTGGTGCTGTATGCGGTATACGGGCGCTTCACGCGCACCAACGTGAGCCTCGGCTGAGCCGGGCACAGGGAAACGGGAAGGGAGTCCGACCATGAAACTCGCCAGGCCGCTGTTCGCGCCGCACATGTCGTTCGTCGAACGCGCGTGGTACGTCGCGCTGCGCGTACTCGTCGTGCTGACGCTGCTGTATTTGATCCTGCCGGTGCTCGCGATCGTGCCGCTGTCGTTTTCGTCGAGCACGTTCCTCGTCTATCCGATTCCGGGCTTCTCGATGCGCTGGTACGAGAACCTGCTCGCGTCGGACGAGTGGCGCATGGCCGCGAAGAACAGCTTCATCGTCGCGCCGGCGGCCACCATCGTCGCGACCGTGCTCGGCACGCTCGCCGCGATCGGCCTTACGAAGGCCGACTTCCGCGGCAAGGCGCTGCTGATGGCGATCCTGCTGTCGCCGATGATCGTGCCGGTGGTGGTGGTCGGCGTCGGCATGTACCTGTTCTTCGCGCCGCTCGGGCTCGCGAACACCTACACGGGGCTGATCGCCGCACACGCGGCGCTCGGCGTGCCGTTCGTCGTGACGACGGTGGCCGCGACGCTGCAGGGCTTCAACTACAACCTGGTGCGCGCGAGCCTGTCGCTCGGCGCGAATCCGGTCACGACGTTTTTCCGCGTGACGCTGCCGGTGATCGCGCCGGGCGTGATGTCGGGCGCGCTGTTCGCGTTCGCGACGTCGTTCGACGAAGTCGTGGTCACGCTGTTCCTCGCCGGCGCCGATCAGACGACGCTGCCGCGCCAGATGTTCACCGGCATCCGCGAGAACATCAGCCCGACGATCGCGGCGCTCGCCACGATCCTGATCATCTTCTCGACGAGCCTGCTGCTCGCGCTCGAATGGCTGCGCGGCCGCAATGCGCGGCGCGCGGTGTCCTGACGGCGAGCGCTTCGCCGGCCGGCGCGCCGCCATCGGCGCGCGCCGGCCTTCACGCGACGCTCAGAAGCCGCCCGACTGGATCAGCTTGTTGAGGTTCGTGACGTTCAGGCTGCCGAAGCCGGTCGGGTAATCCCAGCCGGTGCCTGCCGTGTAGCCATACCCCTGATAGCCGTTGTTGCCCGACACCACGTCGTAGCGCACCAGCGACGGATTCGACGGAATGCGCGCATAGAACCTGGCGGCCGGGAAACCGAGCCCGGTGCCGTTTGCCGCGAGCAGCCGCGCCCAGAAGCCGGTGAAGATCGGCGCGGCGAGGCTGGTGCCGCCGATCTGCTGCAACTGGCCGTAGTTGTAGATGTACGCGCCGGTGCTCTGCGCGGCGTCGAACGACACGTCCGGCAAGCGGCGGTTGCTGCCCGACTGCCACGCGGGCGCCGGCAGGATCGTGCTGACGCCGCCGCCCGTCGCCCATAGCTTGCCGTTGCCGTCGAGGCCTTCGTTCCACACCGTCTCGTTCGAGAACGCACCGGCCGACGTCGTGTACAGCGTCGTGCCGCCGATCGCGAGCACGTGCGGCGACGCGGCCGGCCACGACACCGTGTAGTTCGAGCCGTCCGGATAGCCGCGGTTGTTGCATTCGTACACGCCTTCGTCGCCCGACGACACCGAGAACGTCTGGCCCTGCGCCGCGGCGGTCGTGAAGATCTGCTCCTCGGCGTCGAGCGTGCCGTCGGCGTTCGCGTCGGTCTCGCACCAGCCGAGCGACACATTGATCACCTTCGCCGTGTTGTCCGACACCACGCGGTTGAACGCCTGCGTGAGCCCGGTGTTGCCGGCCGCGTTCAGGTCGGCCATGTAGAACACCAGCTTGCCGACCTGGCCGCCCGCCGAGCCGACGATCGACTGGCTGTCGAGATCCCATTCGCCCTGGCCGTCCTGGTCGTCGCTGTAGCTGCCCGACGTGCCGGTGCCGTTGGTCTTCACGGCCTGGGTCGCGACCGTGCCGTAGCCGTTGCTCGACGTGAACTGCTTCAGGTCCTGCAGCGTTTGCGATACGCCGCCGATCGTGACGATTCCCACCGTCACGCCGGCCGCCGTCGGCACGCCGGTCGCGTTGTAGAGGCCGGGGAACTCCTTCGGATAGTGGCCGGTGGCCGTGCCGGCCGCGAGCGCCTGTGGCTTCGCGACGTTGCCGATGCGCAGCATCGGGCGCGCGCGTGCGACGTTCTGCAAGCCGAGCACCGAGCCGACGACGTCGCCGAGCGCGCGCGGCACCTGCGCCGTCGACGCGTTCGCGAACCCGGCGCGGCCCGCGTACTGGAAGTGCACGAGCGACGTGTTGAACGCGGTCTTCACGGTGCCCGCCGTGCCGTGCGCCGACACCAGCAGCCGGTTCGGCGCGACCTCGATGTTCACGAACCCGCTCTTGCGCAGATAGTCGACGACCGACTTCACCTGCGCTTCGGTCGGCGCGTAGTCCGCGAGGAACTGCTCGTGCGTCAGGTACTGGCCGTAATGCGCGTTGCCGGGCCGGTTCACGTCGCGGGCGAGCTGCTTGAGCTGCGCCGCGTTGCGCAGCTTCAGGCTGACGACGATGTCGGCCGTCTCGCCGGCCGCGAGTTCGAGCGACGGCGCCGTGCTGCGCGCCATCAGCTGCGGGCCGGTCAGAAAGGCCTTCGTGTGGGTATCGACCCAGTCCGTGCTCGCATGCGCCGCACCGGCGGCGAACACGAGCGGCCACGCGCACGCGAGGCGGCGGGGCGACGGGAGGGACAGGGCGAACCGCGCGTTCCTTTTCATCGGGAATCCTTTTTCGGGAGAGACGACGTTGCTGGAAGCCGCAACCCTTGTGGGGCTGCGAGCGGTGACGAGCGTAGGGTGTCGGGGTCGTTCAGGTAGCTGGCAGTTTCCATAGCTGTCAGTTCTGACACCGACGTGCCGCGCGCGGGCACTGCGTTGGGTGCGCGCGCAACGGCATGCGCGGACGGACGGAACCGGTTTGCGGCGCGCCGGTGCGACCGTCCGCGCCGTTCGAGCGCATGACGCGTTCGTTGCGGTATCGGAATGTGCGCAATTGCGCGGCGCTGCCGTGCGCGCACGCGTCGTTCGCCTCCGCGCCGGAATGCGGCGCGCGTCGCACTATGTGGGCGCGCGACGGCGCGGGGCCGGGACGCGTGCAGCGCGAGCCGCGACGGCGGGAATTCTCGACCCGTTCGGACGTGCCGGTTTCCCGAACTGTGGAACGTCGCATCGCCGAGCCTTGCAGCGTCCTTTCGGTTCGCGAAGCGCGCGAGCCGATTAGAGGAATTGCTCGAACGCATCCGGATGCCGGGTTCGGCCGAGCGTCCGATGTCCACGGCGCGCCGGTGCGGCGGCGTTTGCGCGCGTTCGGTCGCCCCGGCTTGCGCGTGTCGCGCGCGACATCCGGCCGCAACCCATGCTTGACGCGCGCCGTCGCCGAGCTATTCTGCAATCCATAACCACAAAGTTATTGATTCCAGCATGCAAAGCCCGCACGACCTGCTGTTCAGAACACTTGCCGATCCGACGCGCCGCGCGCTGTTCGAGCGACTGTGTGCGGAAGGCGAGCTGACGGTCGCCGCGCTGACGGCCCGCGCCGGCGTGTCGCAGCCGGCCGTGTCGAAGCATCTGGGTGTACTGAAGCAGGCCGGGCTCGTGAGCGACCGTCACGCGGGCCGGCAGACGCACTACAGCGCGCAGCCGCAGGCGCTGACTCCGTTGCTCGACTGGGCCGGCCAGATGACCGCCTTCTGGCAGAACCGGTTCGATGCGCTCGAAGATCTGCTCAGGAGAATGGACCAATGAACCCCAACCCCGCCGCAACCCGTACCGTCGTCGTCGAACGGGAGCTGTCGCATCCGCCCGAGAAGATCTGGCGTGCGCTCACGCAACCGCATCTGCTCGACGCGTGGCTGATGCAGAGCGATTTCGAACCGGTGGCGGGCCGCGCGTTCAGTTTTCGCGCCGACTGGGGTTCGGTCGACTGCACCGTGCTGACGATCGAGCCGCACCGCGCGCTGTCGTACACGTGGGCCGCTCATGGCCTCGAAAGCGTCGTCACATGGACGCTCACGCCCACGCCGCACGGCACGCTGCTGCGAATGGAGCAAAGCGGCTTCCGCACCGATCAGGAGCAGGCGTACCGTGGCGCGCAGCACGGCTGGCCGAAGTTCTTCGCGTCGCTCGAACAACTGCTCGCACGCCAGGACGAGGGCGGGGAGGCCGACGCATGAGCGCCGCCGGGCACGACCTGACGCCGTCCGCGCGCATCGACGCACTGATCGCCGGAATCGCCGACTGGCGCCGCGACGTCTTTGCCGAGCTGCGCGCGACGATCCTCGCGGCCGACGCCGGCATCGTCGAGGAATGGAAGTGGATGGGCAGCCCCGTCTGGTCGTGCGACGGGATGATCGCGGTCGCGAACGCGCACAAGGGCAAGGTCAAGCTCACGTTCATGCACGGCGCGCAGCTGGCCGATCCCGATGGGCTGTTCAACGCGGGCCTCGACGGCAACGCGCGCCGCGCGATCGACTTCATGGAAGGCGACAAGCTCGACCGGCGCGCGCTGCAGCGCCTGATTCGCGCGGCGATCGACTACAACCGCGCGCATCTGAAGAAGAACGCACGCGCCGCTGCGGGTGCGAAGGCGCGCGGCGGCAAGCAAGCCTAGCGCCGCCGGCCGCTGCGGCGCGCGCCTTTGTACGGACGAAAAAAAACCCGACACGAGGTCGGGTATCCAAATCGGCCGCAACCGCCGCGAGGCGGCTGCGGCACCTGCAAAAGCAGGGCGCTTACGCTGCGAGCAGCGAGCGCAGCACGAACGGCAGGATCCCGCCGTGCTTGTAGTAGTCGACTTCGATCGGCGTATCGATGCGCAGCAGCACCGGCACGCGGGTCGTTTCGCCGTTCTTGCGGTGGATCACCAGCGTGACGTCCTGCTGCGGCTTGAAGTCGTCGCCGAGGCCTTCGATGTCGTAGGTCTCTTCGCCGGTGATGCCGAGCGACTGCACGCTGTCCGCGCCCTTGAACTGCAGCGGCAGCACGCCCATGCCGACCAGGTTCGAGCGGTGGATGCGCTCGAAGCTGCGGGCGATCACGGCCTTCACGCCGAGCAGCTGGGTGCCCTTCGCGGCCCAGTCGCGCGACGAGCCCGTGCCGTACTCTTCGCCCGCGAACACGACGGTCGGCGTGCCGGCGCCGACGTACTTCATCGCCGCGTCGTAGATCGACAGCTGTTCGCCGCTCGGCTGGTGGATCGTCAGACCGCCTTCGACGCGCGTGCCGTCGGCCTTCGCCGGGATCATCAGGTTCTTGATGCGGACGTTCGCGAACGTGCCGCGCATCATCACGTCATGGTTGCCGCGGCGCGAGCCGTAGCTGTTGAAGTCGGCCTTCTGCACGCCGTTCTCCTTCAGCCACTTGCCTGCCGGCGAGTCTTCCTTGATCGAGCCTGCCGGGCTGATGTGGTCGGTCGTCACCGAATCGCCGAAGATGCCCAGTGCGCGCGCGCCCTGGACGGTCGGGATCGACGCGGCCGGCTCCATCGAGAAGTCGTGGCCGAAGAACGGCGGCTCGGCGATGTAGGTCGACTTCGGCCAGTCGTAGACCTGGCCCGTTTCGCCCTCGATCTTGCTCCACAGGTCGCCCTTCTTCGTGAGCTTCGAGTAGTTGTCCTCGAACTTCTTCGGGTCCAGCGCGAACTTCAGCAGCGCGTGGATTTCGTCGCTGGTCGGCCAGATGTCGCCGAGGTAGATGTCGTAGCCGTCCTTGCCCTTGCCGACCGGCTCCGTCATCAGGTCGCGCGTGATGTTGCCGGCGATCGCGTAGGCGACGACGAGCGGCGGCGACGCGAGGAAGTTCGCGCGGATGTTCGGGTGGATGCGCGCCTCGAAGTTACGGTTGCCCGACAGCACGGCCGCCGCGACGATGTCGTTCTTCGTGATCGCTTCGTTCAGCTCCGGCGTCAGGTCGCCCGCGTTGCCGATGCAGGTCGTGCAGCCGTACGCGGCGACTTCGAAGCCGAGCTTCGCGAGGTACGGCAGCAGGCCCGTCTTCGTCAGGTATTCGGTGACGATGCGCGATCCCGGCGCGAGCGACGTCTTGATGTGCGGCGCGACCGTCAGGCCGGCTTCCACGGCCTTCTTCGCGAGCAGGCCGGCGGCCAGCAGCACGCTCGGGTTCGACGTGTTCGTGCACGACGTGATCGCGGCGATCAGCACGTCGCCGTTCTTCACGTCGACGCCGTTGCTCGTCGTGTACTGCGCGTTCAGGTCCTCGGCCTTCTTCGCGAAGCCGTTTTCGGCGACCGGCTTCGAGAACAGCTCGGTGAACGTCGACTTCACGTTGCCGATTTCGATGCGGTCCTGCGGGCGCTTCGGGCCGGCCAGCGACGGGGCGACCGTCGCGAGGTCGAGCGTGACCGTCTTCGTGTAGTCGATGTCGCCTGCCTTCGGGATGCCGAACAGCTTCTGCGCCTTGAAGTAGTTCTCGAACGCGGCGATTTCGGCCTTCGTGCGGCCCGTGCCTTCGAAGTACTCGATCGTCTTTTCGTCGACCGGGAAGAAGCCCATCGTCGCGCCGTATTCCGGCGCCATGTTGCCGATCGTCGCGCGGTCCGGCAACGACAGCGACTTCGTGCCTTCGCCGAAGAACTCGACGAACTTGCCGACGACCTTCTCCTTGCGCAGCATTTCGGTGATCGTCAGCACCAGGTCGGTGGCCGTCACGCCTTCGCGCAGCTTGCCCTTCAGCTCGACGCCGACGACGTCCGGCGTCAGGAAGTACACCGGCTGGCCGAGCATGCCGGCTTCCGCTTCGATGCCGCCTACGCCCCAGCCGACCACGCCGATGCCGTTGATCATCGTCGTGTGGCTGTCGGTGCCGACGAGGGTGTCCGGGTAGTACACGGTGTCGCCGCCGTCGGCCTTCTTGTGCACGCCGCGCGCGAGGTATTCCAGGTTCACCTGGTGGACGATGCCGACGCCCGGCGGCACGACCTTGAACGTGTCGAACGCCTGCATGCCCCACTTCATGAACTGGTAGCGCTCGTTGTTGCGCTGGAATTCCAGCTTCATGTTCAGGTCGAGCGCATCCTTCTGACGGAAGTAGTCGATCTGCACCGAGTGGTCGACGACGAGATCGACCGGCACCAGCGGCTCGATCTTCTTCGGATCCTTGCCCGAACGCTGCGCGACACCGCGCATGGCCGCGATATCGGCGAGCAGCGGCACGCCGGTGAAGTCCTGCAGCACGACGCGCGACACCACGAACGGAATCTCGTCGACCCGCTTCGCGGTCGGCTGCCAGTTCGCGAGCTGCTCGATGTGTTCTTCGGTGATCTTCTTGCCGTCGTAGTTGCGCAGCACGGACTCGAGCACGATGCGGATCGACACCGGCAGGCGTTCGATCTTCGTCTTCAGTTCCTTGCCGAGCTGCGGCAGCGAGTAGAACTTGCCTTTGCCGGAACCGCTGTCGAATTCCTTGAGGGTCTTGTGGAGATTGTGGGCCATGGTGATTTTCCTGGGTTTAAGGCTAGGAAACAAAGAGTCCTGTATCTGACGGCTAGATCATATACAGATCGACGTACTCATTGACCGGCATCGCATCGAGCTTTGCCTGGTCCAGCGACACGTCGAGAATCGCTTGTTGCTGCTTTGCCGGGAAACGGCGGGCAAGGTTGGTCCGGAATTTCTCGATCAGCAGCGGGATGCCGTCGGCACGGCGTCGCTGATGGCCGATCGGATATTCGACCGTCACCTCGGCAAGCGTCGACCTGTCCGCGAATTCGATCGTCAGCGCGTTCGCGATCGAGCGCTTGGCCGGGTCGTGGTAGTCCTTCGTGAACTGCGGATCCTCGACGCACACGGTCTTCGCGCGCAGCGCGTCGATGCGCGGATCGGCGGCGGTCGCGTCTTCGTAGTCGGCCGCGCTCAGCCGGCCGAACAGCAGCGGCACGGCCACCATGTACTGGATGCAGTGGTCGCGGTCGGCCGGATTGGCGAGGGGCCCCTGCTTGTCGATGATGCGGATCGCGGCCGCGTGCGTGCGGATCGTGATGCGGCTGATCTCGTCGGTCGTGCGGCCGGCCGCGGCGAGCCGCGCGTGCAGCTGCAGCGCGGCCTCGACGGCCGTCTGCGCATGGAATTCGGCGGGGAACGCGATCTTGAACAGCACGTTCTCCATCACGTAGGTGCCGTACGGGCGCTGGAAGCGGAACGGCTGCCCGCGGAACAGCACGTCGTAGAAGCCCCAGGTCTTCGCGGTCAGCGCGGACGGGTAGCCCATCTCGCCGGTCTTCGCGATCAGCGCGAGGCGCACCGCGCGCGACGTCGCGTCGCCGGCCGCCCACGACTTGCGCGAGCCGGTGTTCGGCGCATGGCGGTAGGTGCGCAACGCGTGGCCGTCGACGAACGCGTTCGACACCGCATTGAGCAGCTCGTCGCGCGTGAGCCCGAGCAGGCGGCCGACCACGGCGGTCGACGCGACCTTGACCAGCAGCACGTGGTCGAGCCCGACGGCATTGAAAGAATTCTCGAGTGCGAGGCAGCCCTGGATCTCGTGGGCCTGGATCATCGCGACGAGCACGTCGCGCATCGCGAGCGGCTTCCTGCCGGCCGCGACGGCCGTGCGGGACAGCCAGTCGGCCGTCGCCAGGATCCCGCCGAGGTTGTCGGACGGATGACCCCATTCGGCGGCGAGCCAGGTGTCGTTGAAGTCCAGCCAGCGGATCATCGCGCCGATGTCGAACGCGGCCTGTACGGGATCGAGCTGGAAGGACGTGCCGGGCACCTTCGCGCCGTTCGGCACGATCGTGCCCGGCACGACGGGGCCGAGCAGCTTGGTGCAGGCAGGGTAGGAGAGCGCCTCGAGTCCGCATCCGAGCGTGTCGATCAGGCAATGACGCGCCGTCTCCAGCGCGAGCGCGCTGTCGATGCCGGTGTCGAGCACGTAGTCGACGATGTCGACGAGTACCGAATCCGGCGCAGGGCGGACGTTGGAGACCGGGGCGGACATCGAGGGCCTGGGCGCGCTTAGTTCGTCGCCGGCTTCAGCTCGTTGGACTGCGTCGGTGCGGCGCCGCCTTGCGCCATTTCCGGCGTCACGCATTCGTCGGCGAGACGCTCGCCGCCGTTCGCGTCGCTGAACAGCATCGCCTTGGTCGGGATCACGACCAGCTTGAAGCCGGCGGCCGGATCGTAGAACGTGTCGGCGCCGGTCGTCGTGGCCTGACGCGGCAGCTTGTAGTTCTTCTTCGCCCAGTGGACCGTGACCAGCTGGTCGCGCTTCATGTCGCCGGCGAGGTCGAACGACAGGCCGTCCTTGCACGCCCACTTCACTGCGCCGTCCGGTACCGGATCGACCTTCGCCGCGGCACGCGCGAGGGACTTCTTGCTGCGCGGAATCAGGCGCTTGGCCGGTGCCGGGCGCTTGGCCGTCTTCTTCGCAGTCGTGGCCGTACCCTGGGCGAACGCGCTCGGCGCCGACACCAGCAGCGTGGCGGACAACGCGCCGATGGCGGTAGCGATCAGGAGTTTCTTCATGGAGTCAGAACCTTTCGATTATCAGTTGACAAGGGCCGGCTGCTGACGCCGCCGGCCGGTTTGAAACTGCACGCGCCCCCGGAAGCGCGCAGCGGCCGCTATTTTGACCTATTTGGCTGCGCATATTTCAGGTTTTCGGGCTCGGTTACGTTTTTTGTCGTTTCGCAAACCTGTGTCGCGTTCGCGCGCCGGAGATTCGATGAAATCCGCATGTCGGCGGCTCGGCCGGCTTAACCGGAGCCTGCGCCGGCCGGCCCGAACAGCGGCGCGGCTTCGCGCGGCACGGCCTGGCCGGTCGCCTTCGCGCGGCGCAGCACCGACCAGTAATAGCGGTAGCTCGCGCGGTCGTGCAGCGTGTCGCCGTGGCGCGTCGGGCCCCAGTCGGCGGCCTGCGCGGCCAGCAGGATCTCGGCGGCCAGCGCGACCTCGTCGGTGCGCGGCGCGAATGCGTCGACGATCGGACGGATCTGCGCCGGATGGATGCTCCACATCCGCGTGAAGGCGAATTCGTCGCGCGCGCGGCGTGCATCGCCGGCCACGACGCTCATGTCGCGCACGTCGGTCGTGACGTTGTGCGACGGCGTCTTGCCGTGCGCGTGGCAGGCCGCGGCGATCTCCAGTTTCGCGCGGCGCACGAGCGGGTGATCGAACTGGCCCGGCGAGCGCATCGCCGCATCGGGAATCGCGCCGTGATGGGCGGATACGAAATCCATCAGCCCGAAGCTCAGCGTGCCGACCAGCGGCAGCGCGGCGAGCGTCGCGGCCTGCGCGAGCGCGCCGTGCGTCTCGACCAGCACGTCGACCGGAATCGGCTGCGCGAGCCCGAGCTCGCGGCGCGTGCCTTCGATGAACGCGATCATCTCGGCCGCATCGGCGGCGCCGGCTACCTTCGGCAGCGTGACGTAGGCGGGCGCGCGCGCGGCGCGCAGCACGATGCGCACGTCGTCGCGCCAGTGCGGATGGGAAAAGTCGTGAATGCGGACGCCGACGCGTCCGAAGCGGTTCTCGGCGCTGCCGAGGAATTCGGCGACGAGCTGTGCGTGGGCGGCTTCCTGGCCGACGGCCGCGCCGTCCTCGCAGTCGAGCGTGATGTCGAACACCGGGCCGAGTTCGGCCTGGAGCGCGAGCGATTTGCGCATCAGCTTCTCGCTGCCCGCGTAGTGATCGCAGCAGGGCAGGATCGCGGGCGGCGACGCCCCGTCGTACAGCACTTGTGCAGGAGTGAGCGCGGACATCTCTTCTACGCCAGGGAAGCGGATCATCGGGGAGAAATCGGATCCGGCCACGTTCTGGGCCGGCACGCGCTGCGCGCCGGCGGCAAAACGTGCCCGGATCGGATCGGGCGGCGCGGCTGGCTGCGCGCCGGCCGCCCGTGCCGTGGCCGGGCCGCCCGCGGGCGGCCCGGCCACGCAGCCTGCTTAGTTCTTCAGCAGGTGTGCGACGCCGTCGCGCTCTTCGAGCAGCTCGGCGAGCGTGCCGTCCATCTTCTCGCGCGAGAACGCATCGATCTCGAGGCCTTCGACGCGCTTGTATTCGCCGTTTTCGCAGGTGACCGGCACGCCGTAGATGATGTCTTCGGGGATGCCGTACGAGCCGTCCGACGGGATGCCCATCGTGACCCACTTGCCGTTCGTGCCGAGCACCCAGTCACGCACGTGGTCGATCGCCGCATTGGCTGCCGACGCTGCCGACGACAGGCCGCGCGCTTCGATGATCGCCGCGCCGCGCTTGCCGACGGTCGGGATGAACGTTTCGCGGTTCCACACGTCGTCGTTGACGAGCTTCAGCATCGACTCGCCTTCGGCGGTCGCGAAGCGGAAGTCGGGGTACATCGTCGGCGAGTGGTTGCCCCACACGGCGAGCTTCTCGATCGATGCGACCGGCTTGCCCGTCTTCGCTGCGAGTTGCGACAGCGCGCGGTTGTGATCGAGGCGCAGCATGGCCGTGAAGTTCTTCTTCGGCAGATCCGGCGCCGACTTCATCGCGATGTAGGCGTTCGTGTTGGCCGGGTTGCCGACCACCAGCACCTTGACGTCGCGGCTCGCGACTTCGTTCAGCGCGGCGCCCTGGACCGTGAAGATCTCGGCGTTGGCCGACAGCAGGTCCTTGCGCTCCATGCCCTTCGAGCGCGGACGTGCGCCGACGAGCAGTGCGACGTCTGCATCCTTGAATGCAACCTTCGGATCGTCGGTGATCACGACGCCCGCGAGCAGCGGGAACGCGCAATCTTCGAGTTCCATCACGACGCCTTTGACGGCGGCTTGGGCTTGCGGGAGGTCGAGCAGTTGCAGGATGACCGGCTGGTCCTTGCCGAGCAGGTCGCCGTTCGCGATGCGGAACAGCAGGGAGTAAGCGATTTGACCTGCGGCGCCGGTGACGGCAACGCGCTTTGCGGGCTTAGCCATTGAAAATCTCCAGGACGGGATGAAGCGATGGACGCTAGGCAAAACGCCATTCTATGCGCGTTACGCGTAGCGTTGCAGTGAAGCAGGGCGGAGGACTCGCGAAAGGCAGACGCGGTGAACCTGGAGACGGCCGTGGCACGTAGCCGGGGACGCGTTTTGCACCCGCGAACCCTTGCTCGACCGGGAGTGTAGGAGCGGGCGTGGCCAAAGTCAAACGGTATCATATGTCTTATATAAGACAGATGTTTTGCTGAATTTGAGTGGACGGAAAAGCGCGGTTTGTGATGAAATGCGCGCCATGACATCGAACCAGGCGAACAACGCGAATCCGACCGGCGCAGGCAGCCCAGGGCAGCCGGGCGCGGGCGATTCCGTGCCGGCGCCTGCCGCGCCGTCGCCGACTTTCAGCCCGTTATACCAGCAGATCAAGTCGTTGATCACGCAGAGTCTGGAATCGGGCGAATGGAAGCCGGGCGAGATCATCCCGAGCGAGGTGGAGCTCGCGGCCCGTTACAAGGTCAGCCAGGGCACCGTGCGCAAGGCGATCGACGAACTGGCCGCCGAGAATCTCGTCGTCAGGCGGCAGGGCAAGGGTACGTTTGTTGCAACGCACAACGAAGATCGCGCGCAGTTCCGCTTTCTGCGCCTGCTCGCCGACGACGGCGCCGAGCATCCGCACGTGAGCCGCGTGCTCGAATGCCGGCGCTTGCGGGCGCCGGCCGAGATCGCGCGGCAGCTCGACCTGAAGCCGGCCGACCCGGTGGTGCAGGTGCGCCGGCTGCTGGCGTTCGAGGGCGACGCGACGGTGCTCGACGAGATCTGGCTGCCCGGCGCGATGTTCCGCGGGCTGTCGTTCGAGCGTTTGAGCGAATACAAGGGGCCGCTCTACGCGATGTTCGAGACGGAGTTCGGCACGCGCATGATTCGCGCGACGGAAAAGATCCGGGCGGTGGCGGCGGAGCCGGCGGTTGCCGACCTGCTGCGCGTGCCGGCGGGTTTTCCGTTGCTGTCGGTGGAGCGGGTGTCCTATACGTACGGCGATCGGCCGGTGGAAGTGCGGCGCGGCTGGTATGTCACAACCGGGTATTACTATCACAATGACTTGAGCTGACGACGTATCGGCCAAGCTGCGGGCGCGCGTTCTCCCCACGTTCGCGTAGCACGTATCGGGCCGCCTTTTGTTCGCGTTTGCGTAACGATCCAGAGCAGACTTTCGCTGCAGCGCGATATAAAAAGGCGCTAAAATCGCGGATTAGTGTGACAACATAGTAGGGGTCTAGCATGACTGACGCAGTAAGAAAGCCGAGGCCGGAATACCGGAACATCGGATTCGGCGACATCACGATGAAATATCGCATGCCTGCGGCGGCGATATTGTCGATTCTCCATCGAATCAGCGGCGCGCTGCTGTTCCTGTTCCTGCCGTTCCTGCTGTTCCTCTTCGATCAGAGCCTCACGTCGGAGCTCAGCTTCGAAGTCTTCAAGTCTTTCCTCTCCAACATCGTCGTCAAGCTGATCGTCCTCGCGTTGTCCTGGGCGTTCCTCCACCATTTCTGCGCCGGCATTCGCCACCTGTTGATGGACGTCAACCATGACGCCGTCTCGAAGGAAGGCGGCAAGCGTACGGCCGTGGTCGTGTTTGTCGTCTCGATCGCGCTGACGATCGCCATGGCACTCAAACTGTTCGGAGCATTCTAAGAAAATGGCAGCCAACAACCGAATCGGCTCGAAGCGCCTCGTCGTCGGCGCTCACTACGGCCTGCGCGACTGGCTCGCGCAGCGCGTCACCGCCACGATCATGGCGGTCTACACGGTCATTCTGCTCGTCCTGTTTTTCGGCGCGCATGACTTCTCGTACGAAGGCTGGGCATCGATCTTCTCCGCGCAATGGATGAAGCTCGCGACCTTCGTGACGCTGCTTTCCCTCTTCTACCACGCATGGGTCGGCGTGCGCGACATCTGGATGGACTACGTGAAGCCCGTCGGTGTGCGCCTGCTGCTGCAATCGCTGACCATCGTCTGGCTGCTCGCATGTGCGGGCTACGCCGCGCAGATTCTCTGGAGAGTGTAAAGAATGGCTGCAATCAAAACTTCCCTGCCGCGCCGCAAGTTCGACGTGGTGATCGTCGGCGCGGGCGGCTCGGGCTTGCGCGCAGCGCTGCAACTGTCGCGTGCGGGCCTGTCGGTCGGCGTGCTGTCGAAGGTGTTCCCGACCCGTTCGCACACGGTCGCGGCACAAGGCGGCATCGGCGCGTCGCTCGGCAACATGAGCGAAGACAACTGGCACTTCCATTTCTACGACACGATCAAGGGTTCCGACTGGCTCGGCGACCAGGACGCGATCGAGTTCATGTGCCGTGAAGCGCCGAACGTCGTGTACGAGCTCGAGCACTTCGGCATGCCGTTCGACCGCAACGCGGACGGCACGATCTACCAGCGCCCGTTCGGCGGCCACACCGCGAACTACGGCGAGAAGCCGGTGCAGCGCGCTTGCGCGGCCGCCGACCGTACCGGTCACGCGCTGCTGCACACGCTGTACCAGCAGAACGTCGAGGCGAAGACGCAGTTCTTCGTCGAATGGATGGCGCTCGACCTGATCCGCGACGCGGACGGCGACGTGCTCGGCGTGACGGCCCTCGAGATGGAGACGGGCGACG
This sequence comes from Burkholderia vietnamiensis LMG 10929, assembly GCF_000959445.1. Lineage (NCBI taxonomy): Bacteria > Pseudomonadati > Pseudomonadota > Betaproteobacteria > Burkholderiales > Burkholderiaceae > Burkholderia > Burkholderia vietnamiensis. The sequence continues at coordinate 1,586,118 of NZ_CP009630.1, read as the reverse complement.
TCTACATCATGGAAGGCAAGACGACGCTGTTCGCGACGGGCGGCGCTGGTCGGATCTTCGCGGCATCGACGAACGCGTTCATCAACACGGGCGACGGGCTGGGCATGGCCGCTCGCTCGGGCATCGCGCTGCAGGACATGGAGTTCTGGCAGTTCCACCCGACCGGCGTGGCCGGCGCGGGCGTGCTGATCACGGAAGGCGTGCGCGGCGAAGGCGGCATTCTGCGCAACTCGAACGGCGAGCGCTTCATGGAGCGCTATGCGCCGACGCTGAAGGATCTGGCGCCGCGTGACTTCGTGTCGCGCTCGATGGACCAGGAAATCAAGGAAGGCCGCGGCGTCGGTCCGAACAAGGACCACGTGCTGCTGGATCTGTCGCACATCGGCGCGGAGACGATCATGAAGCGTCTGCCGTCGATCCGCGAGATCGCGCTGCGGTTCGCGAACGTCGACTGCATCAAGGAACCGATCCCGGTCGTGCCGACGATCCACTACCAGATGGGCGGCATTCCGACCAACATCCACGGTCAGGTCGTGGGCACGTCGCGCGATCACAAGGAGCCGGTCAACGGCTTCTACGCGGTCGGCGAATGCTCGTGCGTGTCGGTGCACGGCGCGAACCGCCTGGGCACGAACTCGCTGCTCGACCTGGTGGTGTTCGGCCGCGCGGCCGGCAACCACATCGTCCAGCACGTGAAGAACCAGCGCGACCACAAGCCGCTGCCGGCCGACGCGGGCGAATACTCGCTGGCACGTCTGGCGAAGCTCGAGAAGTCGACGTCGGGCGAATACACCCAAGACGTCGCGAACGACATCCGCTCGACGATGCAGAAGCATGCGGGCGTGTTCCGTACCTCGGCGCTGCTGAAGGAAGGCGTGGACCAGATGGCCGGCCTGAAGGAGCGGGTGGAAAACATCCACCTGAAGGACAAGTCGAAGGTGTTCAACACCGCGCGCATCGAAGCGCTCGAGCTGGAGAACCTGATCGAAGTGGCCCGTGCAACGATGGTGTCGGCCGAAGCGCGCAAGGAAAGCCGCGGCGCACACGCGCACAGCGACTACGAGCACCGCGACGACGACAACTGGCTGCGCCACACGCTGTGGTACAGCGAAGGCGATCGCCTCGACTACAAGCCGGTTCAAATGAAGCCGCTGACGGTCGACTCCGTGCCGCCGAAGCCGCGCACGTTCTAAGCCGAGTCAAAGGAATCCGAAATGGCAAAACGCATTTTTGAACTCTATCGCTACGATCCGGACAAGGACGCGGCGCCGCGCATGCAGACGTACGAGCTCGAGATCCAGCATGAGCGCATGCTGCTCGACGCGCTGGTGAAGCTGAAGGCCGTGGACGAGACGCTGTCGTTCCGCCGCTCGTGCCGCGAAGGCGTGTGCGGCTCGGACGCGATGAACATCAACGGCAAGAACGGTCTCGCGTGCCTGACGAACCTGAACGATCTGCCGCAGAAGATCGTGCTGCGTCCGCTGCCGGGGCTGCCGGTGGTGCGCGACCTGATCGTCGACATGACGCACTTCTTCAACCAGTATCACTCGATCAAGCCGTACCTGATCAACGACGCGCCGCCGCCGGAGAAGGAACGCCTGCAGTCGCCGGAAGAGCGCGACGAGCTCGACGGCGTGTACGAGTGCATTCTGTGTGCGAGCTGCTCGACGTCGTGCCCGAGCTTCTGGTGGAACCCGGACAAGTTCGTGGGCCCGGCGGGCCTGCTGCAGGCTTACCGGTTCATCGCCGACAGCCGCGACACCGCCACCGGCGAGCGTCTCGACAATCTGGAAGATCCGTACCGTCTGTTCCGTTGCCATACGATCATGAACTGCGTCGACGTGTGCCCGAAGGGCCTGAATCCGACGAAGGCGATCGGCAAGATCAAGGAACTGATGGTTCGCCGCGCGGTTTAAGGTTGAAATGAGCGACGACTCGCATCAATCCGACCCGCACCGTCGCGCGCGCCTGCGTTGGCGCGCGCGGCGGGGTCTGCTGGAGAACGACATTCTGTTCGAGCGTTTCTTCAGCAGACACGAGCATGACCTCACCGATGCAGACGTAGGCGCGTTGTCGCGCCTGCTCGATCTGAGCGACAACGACCTGATGGACTTGCTCCTCGCGCGCAAGGAACCAGAGGGCGACCTAGACAGCCCGGATGTTCACCGGCTGTTGGAGATGCTGCGCAACGTTTAAAGCGTTACGCCCGTTATCGAATCCCGTTTCTTTATTTCGATTGAGGATGTGCCATGACTCCGTCTGATGTTAAAGCCACGCTATCGTTCAGCGACAACTCGCCGAGCGTCGAAATGCCGATTTACAAGGGGACGATGGGCCCGGACGTAATCGACATCCGCAAGCTGTACGGCCAAACCGGCAAGTTCACTTACGACCCGGGCTTCATGTCGACGGCTTCGTGCAACTCGGCGATCACGTACATCGACGGCGACAAGGGCGAACTGCTGTACCGCGGCTACCCGATCGACAACCTCGCGCAGAACGCGGACTTCCTCGAGTCCTGCTACCTGCTGCTGAAGGGCGAACTGCCGAACGCAGCACAGAAGAAGGAATTCGTCGACACCGTCACGAAGCACACGATGGTGCACGAGCAGATGCACTTCTTCTTCCGCGGCTTCCGCCGCGACGCGCACCCGATGGCGATCCTGGTCGCCGCAGTCGGCGCGCTGTCGGCGTTCTACCACGACTCGCTCGACATCAACGACCCGCGTCACCGCGAAGTGTCGGCGATCCGCATGATCGCCAAGCTGCCGACGCTCGTCGCGATGGCATACAAGTACAGCATCGGCCAGCCGTTCGTGTATCCGAAGAACTCGCTGTCGTACAGCGCGAACTTCATGCACATGATGTTCTCGAACCCGTGCGAAGAGTACAAGGTCAACGACGTGCTCGTCCGCGCGCTCGACCGTATCCTGATCCTGCACGCTGACCACGAGCAGAACGCATCGACGTCGACGGTCCGCCTGGCCGGCTCGTCGGGCGCGAACCCGTTCGCGTGTATCGCGGCCGGTATCGCGTGTCTGTGGGGCCCGGCGCACGGTGGTGCGAACGAAGCCGCGCTGAACATGCTCGAGCAGATCGGCTCGCCGGACAACATCCCCGAATTCATCAAGCAGGTGAAGGACAAGAATTCGGGCGTGAAGCTGATGGGCTTCGGTCACCGCGTGTACAAGAACTACGACCCGCGTGCGAAGCTGATGCGCGAAACGTGCTACGAAGTGCTGAACGAACTGGGCCTGCACGACGACCCGCTGTTCAAGCTCGCGATGCAGCTCGAGAAGATCGCGCTGGAAGACGAGTACTTCGTGTCGCGCAAGCTGTACCCGAACGTCGATTTCTACTCGGGTATCGTGCAGCGCGCGCTGGGCATCCCGACGTCGATGTTCACGTGTATCTTCGCGATGGCACGTACGGTCGGCTGGATCGCACAGTGGAACGAAATGATTGCGGATCCGGAGCAAAAGATCGGCCGTCCGCGTCAGCTGTTCATCGGCGACACGCCGCGCGAAGCGAAGCCGCTCAACGCACGTTAAGTCGTGCGCGGCGCGAACGGCTGCAACGCCGTTCGCGTCCGGCAAACGCAACGCCCCGACACCCCGGTGGGTCATCCCGCCGGGGTGTTTTCATTTGTGCGGGCGGCGCGGGCCGGTGCTGCGTTCCAGCGACGGTGGGCGTGTGTCGAGCGATGGGGCGTCGGCAGCCGAGGCATCGGCGCCCGGCACGTCGACGCCCGACGCATGGCCATGCTGCGCGAACAGGCGCCGGTATGCGCGCGGCGTCATGCCGCGTGCGGCGAGGAACTGACGGTTGAAGTTCGCGACGTTCGGAATGCCGCAGCGCGCGGCGACCGTCGCGACCGGCCAGTCGCTGCCGGCCAGATGGCGACACGCGTGCGCGAGCCGCAACCGCTGCAGGTAGCGGCCGACGCTTTCGCCGAGATGGCGCGCGAACAGTCGTTGCAGCGAGCGTTCGGACAGATGCGCGATGGCCGCGAGCGCGTCGATGCGCAGCGGCTCGTGGAACCGGCGGTCGATCGCATCGAGCACGCGCTCGACGCGTTCGGCTTCCGGAGCGGATGCGTCGACGGACGACGCGATCCGCTCGGACCGGCTATACGCGTGCGCGCCGGCCAGCGGCTCGCCGCCGGCTTCGGCGAGTTCCGCGAGCGTGTCGAGTACGGCGGCGAGCCGCACGCGCGGCGACGCATCGAGCAAGCGCGGCAGCCGGGCGCGCATCGCGCGCGCCGTATCGGCATCGAACGCGAGGCCCGACGCTGCGCGCCGCAGCAGCGAGCGCAGCGGCGTGTATTCGGCGCAGCAGTCGGCGACGCGGTGGGCCCAGTCTCCGTCGAACCACACGACGAGCGCGACTTCGGGCGCGGCGCGATCGATGCGCGCATTCGACGACCACGTGTGCGGCAGGTTCGGCGGGACGAGCACCAGGTCGTCGTCCGCATAGCGGGCGACGTGATCGCCGATGAAGCGCCGGCCGCGGCTGTTCAGCGTGAGCGTCAGTTCGTACTCAGGATGCCGATGCCATTCGAACGGAATGCGTGCGAGCTGGCGGTGATATACGCGGATCGAGCAGCCGGGAGCGTACGTCACGTGTTCGTATTGCGGCTTCATCGCGGCCTCCGGGCGACGGCGGCATCGCACCGTGGCATGATCGTGGTCGATCGTCACGACGGAGCGAAGCCATGTTTTCACATGTTTGCGTGGGCGTCAGCGATACCGCACGCGCGTACGATTTTTACGCGCCGCTGTTCGCGGAACTCGGGTTGCGCCTGAAGTTCCGCGAGCCGGACGGCTGGTCGGGCTGGATGCCGGCCGACACCGACCGGCCGCTGTTCTTCTTCGGGCGGCCGCTCGACGGCCGCCGGCCCGAGCCGGGCAACGGCCATACGATCGCGTTCGATGCGCATTCGCGCGCGCAGGTCGACCGCTGCCACGCGCTCGCGCTGCAGCACGGCGGCACCTGCGAGGGGCCGCCCGGCCTGCGGCCCCACTATCACCGCGACTACTACGGCGCGTACTTCCGCGATCCGGACGGCAACAAGCTGTGCGTCGTCTGTCATCGTCCGGGCTAGGTTGTCCGGATTGTATCGATTGTCGGCCGGATAGTATCGATCGCGGCGACGTGTCGGCCGTACGCTGAGCGCTCATCACGACATGGTTCAGCGAGGAGACGACGATGCCCCTGACGATAGACGATCTGCCGGCCGCGATCCGCGCGGCGAAACGGGCGCTGCGTGCGGACCTGCCCGGTTATGCGACGACGTTCCGCGAGCTGGAAGGGGACATCGCGCGGCAGGTCGACGCGATCCGCCGCACGCACGCGCACGGCCGCGATGCGATTCCGGTGCTGCGGTTCGCGGAGATCGCGAACGGCGCGGTCGAGCCGCGCACGATCGACGCGATCCGTGCACACGGCGCGGCGGTGATCCGCGGCGTGTTCGACGCGCGGCAGGCGCGCGACTGGAACGACGAGATCGGTGCGTATCTCGAGGCGAACCGCTTCGCCGAGCGGCTGCACGCGCGCGCCGACGATCGCTACTTCGGCAACCTCGCGTCCGGCAAGCCGCAGATCTACGGCGTCTACTGGTCGAAGCCGCAGGTGGCCGCGCGCCAGTCGCCAGCGCTGACGCAGGCGCGCGTGTTCCTGAACCGGCTGTGGCGTCATGCTGATGGCGCACGCCCGCATTTCGATCCCGACCGGGTTCCGGCGTACGCGGATCGCATCCGCCGCCGGCCGCCGGGTTCGACGACGCTCGGGCTGTCGCCGCACGTCGACGGCGGGTCGGTCGAACGCTGGCTCGGGCCGAATTTCCGGCACGTGTATCGGCACGTGCTGGCCGGCCGCTGGCGCGATTACGACCCGTTCGACGCGGCATTCCGGCCCGACGTCGAGGAGATTGCGTCGCCGGCCGTGTGTTCGATGTTCCGTACGTTCCAGGGCTGGACCGCGCTGACGCCGCAAGGCCCCGGCGACGGCACGCTGCAGCTGATTCCGGTCGCGAACGCGATGGCGTATGTCGTGCTGCGCGCGCTGCAGGACGATGTCGCCGACGACGACCTGTGCGGCGCGCGGCCCGGCCGCGCGCTGTCGATCCTGCCCGAGTGGCATGCGCTGCTGCTCGATGCGCTGGTGCCGATTCCGCAGATGGAGCCGGGCGACGCGGTGTTCTGGCACGGCGACGTCGTGCATGCGGTCGAAGACGTGCATCGCGGCAGCGGCGACAGCAACGTGATGTACATCGCGGCCGCGCCCGGCTGCCCGAAGAACAATGCGTACCTGCAGCGCCAGCGGCAGGCGTTCGTGCGCGGCGAGAGCCCGCCGGATTTTCCGGCCGATCATTTCGAGGTCGATTTCGACGGGCGCGCGTGCGAGCGCGATCTGACGGGGCTGGGCCGCGAGCAGATGGGGTTCGAGCCGTGCGCTTGATGGACCGACGGCGCGCGCGCCGTCGGTCCATCGGCGGCATCGGCGGCATCAGTATCCACGGCATCCGAAGTATCCGCCGCATCCGTACCATGCCGCTTGCGATTCGATTCGGCCTGCAATTCGCCGCGCGCCCGGCCGCCTACGCCCCGACCGTTCCCAACCGCCTGCATGATGCCCCACGTGCGCCCGCGCGCGCCCCGGGCTACCATCGCGCTGCGCGCGGCATGCCGGACAGGGCCTTCGGTACGCCGCCCGTTTCCCGATCGATTCCGCGTCCAGCACACAACATGACAACACAGCCGAACCGCGTTTCTTCCTCTCCCTTCATTTCCGATGCGAGCGTGCGCGGGCTTGCCGACGCGGTGCGCCACAGCGCGTGCCGTGCCGTCGACGTGGCCGATGATGCACTCGCGCGCGTCGCCGCCATTGCGCCGCTCAATGCGATGGTGCACGTCGATGCCGAACTCGCACGCCGCACGGCCGAGCGCATCGATGCGCGTATCGCACAGGGCGACGCGCTGCCGCTCGCCGGCGTGCCGTTCGTCATCAAGGACAACCTCGACACCGCCGACATGCCGACGCTCGGCGCGAGCCCGGCAGTGAACGGCTATCGCGCGACGCACGATGCGCTGACCGTCCGGCGCCTGCTCGACGCCGGCGCGGTGCCGCTCGGCAAGGCCAACATGCACGAGCTCGCGTTCGGCATCACGAGCGGCAACCGGCAGTTCGGTACGGTCGGCAACCCGCACGACCCGCGCCGTATCGCGGGCGGCTCGAGCGGCGGTACGGCCGCGGCCGTCGCGGCCGGCATTCCGTTCGGCCTCGGCACCGACACCGGCGGGTCGGTGCGCATTCCCGCCGCATTTTGCGGCGTGTACGGCTTGCGGCCGTCCGCGCAGCGCTATTCGTCGCACGGCGTGCTGTCGCTGTCGCACACGCGCGATACGGTCGGGCCGATCGCCCGGCACATCGACGATCTGCTGCTGCTCGATGCGGTGCTGACGCGTGACGACGGCATTGCCGCCGCACCCGGCTGGTCGCAGCTGCGCATCGGCGTGCCGGCCGCGCCGTATTTCGACGAGCTGGATCCCGGCGTCGCGGCCTGCATCGAACGCGCGCTCGCGTCCTGCGCGGCGGCCGGCGCGACGCTCGTGCCGTTGCCCGCGCGGCAGTTGCACGACGCGAGCGAAGCGTGCGGCTTTCCGATTGCGGCCTTCGAGGCCAACCTGTACTGGCGTCGTTTCGCGACGCAACGGCTCGGCATCCCGTTCGACACGTTCGTCGAACGGATCGCGAGCGACGACGTCCGCGCGATCTTCCGTTCGTTCGTATCCGCGCCGATCGATGCACAGTCCTACGCCGATGCGCTCGATTGGCGTCGGCGCATCGTGCGCTGGTACGACGACGCATTCGGTACGCCGGTCGACTGCATCGCGATGCCGACGGTGCCGGGCGAGGCGCCGTTGCTCGACGCCACCGCCGCGATGACGGCCGCGCAGGACGCGGCGCTGTTCGCGCGCGTCGCGCGTCAGACCTCGCCCGCGTCGCTCGCCGGCGTACCGTCGGTGTCGCTGCCGGCCGGCCGCTCCGCGCAAACGGGGCTGCCGGTCGGGCTCATGCTCGAAGGCCCGTGGGGCGGCGACCGCCGCCTGCTGGCGATCGCGGCACGCGTCGACGCACGGCTGCGGGACGATGCGGCACGCGCGTGAGCCTGCGCATGCGGCGCCGGCTCAGGCCAGATACGCTTTCATGAAGTCGACCCACGCGCGCACCTTCTGCGGCACGTGTGCGGTCGACGGGTACAGCGCATAGACGGCCTGCGGCGGAAACCGGTAGCCGGGCAGCGCATCGACCAGCGCGCCGCTCGCAAGGTCGTCGCGCACGAGCCACTCGGGCAGCAGCGCGACGCCGCTGCCTTGCCGCGCGAGCACGCGCAGCACCGAAGCGTTGTCGACCACCACGCGCGGCTTCGCGCCGGGACGAAACGCATGCGGGTTGCCGTCGCGATCGGTGAGCGTCCACGTGGCGATCCGCTCGAGCCGCGTATGGCCGAGTTGCGGCAGCCGGGCAAGCAGCTCCGGCGAGCCGATCTGCGACAGGCCGGCCTCGGCGAGCAGCGAAGGCGCGATCACCGGCCGCACCTCGTAGGTCGCGAGGCACGCGCCGCGGTAGGGCAGATCCTGGAACTGCTCGAGGCGGCCGAGCCGAATCGCGACGTCGACACGCTCGCGCACCAGGTCGACCTGAGTCGCATGGGTCTCGAGCCGCACGCGCAGCGCCGGGTGGCGCTGCATGAACGCGTGCAGCGCCGGCGCGACGACCATCGTTCCGTACTCGACCGTCGACGTCACGCGCAGCACGCCGTGCATCCCGCCATGCTCGCTGCGCGCGTCGTCGATCGCGCTTTCGGCTTCCTCCAGCACGCGCACGCAGCGCGCGTAGAAGCGCTCGCCCGCGTCGGTCAGCTCGACGCGCCGCGTGGTGCGCGCGAGCAGCGTGACGCCGAGCTCGGCCTCCAGCTGCTTGATGTTGAAACTGACGGCGGCGCGCGCCTGATTCAGTTGGGCGGCGGCGGCCGTAAACGACCCCGTTTCCACGACGGCGCGGAAGACGGCGAAACGATCGAGACTCACCATGGCGTGTCGGATGCTGGGCGGAAAACCGACATGGTGCCTCGATTGTCAAAATTTTTCGACCAGTGTGGCCGCCCGGACGGTCTTATCGACGGCCGCGCCGAACCTTACACTGCGGCGTTCCGTACGTTTTCCGCCGTCATGACCGATCGCTCGAAAATCGCTGCCGTCTACCTGCTCGGGTTCGCGATCGACCTGGCGAACATGTTCGTCATCAACGCGGCCTATCCGACGATCCAGCGCGAGCTGCACGCGTCGGTCGCGCAGCTCGCGTGGATCGGCAACACGTACGTCCTCGGGCTCACGGTGGTGATTCCGCTCGGCACGTGGCTCGCGCGGCGCTTCGGCGAGCGCCGGCTGCTGATCGCGTCGCTGCTGCTGTTCGCATTGGGCAGCCTCGGCGTCGGCCTGTCGGCGTCGATCGGCGCCTTGCTGGCGTGGCGGCTGGTGCAGGGCCTCGGCGGCGGCTTACTGATCCCCGTCGGCCAGACGATGGCGTATCGCGCGTATCCGCCCGAGGCGCGCGCGCATCTGACGTCGATCGTGATGATGGTCGCGCTGCTCGTGCCCGCGTTGTCGCCGGCGCTCGGCGGCGTGGTCGTGGACCGCGCATCGTGGCGCGCGATCTTCTTCGGGATGCTGCCGCTCGCCGCGCTCACGAGCGTGCTCGCGTTCGCATGGCTGCCGGCCGACGCGCCGGACGGCAAGCCGCCCGCGCTGGACTTTCGCGGCCTCGGGTTGAGCGCGACGGCGCTCGTCGCGCTGCTGCTCGGGCTCACGTTCGCGGGCCAGCCGGGTGCGGGCGGCGACGCGCTCGTGCCGCTCGCGATCGCGATCGCGGCCGGCGCCGCGTATGTCTTGCATGCGCGCCGCGCCGCGGCGCCGTTGCTCGATCTGCGCCTGGTCGCGCAGCCGCTGCTGCGCATCGGGCTGATCGTCTATCTGTGCGTGCCCGGCGTGTTCACGGGCGTGAACCTCGTCGCCGCGCTGTATCTGCAGAACGCGCTCGGGCTCAGTGCGACCCACACGGGCGCGCTGATGGTGCCGTGGGCGATCGCGTCGTTCGCCGCGATCGCGACCACGCGCCGCTGCTTTCCGAAGTGGGGGCCGAAACCGCTGTTCGTCTGCGGGATCGCGATCGATGCGATCGGCATCGTGCTGCTCGCGACGCCGCTCGCCGCGCTCGAGGCCGGGCGCGTGCTCGCGTTCGTCGCGATGGGGCTGGGCGCCAGCATGTGCACGAGCACGTCGCAAAGCGCGGCGTTCGTCGACGTGCCGGCCGCGCGGATGGGCGACGCGAGCGCGCTGTGGAACATCAATCGGCAACTGAGTTTCTGTCTCGGCGTCGCGGTGCTGGGCAGCGCGCTGAACCTGCTGCTGTCGCTGCAGGGCGGCGCCGCGCAGCTGCCTTACCAGCAATGCTTCGGGCTGGCCGCGCTGGCGACGCTGCTGCCGCTGCCGTTCGTCGCACGCCTCGCCACGCATCGTGCGCCTGCCGCGCGCGCGGCTTCCCAACGTTCGTGAGTTCCGGCATGAATCCGTCAAACCCGTATTTCCAGGAAGTGATCGATGCGCACGTCGACATCGAGCAATGGCTGTCCGGCCGCGCCACGCGCGACGCGCTCGCGCCGCTGCTCGCGCGCTTCTCGCGCGCGTTCTCGATGATCTCGCTGCAGGGCCATGCGCTCGACTACGCCGATATCGACATCCTGTTCTCGCGCGGCTACGGCGCGCGGCCCGGCCTGCGCATCGCGATCGACGAGCTGCACGAAGTGAGCGCATGGCAGCGCGGCGCGGCGATCGCGTATCGCGAGACGCAGACCGACGAAGCCGGCCGGCGTACCGTGCGCCGCTCGACCGTCGTGTTCGAACGCGATGCGGACGGCCGCATCGGCTGGCTGCGGCTGCACGAAACACCGGTGACGGGCTGACCGTTACCCGCAACGACGCGTGCCGCGCGGTGCGGCGGCACGCGCATGCGCTTCCGGGCGCCATATCAAGCAGAACCTGAGAGATGACAACAAAAGCAATCGACACCGCGCGCCGCGCCGGCGCGCGGCGTTCGCGCGTGCGCAGCCGGAGGCACGCATGACGGCGCAACCGTTCATCGACGAGCCGGCGTCGCTCGTGCGCGACACCGAGGTGCACAAGGACCTCTATCTGTCGCCGCGCATCTTCGAGCTGGAGATGCGCGAGCTGTTCCGCAACACGTGGGTCTACGTCGGCCACACGAGCCAGATTCCGCGGACGGGCGACTACGTGACGACGACGATCGGCGCGGAGCCGGTCGTGATGGTGCGCCACGACGAAGGGTCGGTGCGGGTGCTCCACAATCGCTGCTCGCACAAGGGCACCCAGCTGGTGACGGACGCGTGCGGCAACACGGGCGCGTTCTTCCGCTGCCCGTATCACGCGTGGTCGTATCGGACCGACGGCAGCCTCTACGCGATCCCGCTGCGGCGCGGCTACGAGAACACGGGCTTCGCATCGTGCGAGGCGAGCAAGGGGATGCAGGCGATCGGCGCGGTGCATGACCATCGCGGCTTCGTGTTCTGCCGGCTGAACCCGTCCGGCGTCGATTTTCACGCGTATTTCGGCGACGCGCTGTCGTCGCTCGACAATCTGGTCGACCGTTCGCCGGAAGGGCGCGTCGAAGTCGCCGGCGGCGTGTTCCGCTACGTGCACGGCTGCAACTGGAAAATGCTGGTCGAGAACCAGACCGACACCTGTCATCCGATGGTCGCGCACGAATCGTCGGCCGGCACGGCCGTGCGCGTGTGGGAGCGCGACGGCGCGCAGCACGCGAAGCCGATGGCGGTCGAACTGCTCGAGCCGTTCATCCAGCCGCACGCGTTCTTCGAGCAGATGGGGCTGCGCGTGTGGCCCAACGGGCACGGGCATACCGGCACCGCCGATTCGATCCATGCGCGCTATACGCCGATTCCCGGCTATCACGAGAAGATGGTCGCCGCCTATGGCGAAGCGCGCGCCGCGCGCATTCTCGGCGAGGTGCGTCACAACACCGTGCTGTTCCCGAATGCGATGGTGAAGGGGCCGATCCAGATCCTGCGCGTGTTCAAGCCGCTTGCCGTCGATCGCACGCTGGTCGAGTCGTGGTCGTTCCGGCTGGTCGGCGCACCGGACTCGCTGTTCGAGCGCACGCTCGCGTACAACCGCCTGATCAATGCGCCGACGTCGATCGTCGCGCACGACGATCTCGAGATGTACGAGCGCGCGCAGCGTGGGCTCGCGACGCAGTCGCGCGACTGGGTGCACGTCGGTCGTCTGTTCGATCCGCAGGAGTTCGCGCAGCCGACGTTCGTGACGAACGGCACCAGCGAGCAGCAGATCCGCAACCAGTTCCGCGCATGGCTGCGCTACATCGCGCCCGCGTCGACGCAGGAGGCCGCCGATGCGCGTATTCAGTGACGATGAGCTCGTCGCGTTCGTCTATCGCGAGGCGCGCCTGCTCGACGAGCGGCGCTACGACGAATGGCTCTCGATGTACGCGGACGATGCGCGCTACTGGATGCCGCTGTCGCCGGATCAGCCCGACACCGAGCTGCACGGCGCGCTGATGGACGAGGACCTGCTGCTGCTGCGCATCCGCATCGAGCGGCTCGGCGGGCGCCGCACGTTCTCGCAGCAGCCGGCGAGCCGCGGTCATCATCTGCTGCAGCGGCCGCAGGTCGATCGCGCTGAGCCCGATCACGGCGCGTACCTGCTGCGCACGCCGTTTCACTACGTCGAAACACGGCGCGACGAGCAGACCTTGTTCGCCGGCTGGTACACGCACGCGCTGGCGGTGCGCGACGACGCGTTGCGCATCCACGTGAAGCGCGTCGATCTCGTCAATGCCGACGCGCCGCTCGGCAGCATCCAGCTGCCGATGTGACCGCGTGCGCCGCGCACGCTCCTTACCGACCCCGCTCCCATGAACGCTCCTGAATTCCTGTCGCGCACGCTGCCGTACATCGACACGCTGTACGACTACGGCGCCTTCCTGGCCCGCACCGGCGGACACCTCGGCACGCTGCCGGCGGATGGCGCGCGCGACGCGCGGATCGCGATCGTCGGCGCCGGCGTGGGCGGCCTCGTCGCCGCGTGCGAGCTGCTGCGCGCGGGTGCGCGGCAGCTCGTCGTGTTCGAGGCGAACCCGGCGCGCGTGGGCGGCCGGCTGCTGTCGCAGTCGATCAATCCCGACCATCCGCACCTGCTCGCCGAAATGGGCGCGATGCGTTTCCCGCCATCGCAGGCCGCGCTGTACCACTATCTCGAGCGGTTCGGCATCGACAGCTCGTCGACGTTTCCCGATCCGGGTGTCGTCGATACCGAGATCCATTACCAGGGGCATGCGTATCGCTGGCCCGCGGGCGAGCGCCCGCCTGCGCTGTTCGACCGCGTCGACCGCGGCTGGCGCGCGTTCATACGCGACGGCGTGCGGCTCGACGACGGCACGCAGCTGCCCGCGCCGGCCGAGCTGACGGCGCTGCTGCGCGCGCATTGCTACGACGACGCGCGTCGCGGCTGGCAGCAGTACATCGACCGGTTCGGCGACGAGTCGTTCTACTCGGCGATCGTCAAGATCTTCACGGGCGCGACGCCGCCCGGCGGCGTGCGCTGGCGCAGGAGCGAGGACCTGCGGCTGTTCGGCACGCTCGGGATCGGCTCGGGCGGTTTTCAGCCGGTCTATCGCGCGTCGTTCCTCGAAATCCTGCGGATCGTCGTCAACGAACTCGAAGTCGACCAGCGGCTGATTCCGGCCGGCATCTTCGCGCTCGCGCAGCGGTTGCTCGACGACGGCGGGCAAGCCGCGCGCGTACGCGACCGGGTGGTGCACGCGGCCGTGCGGCGCGTCGAGAAGCAGCCGGACGGCACCTTCGCGCTGACGCTCGACGATGGGACGACGCAGGTGTTCGACCGCGTGATCGTCGCGACGACGACGCGGGCGATGCAGGTCGGCATGGGCATCACCGGCATCGCGAACCTGTTCGCGCCCGAGGTCGTGCGCGCGATCAACGACACGCACATGGTCAGCTCGTCGAAGCTGTTCGTGCTGACCCGCGACAAGTTCTGGCTCAAGCACGGGCTGCCGCACAACATCCAGACCGACACGCTGGCGCGCGGTATTTACTGCCTCGACTACGCGCCCGACGATCGCGACGCGCACGGCGTCGTGCTGATCAGCTACACGTGGGAAGACGATTCGCACAAGATCCTGTCGCTCACGGACAAGGTCGAGCGGTTCCAGCGCCTCGTGGCCGAGATCGCCGTCGTGTCGCCGGCGTTCGCCGCACACCTGCGTCCGCTCGACGACGATTACGCGCGCAACGTGACGAGCCACGACTGGCTGTCGGACCGCTATGCGCTCGGCGCGTTCAAGCTGAACTATCCGGGCGAGGACATCCATTCGCAGGCGCTGTTCTACCAGTTCCAGACGGCCGCCGAGCCGTCGGCGGACCGTGGCATTTACTTGGCCGGCTGCTGCTGCTCGTTTACGGGCGGCTGGATCGAGGGCGCGGTGCAGACGGCGATCAACGCGGCGAGCGCGGTGATCCACAGCCTCGGCGGCGTGCTGGCCGACGGCAATCCGCTCGACGCGATGCGCAACCGCTATCGCTACGGCGACTGACGCGGCATGCGCCGCTAGCTGTCGAGCTCGGCGTAGTGCCGGAAGATCCCCATCTCGTTGAACGCGATGCGGCGCTCCGATGCCAGATAGCGCGCGACGCCCGGATGCTCGGCGACGCGGTCGTGCAGCGCGACGAGGCCGCCGACTTTGCGCGCTGCATGCTTCATCGCGTTCGGGAACGCGTAGCGCAGGCCTTCGATCAGCTGGAACATCGACAGATCCGCGTAGCTCAACGCGTCGCCCGCGATGTAGCCGCTGTCGTGTGGATTCTGCGCGAGGACGCGGTCGAAGTAGCCGAGGAATTTAGGTAGCCGGTGGGCGATGAAATCGGCCGCGCGCTCGGCGGCCTCCGCCTTTTGATCTTCGTAGTACAGGCCGCTGCCGATCGGGTGATGCGTGTCGTGGATTTCGGTGACGAAATCGGCGACCGTCAACTGCAACTGGTGAACCCACAGCCGGCCGGCTTCGTCGTCGGGCGCGAGCCCGAGCCGTGGGCCGAGGAACAGCAGGATGTTCGCGGTCTGCCCGACGACTACGTCGCCGGCTTTCAGGAACGGCGGCGCGAACGGCACGCATTCGGCCTTCGTGCTGTCCATCATCCGCGTCATCGCGGACACGCCCATGCCGCGGCCCGTTTCGCGCGCGACGTCGACGTAGTCGGCGTCGGCCGCTTCGAGCGCGAGCCGCACGTATTCGCCGCGGCCCTGGATTTCGGGCCAGTAATAGAGTTCGTATCGCATCCGGTGCTCCTGTCGGGCGATGCGCCGCGTGACGTGCGCATCGCGATGGCGGGAAGGGCGGCCGTGCGCCGCTCGTCGGGAATAGACAGTGTAGGAGATTGGGAGGAATGCGGCGTGAGGCGCGGGTGGTAGGGGGTGGGTATGTCGCGTGTGTCGCCGTTTGGGCCGTCGATTGACACCCACGTCGAGCGATCGTTGGAGAAGCCGATGAAACGGTGCGGCGCGAACGCGCGGACGAATAGCACGTCGCTGGCGTGCCACTGCACATTCTCGCCGGTCGCACAATGAAGCGCGACGCGTCCGCCGTGATCGCGTAGATCTCGTCGCACGTAAGCGGCGTTTGGCGGTCGTCGCCGCGCGCGGTACAGCTCGATATCGAGCGTGCCGTGGCGTAACAGCGTCGTGAATGGCGCGCCTTCGGTGTCGAGGCGGGGCGAGCGAGGTGCGGATGCCGAGCTTCATCGCGGCGGGCTCCCGGTTCGGCGAGACGGGACGTGCCGAACTGCGTGAATCGGTCGTATGCGCGAATCGCGCGCAGGCAGACCGGGGCGTTCCGGTGCGTCGCGATCCGGGCGTGGGCGGGTTTGGCTGGTAATCCCGATACAGGTATTGCCACTACCAGCCAAACCACTGTTTTTAATGGGTTTTTCGCGCCCGCACTGCGCGGCGGCGCGTTGCGCGTGGCATAATCGACCGCACCCGCAAGGCTTGTAGTCATCACGACCCCGCATACCCATGGCACAGACTCTCTACGACAAACTGTGGAATACCCACGTCGTCCACACCGAAGACGACGGCACGGCATTGCTCTACATCGACCGTCAACTGCTGCACGAAGTCACGAGCCCGCAGGCGTTCGAAGGGCTGAACGTCGCGCACCGCCCGGTGTGGCGCATCAGCGCGAACCTGGCCGTGTCGGACCACAACGTTCCGACCACCGATCGCAGCCACGGCATCGCCGATCCGGTCTCGAAGCTGCAGGTCGACACGCTCGACGCGAACTGCGACGCCTTCGGCATCACGCAGTTCAAGATGAACGACCTGCGTCAGGGCATCGTGCACATCATCGGGCCGGAGCAGGGCGCGACGCTGCCGGGCATGACGATCGTCTGCGGCGATTCGCACACGTCGACGCACGGCGCGTTCGGCGCGCTCGCGCACGGCATCGGCACGTCGGAAGTCGAACACGTACTCGCGACGCAGACGCTGCTGCAGAAAAAGAGCAAGAACATGCTCGTGAAGGTCGAAGGCACGCTGCCGCGCGGTTGTACCGCGAAGGACATCGTGCTCGCGATCATCGGCAAGATCGGCACCGCGGGCGGCACCGGCTACGCGATCGAATTCGGCGGCTCGACGATCCGCGCGCTGACGATGGAAGGCCGGATGACCGTGTGCAACATGGCGATCGAAGCCGGCGCCCGCGCCGGCATGGTTGCCGTCGACGACACGACGATCGACTACCTGAAAGGCCGTCCGTTCGTGCCGACCGGCGCGGAATGGGATCAGGCGGTCGAATACTGGCGCGAATTCAAGTCCGACGAAGGCGCGCAGTTCGACCGCGTGGTCGAGCTGAACGCAGCCGAGATCGTCCCGCAGGTCACGTGGGGCACGTCGCCGGAAATGGTCACGTCGATCGACGCGCGCGTACCCGATCCCGAGCGCGAGAAGGATCCGGTCAAGCGCGAAGCGATGGAGCGCGCGCTCGCCTACATGGCGCTCGAGCCGAACACGCCGATGGAGTCGATCAACGTCGACAAGATCTTCATCGGTTCATGCACGAACGCGCGCATCGAGGACATCCGCGCGGCCGCGTACGTCGTGAAGAAGCTGAACCGCCGCATCGCACCGAACGTGCGCCTCGCGATGGTCGTGCCGGGCTCGGGCCTCGTGAAGGCGCAGGCCGAGCGCGAAGGGCTCGACAAGGTGTTCACCGACGCGGGCTTCGAATGGCGCGAGCCCGGCTGCTCGATGTGCCTCGCGATGAACGCCGACCGGCTCGAGCCGGGCGAGCGCTGCGCGTCGACGTCGAACCGCAACTTCGAAGGCCGGCAGGGCGCGGGCGGCCGCACGCACCTCGTGAGCCCCGCGATGGCGGCGGCGGCGGCGATCGAAGGCCATTTCGTCGACATTCGCAAGCTGGGGTAACGCGTGAAGGCATCGCAACGTATCGTGCGCGTGCTTGCCGCGCTGGCGCTCGTCGGGCTCGGCTTCGGCCTGACGGGCTGCAACACCGTCCGAGGCTTCGGCCAGGACGTCAACGCCGCCGGCAACGCGCTGCAGCGCGCCGCGGACTGATGCCCGCCGAAATATTGTCGATGTGCGCCGGCCAGGCATGCCGGCCCTTCAACCGGATAGACGGATCATGGAAAAATTCAATGTGCATACCGGCGTCGTGGCGCCGCTCGATCGCGAGAACGTCGACACCGACGCGATCATCCCGAAGCAGTTCCTGAAGTCGATCAAGCGCACGGGCTTCGGCCCGAACGCGTTCGACGAATGGCGTTACCTCGACCACGGCGAGCCCGGCCAGGACAACTCGAAGCGCCCGCTGAACCCCGACTTCGTGCTGAACCAGCCGCGCTACCAGGGCGCGTCGGTGCTGCTGGCCCGCAAGAACTTCGGCTGCGGCAGCTCGCGCGAGCACGCGCCGTGGGCGCTCCAGCAGTACGGCTTCCGCGCGATCATCGCGCCGAGCTTCGCCGACATCTTCTTCAACAACTGCTACAAGAACGGGCTGCTGCCGATCGTGCTGACCGAGCAGCAGGTCGATCACCTGTTCAACGACACGTATGCGTTCAACGGCTATCAGCTGACGATCGACCTCGAGGCGCAGGTCGTGCGCACGGGCGACGGCCGCGAGTATCCGTTCGAGATCGCCGCGTTCCGCAAGTACTGTCTGCTGAACGGCTATGACGACATCGGCCTGACGCTGCGTCACGCGGACAAGATCCGCCAGTTCGAAGCCGAGCGGCTCGCGAAGCAGCCGTGGCTCAACAACAAGCTGGTCGGCTGATTTCGGCCGCGGGCGGGCGCGCGTGACGCGCTCGCCGACCTGCCACCCACATTACCCAGTCCAGGAATAACGCATGAAGATTGCAGTGCTGCCCGGCGACGGCATCGGTCCGGAAATCGTCAACGAAGCGGTCAAGGTGCTGAACGCCCTCGACGAGAAGTTCGAGCTCGAGCACGCGCCGGTGGGCGGCGCCGGCTACGAGGCGAGCGGTCATCCGCTGCCCGATGCGACGCTGAAGCTGGCGAAGGACGCCGACGCGATCCTGTTCGGCGCGGTCGGCGACTGGAAGTACGACTCGCTCGAGCGCGCGCTGCGCCCCGAGCAGGCGATCCTCGGGCTGCGCAAGCACCTCGAGCTGTTCGCGAACTTCCGCCCGGCGATCTGCTATCCGCAGCTCGTCGATGCGTCGCCGCTGAAGCCGGAGCTG
Source organism: Burkholderia vietnamiensis LMG 10929 (assembly GCF_000959445.1). Taxonomy (NCBI): domain Bacteria; kingdom Pseudomonadati; phylum Pseudomonadota; class Betaproteobacteria; order Burkholderiales; family Burkholderiaceae; genus Burkholderia; species Burkholderia vietnamiensis. The sequence goes on along the minus strand of NZ_CP009630.1, from coordinate 1,567,214 downwards.
GTCGCGGGCCTCGACATCCTGATCGTGCGCGAGCTGAACGGCGACATCTACTTCGGCCAGCCGCGCGGCGTGCGCGCCGCACCGGACGGCCCGTTCGCCGGCGCGCGCGAAGGTTTCGACACGATGCGCTACTCGGAACCCGAAGTGCGCCGCATTGCACACGTCGCGTTCCAGGCCGCGCAAAAGCGCGCGAAGAAGCTGCTGTCGGTCGACAAGTCGAACGTGCTCGAAACGTCGCAATTCTGGCGCGACGTGATGATCGACGTGTCGAAGGAATACGCGGACGTCGAGCTGTCGCACATGTACGTCGACAACGCGGCGATGCAGCTCGCGAAGGCGCCGAAGCAGTTCGACGTGATCGTGACGGGCAACATGTTCGGCGACATCCTGTCGGATGAAGCGTCGATGCTGACGGGCTCGATCGGCATGCTGCCGTCGGCCTCGCTCGACAAGAACAACAAGGGCCTGTACGAGCCGTCGCACGGCTCGGCGCCGGACATCGCCGGCAAGGGCATCGCGAACCCGCTGGCGACGATCCTGTCGGCCGCGATGTTGCTGCGCTATTCGCTGAATCGCGCGGAGCAGGCCGACCGGATCGAGCGCGCGGTGAAAACGGTGCTCGAACAAGGCTATCGCACCGGCGACATCGCGACGCCGGGCTGCCAGCAGGTCGGCACCTCGGCGATGGGCGATGCGGTGGTGGCGGCGCTGTAAGCCGCGTTGCACGCATATGGCCGGCCGGTACGGCGGCCGGGATGAAAAACACGTGAATCGGCCGCGAAATCGGCCGGTCCACGCACGGTTGGCCGTTGTGCGGGCAACCGGCTTTGTGTAGACTCGAACGATGGCGCTGATTTCCCTGATCTCCCCGGTCTTGAAATCCCACGGCAACATTGCCCGTGCGGATGCGCGCGCCATCGTCATCACGAAAACCATTACCACGAAAACGATCATTAAACGCTGATCGTCCGTCGTGCCCGCCTGTTTCCCCGCGCGGTCACGCCGGGGGCGGAAATGGCGGGGAAGCTCCATTCAAAGGGTTAGTCATGAACGTAGGTCTCGTAGGTTGGCGCGGCATGGTCGGCAGCGTGCTGATGCAACGCATGCAGGAAGAAGGCGATTTCGACCTGATCGAACCGGTGTTTTTCAGCACCAGCAACACGGGCGGCAAAGCGCCGTCGTTCGCGAAAAACGAGACCACGCTCAAGGACGCGACCAACGTCGACGAGCTGAAGAAGTGCGACGTGATCATCACGTGCCAGGGCGGCGACTACACGAACGAAGTGTTCCCGAAGCTGCGCGCGGCCGGCTGGAGCGGCTACTGGATCGACGCGGCGTCGTCGCTGCGGATGAACGACGATGCGGTCATCATCCTCGATCCGGTGAACCTCGACGTGATCAAGGACGCGCTCGTCAAGGGCACGAAGAACTTCGTTGGCGGCAACTGCACGGTCAGCCTGATGTTGATGGCGCTCGGCGGCCTGTTCCGCGAGAACCTCGTCGACTGGATGACGGCCATGACGTACCAGGCCGCGTCGGGCGCGGGCGCGCAGAACATGCGCGAACTGCTGTCGCAGATGGGCGCGCTGCACGGCTCGGTCGAGCAGCAACTGGCCGATCCGGCTTCGGCGATCCTCGACATCGACCGCCGCGTGCTCGCGACGATGAACAGCGACGCTATGCCGACGAGCCAGTTCGGCGTGCCGCTCGCCGGCTCGCTGATTCCGTGGATCGACAAGGATCTCGGCAACGGGATGTCGAAGGAAGAGTGGAAGGGCGGCGCGGAAACCAACAAGATCCTCGGCAAGCCGGCGATGGGCCAGCCGGGTTCGATCCCGGTCGACGGGCTGTGCGTGCGTATCGGCGCGATGCGCTGCCACTCGCAGGCGCTGACGATCAAGCTGAAGAAGGACGTGCCGCTTGACGAGATCAACGGCATCCTCGCGTCGGCGAACGACTGGGTGAAGGTCGTCCCGAACGAGCGTGAAGCGTCGATGCGCGATCTGTCGCCGGCGAAGATCACCGGGACGCTGACGGTGCCGGTCGGCCGCCTGCGCAAGCTGGCGATGGGCGGCGAGTACCTGTCGGCATTCACGGTCGGCGACCAGCTGCTGTGGGGCGCGGCCGAGCCGCTGCGCCGCATGCTGCGCATCCTGCTCGACAAGTAAGCATCGGGCCGCGCACGCGCGCCGCCGGCGCGCGAAGCGAGACGCCTGCCAGCCCGTTCGCGGGCGGCAGGCGTTTTTGTTGATGTCTGGCGCTGGATGCGCCCATGAGCGGGCTGGGGCCGTGCCGCCGATCCCGCGGCTTCGCGGCCGGCGCGGAAGTGGGCGTGGATGTCGATGGCGGCCGCGTTCGTTTCGGCCAGAACGCAGCCGGCGACATTCAGGCCGACGAATGGCGCGTGCTCGATCATGCGCGCCGCGCGCGATCCCCAGCTCCATTGCCGAATCGGTCGGTCGGCCGTATCGGCCGGCGACGAATTCGGCCGGAATCGGATCGCGTGAAGTAAACTATGCGGTTACGACGCGCAGAGCCGCCGAAAGCGTCGCGTTCCGCGCGACGCTTTTGCATTTCTGCGGCGAGTTTATAGACGCTTCCCTACGCGAATCCGAGCCGCGCCCGCGCGCGGCGATAGAGCCCACGATGTCCCGAAATTCCCTGTTTCCGCGTCAGTCCCGCCTGTCGCGCGCCGTGTGCGGCGCACTGGCGGTCCTGGCGCTCGGCGCGGCCGCTTCGGCCGGTGCGGCCAGCCCCGGCGAACAGCCGGCGTCGGCCGCCGGCGGCGCCGTTCCGCTCACCGTGACGGTCCAGCCGGGCCAGTCGCTGAACGATCTGGCGAAGGCCGCCACGCAGTCGCATGACCCGGGCGTGCTCGCGCGTGCCGGTCGCGCGCTGTTCGACGCGAATCCACAGGCGTTCATGAAGCGCGACCCGAGTCGGCTGAAAGTCGGCGCGACGCTGACCGTGCCGGCGCTGGACGCCACCGGCGCCGCGCTCGTGCCGGCCGGTGCCGGCGCGGCATCGGGCGCATCGGCCGGGTCCGCGGCAGGTGGGGGCTCCGCCACGGTGGCGGGTGCGCAGCACGGCGCGTCGGCTGCCCATCCCGGCTCGGCCGCCGTGGCCGCGCCGACGGCATCGGCCGTGTCGAGCGCCCCGATCGCACCCGCGGCGCCGGCCGCTCCCACGAGCAGCGCGAACGCCCCGGCCGCCAACGGTGCATCGAGTTCGGCCGGCGCATCGGCGACGCATGGTGCATCGTCGGCCGCAACCGCTCAACCGGCTGCGCCGGTCGGGGGGGCCAGTGGGCCGCACGTCTGGAACGGCGCGATTCAGTCCGCACCGTCGTCGGCGAGCGAGGCTGCGGCGCAGCCCGCCGCGGGTGGTGCGGCTCAGCACGCACAGCAGCCGCCCGCAGCGGCGCCTGCTGCGAGTGCGTCGCAGCCGCGGCCGTCGAGCCTTCAGCAACTGCTCGCGCTGAAGAACCGCGTGCTGATGGAGTTGCAGAACCACGGCATCGGCAAGCCGGCGCCATCCGGCAACGTCGCGCCCGCGCCGGCCGCTGTGCGTCCGGTTCAGGGCGATGTCGCGGCATCCGGTGCTGCGTCGTCGGCGGTCGCGGGCGACGCGGCGTCCGGTGCGGCGTCCGGTGCCGCCGCCAGCGCAGTGGCGCCGGCGTCGGCCCCCGTGCCGCCGGTCGTGACGAGCGTTGCGCCGCCGTCGTCGCCTCGCGCGACCGGTCAGATGGACTGGCGTCCGGCCGCAGCAGCCGGCGCGGCCGTTGTCGTCCTCATTGCGGGGTTTGCATGGCGCAAGCGCAGGAAAGCGCGCGCCGCGGACGCCGCTGCGGCGTCGTCCGCCGACGTGCCGCCGGCGCAATCCCGTGATACGGCACCCGTCGACACCGACCTTGACGCATCGCCGCGTGCCGTCGAGCCCGTGCCGCCGACGCTGCCCGCCACACCGTTTTCCCGCGATGCGGCGACCGACGTGAGCCTCGTGACGGCCGCCGCGGTCGCGGCAGAGACGGCCGACGTGCGGGAGGCCGATGTCGCGCCGCCGCCGGAAGAGGCGTCGACGCACGACGATCACGCCGAAGCCGAAGCCGAAGCCGAAGCCGAAGCGCCGGCCGCGCCCGCAGCAGCGCTCCCGCCCGACGTGCCTGCTGCTGCGCCCGCCGCTGCAGACGCGCCGGCTGAAACGGCGCCCGCGGCTCCTACACCGACCGACACGCAGCACGAGGCGCTGATGCAGAACGCGATCAACGCGTTGAATAGCCTCGACATGCCGTTGCCGCCGCGCATCGCCGACGAGCACGCCGTGCCGCAAGCGCCGGAAGCCCAAACCGAAAGCGAGCAATCAGCAACTAACGGTCAAGCCGCGCCACGCCCGCCGCTGGGCGCGACCGAAGCGTCGGATGAACGATCCGTCGAGCACGACGACGAGTTCGATTGGGACCCGGATGCGACCACGCCTGCCGAGCAGGCGGGAGGCGCGTCCACGGTGCCCACGCCGTCATCGCTGCCGCCGCTCGGCGCCCGGTTCGGTGCATTGAAGCTCGATTTCGATCTCGATCTGCCGTCCGCCCCCGATGCCGAGCTGCCCGCACTGACGCCGGAGGAGCTTGCGCGCATTGCCCGCAACAAGCTGGATCTGGCGTTGGAATACGTGGAGCTTGGCGACCTGTCGGGCGCGCGCACGCTGCTGCAGGAGGTGGTCGACGCAAACGACGCCGCCACGCGCGACGATGCGCGCGCACTGCTCGCGAAACTGGCGGCCGACGCGTGATGCGGATCGCGCTCGGGGTTCAGTACGACGGCGCCGCGTTCTGCGGCTGGCAGGCGCAGCCGCACGGCAAGACCGTGCAGGATGCGCTCGAGCGCGCGCTCGGCGAATTCGCGTGCGTGCCATTGCACACGACGGTCGCGGGACGGACCGACACGGGCGTGCACGGGCTCGGTCAGGTCGTCCACTTCGACACGGCGCTCGACCGCGCGGAATTCTCGTGGGTGCGCGGCACCAACGCGTTCCTGCCGCCGACCGTGTCCGTGCAGTGGGCGAAGGCGATGCCCGACACGTTCCATGCGCGCTTCTCGGCGTTCGAGCGCACCTACTACTACGCGCTGTACGTGCATCCGGTGCGCTCGCCGATGCTGGCCGGCCGGGCCGGCTGGATCCACACGCCGCTCGACGACGACGCGATGCGCGCCGCCGCCGCGCACCTGATCGGCGAGCACGACTTCTCGTCGTTCCGTTCGTCGGAATGCCAGTCGAAGACGCCGGTCAAACACCTGTATCAGATCGACGTGCGACGTGCGGGGCACTTCATCCATTTCCGCTTCCGCGCGAACGCGTTCCTGCACCACATGGTGCGCAACCTGATGGGCTGCCTCGTCGCGGTCGGGCGCGGCCGCTACCCGGCCGACTGGCTCGCCGACGTGCTCGCGGGCCGCGATCGCAATCTCGCCGCGCCGACGTTCATGGCGGACGGGCTGTACCTCGCCCACGTCGGCTATCCGGCGGAATTCGCCGTCCCGCCCGCGCAGCTCGGCAGCGTGCCGTGGAGCAGCGTCTGGGCCGATCTGGACCCTCAACCATGACGGAGCTGGCCGTGTTTCCTTCGACTTCCGCGTCCGGCGTCGCGCCGCGCACGCGCATCAAGCTTTGCGGGCTGTCGCGCGTCGACGACGTGCTGCACGCCGCCGTGCTCGGCGCCGACGCGATCGGCCTCGTGTTCTACCCGAGCAGCCCGCGCGCGGTGTCGATCGCGCAGGCGGCCGAGCTGGCGCGCGCCGCGCCGCCGTTCGTATCGGTGGTGGGGCTGTTCGTCAACGCGACCGAGGCCGAAATCGATGCGGTGGTGCGCGACGTGCCGCTGACGATGCTGCAGTTCCACGGCGACGAGACGCCGCAGCAGTGCGAGGCCCTCGGCCGCGCGGCGCGGCTGCCGTGGTTGCGCGCGGTGCGCGTCGGCCCCTCGACGCAGCCGGCCGATTTGGTAGAATCGGATCTTCATTATTCGAAAGCGCGCGGCCTCCTGTTCGACACCCTGGTGCCGGACTACGGCGGTAGCGGCAAGGTCTTCGATTGGTCACTTATTCCCGCAGAGCTCGCGCATCGGGCCGTTTTGAGTGGTGGCTTGAACGCGCAAAACGTCGGTGATGCGATCCGCCGGTTGCGTCCGTTTGCTGTCGATGTCTCGAGCGGCATCGAAGTGGCGGGCGCAAAGGGCGTGAAGGATCACGCCCGGATGGCGGCGTTCGTACGCGCGGTGCGCGACGCGGACGCCGGGTGATGCAAGCCGGTGCGGCCCCACAGTGCGGCGCACCGACCGATCGAGAGTGACACCATGTACAACCTCCCTGATGATCACGGCCACTTCGGCCCGTATGGCGGCGTATTCGTCGCCGAAACGCTGATTCACGCGCTGGACGAACTGCGCGCGGCGTACGAAAAATTCCGCAATGACCCCGAATTTGTCGCCGAGTATGAGCGCGAGCTCAAGTACTTCGTCGGCCGGCCGTCGCCGATCTATCACGCGCAGCGCTGGAGCGAGATGCTCGGCGGCGCGCAGATCTACCTGAAGCGCGAAGACCTGAACCACACCGGCGCGCACAAGATCAACAACGTGATCGGCCAGGCGCTGCTCGCGAAGCGCATGGGCAAGAAACGCGTGATCGCCGAGACGGGCGCCGGCCAGCACGGCGTCGCGACCGCGACGATCTGCGCGCGCTTCGGGATGGAGTGCGTCGTCTACATGGGCGCGGAAGACGTGCGCCGCCAGGCCGCCAACGTCTACCGGATGAAGCTGCTCGGCGCGACGGTCGTGCCGGTCGAATCGGGTTCGCGCACGCTGAAGGACGCGCTCAACGAGGCGATGCGCGACTGGGTCACGAACATCGAAAGCACGTTCTACATCATCGGCACGGTCGCGGGCCCGCATCCGTATCCGGCGATGGTGCGCGACTTCCAGCGCGTGATCGGCGACGAGTGCCGCGTGCAGATGCCGGAGCTGGCCGGCCGTCAACCGGACGCGGTGATCGCGTGCGTGGGCGGCGGCTCGAACGCGATGGGCATCTTCTATCCGTACATCGACGACACGTCGGTGCAGCTGATCGGCGTCGAAGCGGCCGGCGAGGGCCTCGCGTCGGGCCATCACGCGGCATCGCTGATCGCCGGCAGCCCCGGCGTGCTGCACGGCAACCGCACGTACCTGCTGCAGGACGAGAATGGCCAGATCATCGAGACGCATTCGGTGTCGGCCGGCCTCGACTATCCGGGCGTCGGCCCCGAGCACGCATGGCTGAAGGACAGCGGCCGCGCGCAGTACGTGGCGATCACCGACGACGAAGCGCTGAAGGCGTTCCACGACTGCTGCCGGATCGAAGGGATCATTCCGGCGCTGGAGTCGAGCCATGCGCTTGCATATGCCGTGAAGCTCGCGCCGACGTTGCCGAAGGACAAGATCCTGCTCGTCAACCTGTCGGGCCGCGGCGACAAGGACATGCACACCGTCGCCGAGCGAACGGGCATCGCGCTCTGACCGCCCGATGCGTGACCTGATCGAACAACCGGGCGGCGGCGCCGCGAGCGAAGCGGAGGCCGCGCAGCCGGCCGCCGCCGCGCCGCGCGCGCTGCCGCTCGGGATCGAGCTGTACAACCGCGATTTCATGACCGAAGCCGCGCGCCTGCCGGATGCGTCGATCGACCTGATCGTCGCCGATCCGCCGTACGGGCTCGGCAAGGACTACGGCAACGACTCGGACAAGCGTTCGGGCGACGCGTTTCTCGCGTGGACGCGCGAGTGGCTCGATCTCGCGATTCCGAAGCTCAAGCCGAGCGGGTCGATGTACATCTTCTGCACGTGGCAGTACGCGCCGGAAATCTTCAGCTTCCTGAAGACGAAGCTCACGATGGTCAACGAGATCATCTGGGATCGGCGCGTGCCGAGCATGGGCGGCACGACGCGCCGTTTCACGTCGGTGCACGACAACATCGGCTTTTTCGCGGTTTCGAAAGCGTATTACTTCGATCTCGATCCGGTCCGCATCCCTTACGACGCCGACACGAAGAAGGCCCGCTCGCGCAAGCTGTTCGAAGGCAGCAAGTGGCTGGAGATGGGCTACAACCCGAAGGACGTCTGGTCGGTCTCGCGCCTGCATCGGCAGCACGCGGAGCGCGTCGATCATCCGACCCAGAAGCCGCTGGAAATCATCGAGCGGATGGTGCTCGCAAGCTGCCCGCCGGGCGGCCGCGTGCTCGATCCGTTCATGGGCAGCGGCACGACCGCGGTGGCCTGCGCGCGGCAGGGGCGCGACTTCGTCGGCTACGAGATCAACGAAAGTTATTGCGCGATCGCGCATGAGCGCGTGAACGCGCTCGCCGCGCAGGCGTGCGCGTGAGCCGCGCCGCCGCCGTGCCGATCGCTCGCTTTGCATGGGATCGGAGTTGAGCGCTGAAGCGCCCGCTCCGGTCGACACAAGGAAAATTGCCATGTCCAACCGTATCCAGCAGACCTTCGCGGCGCTCGCCGAACAAGGCCGCAAGGGCCTGATCCCGTTCATCACGGCCGGCGATCCCGATCCCGCGAAGACCGTCGAGTTCATGCACGCGCTCGCCGCGGGCGGCGCCGACGTGATCGAGCTCGGCGTGCCGTTCTCGGACCCGATGGCCGACGGCCCGGTGATCCAGCGCTCGTCGGAGCGCGCGCTCGCGCGCGGCGTCACGCTCAAGACCGTGCTCGCCGACGTGAAGCGCTTTCGCGAGACCGACCAGAAAACCCCCGTCGTGCTGATGGGTTATGCGAACCCGATCGAGCGGATGGGCGTCGACGCGTTCGCGACCGAAGCCCACGCGGCCGGCGTCGACGGCGTGCTCGTGGTCGACTATCCGCCCGAGGAAGCCGGCGTGTTCGCCGAGAAAATGCGCGCCGCGCAGATCGATCCGATCTTCCTGCTCGCGCCGACGTCGACCGACGAACGCATCGCGGACGTGGGCAAGATCGCGAGCGGCTACGTGTACTACGTGTCGCTGAAGGGGGTGACCGGCGCCGGAAATCTGGATGTTTCGAGCATTGCGGGTAAAATCCCGGCCATCAAGTCGCGCGTGCCGGTTCCGGTGGGCGTCGGCTTCGGCATCCGCGACGCCGAAACGGCGCGCGCGGTGGCCGAAGTGTCGGACGCCGTCGTGATCGGCAGCCGTCTGGTGCAATTGCTCGAAAGCGCCGCACCGGAAGGCGCCGCCGCCGCGCTGAAGTCGTTCATCGCCGAGCTGCGCGCCGCGCTGGACGGCGCCGGCAAGACGGCGCGATAAACACAACACAGGAAGCGGGAACGGCCGCAAGGCCCGCCCCGCCACGGAACAGGAAACCATACGATGAGCTGGCTCGACAAACTGTTGCCGCCGAAGATCAAGCAGACCGACCCGAAAAGCCGCAAGGGCATTCCGGAAGGGCTGTGGGTCAAATGCCCGTCCTGCGAGGCCGTGCTGTACCGCAACGACGTGGACGCGAACCTCCACGTGTGCCCGAAGTGCGATCACCACATGCGCATCGGCGCGCGCGAGCGTCTCGACGCGCTGCTCGATCCGGAAGGCCGCTACGAGATCGGCCAGGAAATCGTGCCGGTCGACTCGCTGAAGTTCAAGGACAGCCGCAAGTACCCCGATCGTCTGAAGGAAGCGATGGACGACACGGGCGAGACCGACGCGATGGTGGTGATGGGCGGCGCGATCCACACGCTGCCGGTGGTCGCGGCCTGCTTCGAATTCTCGTTCATGGGCGGCTCGATGGGCTCGGTCGTCGGCGAGCGCTTCACGCGCGGCGCGCAGAACGCGCTCGAGCAGCAGGTGCCGTTCATCTGTTTCACGGCATCGGGCGGCGCGCGCATGCAGGAAAGCCTGCTGTCGCTGATGCAGATGGCCAAGACCACCGCGATGCTGACGAAGCTGGCCGAAGCCAAGCTGCCGTTCATCTCGGTGCTGACCGATCCGACGATGGGCGGCGTGTCCGCGAGCTTCGCGTTCCTCGGCGACGTCGTGATCGCCGAGCCGAAGGCGCTGATCGGCTTCGCCGGCCCGCGCGTGATCGAGCAGACGGTGCGCGAGAAGCTGCCGGAAGGCTTCCAGCGTGCGGAATTCCTGCTGAAGACGGGCGCGATCGACATGATCGTCGACCGCCGCAAGCTGCGCGACGAGATCGCGCAATTGCTCGCGCTGTTGCAGCGGCAGCCGGCCGACGCGCTGGCCTGATTGGCGCGACGTTGTGAACTGCGCGCGTCGCCCGGCTGATCCGCCGGGCGGCGCGCTTCGTTTTTTGGCGTAGTGGCCGTACCGATTCAGATTTGATCCGATGAGCACTTTCCCCACTCTCGACGCTTGGCTTTCGCATCTCGAGCGCGCACACCCGGTCGGCATCGACATGGGCCTGACCCGCATCGCGCAGGTCAAGGCCGCGCTGCAGCTCGAATTCGCGTGCCCGGTCATCACGGTCGGCGGCACGAACGGCAAGGGCTCGACCTGCGCGTTCCTCGAGGCGATCCTGGTTCACGCGGGCTACAAGGTCGGCTGCCACACGTCGCCGCACCTGCTCGAATTCGCCGAGCGCGCGCGCGTGAACGGGCAGCAGGTCGCCGACGCCGAGCTGCTGCCGCATTTCGAAGCGGTCGAAGCCGCCCGCACGTCGCTGCCCGAGCCGGTCTCGCTCACGTACTTCGAGTTCACGACGCTCGCGATCCTGCATCTGTTCGCATCGCGCGGGCTCGACGCGGTGATCCTCGAAGTCGGCCTCGGCGGCCGCCTCGATGCGGTGAACGTGATCGACACCGATTGCGCGGTCGTCACGAGCATCGACATCGACCACACCGAATACCTCGGCGACACGCGCGAAAAGATCGCGTTCGAGAAGGCGGGCATCTTCCGCGCGGGCAAGCCGGCGATCTGCGGCGACCCGGCGGCGCCGCATACGCTCGTCGACCACGCCGCTGCGATCGGCGCTGACCTCTGGCTGGTCGGCCGCGATTTCCGCTACGAGGCGCAGCCGGGCGCGGAGCGCCAGCAATGGAGCTACCTCGGCCGCGACAAGCGCTACCCGGCGCTGGCCTATCCGGCGCTGCGCGGCGCGAATCAGCTGATCAACGCGTCGGCCGCGCTCGCCGCGCTCGAAGCGCTGCGCCCGGTGCTGCCGGTGTCGGCGCAGGACATCCGCCTCGGGCTCGCGAACGTCGAGCTGCCCGGCCGCTTCCAGGTGTTGCCCGGCAAGCCGGCGATCGTGCTCGACGTCGCGCACAACCCGCACGCAGCCGCCGTGCTCGAGCAGAACCTCGGCAACATGGGCTTCTTCCCGTACACGTACGCGGTGTTCGGCGCGATGCACGACAAGGACATCGACGGCGTGCTGCGGCACCTGAAGGGCGAGATCGACCACTGGTGCGTGACCGATCTGCCGCTGCCGCGCGCGGCGAGCGCGGAGCAGCTCGAAGCGGCGCTGCGCCATGCCGGCGTGCAGGACGGCCCCGATTCGAGCGTCACGCGGTTCGCGTCGCCGGCCGATGCGTTTCGCGATGCACTAAAAAGAGCATCCGAGAATGATAGAATCGTGGTTTTCGGCAGTTTCCATACGGTGGCCGGTGTGATGGCCTACCGGAAATCGCAGCAACACTGACTGTCGGGCAGTTTCGGACTCAGCCATTCATGGGAATTTTCTCGTTCGGCAAGAAAGACGACGACGCGCCCCCGCGGCGCGGCGGTCGTACCGGGGCCTCCCGGAACGTGCGCACCGAGCGCGCGGAGCGCGTCGAGCGACGTACGCGCCGCACCGAGCGGCCGGAATCGGACGCGCTGCTCCTCGATCCGACCCTTCCTGAAAAGCAACGCGCGCGCCGGCGCCTCGTCGGCGCGATCGCACTCGTCGTCGCCGCGGTGATCGTGCTGCCGATGGTCCTCGACTCGCATCCGAAGCCGGTGACGGACGACATCGCGATCGACATTCCGAATCGCCCCGCACATCAAGCGGTCGCGCCGCGCGACGACGACGCGGCCGACGTGCAGGCGGGCGTCGCGCACGACGAGCCGCCGGCATCCGATGCGGCGGTCGCCGCCGCTGCGCAAGACACGAAGGACGCGAAGGACGCGGCCAAGCCGGCTGCCAAACCCGATACCACGACGGCCACGGCCAGCGTGACGCCGCCGAAAGCCGCCGCAAAGCCGGCCGCCAAACCGGCCGCGAAGCCCGCTGCGCCCGCGCCGAAGCCGGCGCCCGCAGCAGTGGCGGCAGCCAATACCGACGTCGCGGCCGACGCCGGCGACGCCTCTTCGCCTGCCTCGCCGGCCGGCGCACGCTTCGCGGTGCAGCTCGGGTCGTTCAAGGACGACGCAACGGCGCGTTCGTGGGCGACGAAGTTGAAATCGGCGGGCGTGCCCGCATATGTCGAGCATCGCAAGCAGGCGGACGGCAGCACGGCTACACTGCTGCGTGCCGGCCCGTTCGCGGATCGCGCGGCGGCGTCCGCCGCGATCGCGAAAGTGCGCGAAGCCGGGCTCACGCAGTAACGTGCGATGCTGACTGCTTTCGACTACGCTGTATTGGCGGTGATCGCGTTGTCTGCGCTGCGTGGCGCATGGCGCGGTTTCGTCTCGGAGATTTTCGGGCTGATCGGCTGGATCGCGGCGGTCGTGATCGCGGCCCGCTATGTCGGACTCGTGGAGCCGTACATACCGGCGAACTGGCCGGGCGGCGCGCTGACACAGTGGGTGCTGGCGTTCGCGCTGATCGTGATCGGCGTCGTGTTCGTCGCCGGTGTCGCGAATGCGCTGTTGTCGCGCATCGCGCAGGTGACGGGCCTCGGCGGTGTCGATCGCTCGCTGGGCATGATGTTCGGCCTCGTGCGCGGCTGCGTGCTGGTGGTGTTGCTGGTCGCGGCGGCCGGGCTGACCGAGTTGCCCAAACAGGATTTCTGGCGCAATGCGCTATTGCGTCCTTTCGCCGAGCAGGGCGTGCACGAGCTGAAGCAGCTCCTGCCCGACGGCATGGCCCAGTACGTACGCGTGTGACGACGCGGCCGGGCAGGACGTAACCGATTTTGTCATCTTGAAGGACATGCCATGTGCGGCATCGTAGGCGTTATTTCCCAATCCCCTGTCAACCAGCTGATCTATGACAGCTTGCTGCTGCTGCAGCATCGCGGTCAGGACGCAGCGGGCATCGCGACGGCGGACGGCAGCAATTTCCACATGTACAAGGCGAACGGCATGGTGCGCGACGTGTTCCGCACGCGCAACATGCGCAGCCTGCCCGGCACCTTCGGCATCGGCCAGGTCCGCTATCCGACGGCCGGTTCGGCGTCGAGCGAAGCCGAGGCACAGCCGTTCTACGTGAACGCGCCGTTCGGGATCATCCTCGCGCACAACGGTAACCTGACGAACTGGCAACAGCTGAAGGACGAGATGTTCCGGATCGACCGCCGGCACATCAACACCAATTCCGACAGCGAAGTGTTGCTGAACGTGTTCGCGCACGAGCTGCAACTGTCGACCACCGGCCTGGAGCTCGATCCGGCCTCGCTGTTCAAGGCAGTCGCGGGCGTGCACCGCCGTCTGCAGGGCTCGTACGCGATCGTGTCGCTGATCGCCGGCTACGGCCTCGTCGCGTTCCGCGATCCGTTCGGCATCCGCCCGCTCTGCATCGGCAAGCTCGAAACCGAACACGGCACCGAATGGATGGTCGCGTCGGAGTCGGTGGCCGTCGAAGGCATCGGCTTCGAATTCGTGCGCGACGTGGAGCCGGGCGAAGCGATCTTCATCGACAAGGCCGGCAACTTCCACAGCCAGCAGTGCGCGGAAAACCCGACGCTCAACCCGTGCATGTTCGAATACGTGTACCTCGCGCGTCCGGATTCGTGCCTCGACGGCGTGCCCGTCTACAACGTGCGCCTGCGCATGGGCGATTACCTCGCCGAGAAGATCCGCCGCGAGCTGCCGAACGTGCCGATCGACGTCGTGATGCCGATCCCCGATTCGTCGCGTCCGGCGGCGATGCAGGTCGCGGCGAAGCTGGGCGTCGAGTATCGCGAAGGCTTCTTCAAGAACCGCTACGTCGGCCGCACGTTCATCATGCCGGGCCAGGCCGTGCGCAAGAAGTCGGTGCGCCAGAAGCTCAACGCGATGAGCATCGAGTTCAAGGACAAGCACGTGCTGATCGTCGACGATTCGATCGTGCGCGGCACGACCTCGCACGAGATCGTGCAGATGGCGCGCGATGCGGGCGCGAAGTCGGTGATCTTCGCGTCGGCCGCGCCGCCCGTGAAGTTCCCGAACGTGTACGGCATCGACATGCCGACGCGCGGCGAGCTGGTCGCTCACGGCCGCACCGATGAGGAGGTCGCGAAGATCATCGGCGCCGACCACCTGATCTATCAGGACGTCGACGACCTGCGCCGCGCGGTGCGCGACATCAACCCGAAGCTGGAAGGCTTCGAGGCGTCGTGCTTCGACGGCAACTACATCACCGGCGCCGTGACGCCCGAGTACCTCGACGCGATCGAGCGCGCGCGCCTCGCACCGGCATCGCAGGCCGATCGCGACACCGCGAGCGACACCGCGCGTTCGCAGATGAACCTGCAGCTGTCGGTGGAGTGACGCCGGCGCACGCTTGCGACGAAGCGTGATAGGATGGCGCCTTGCGTCGATTTGATTCAGCTTGCGGACGCGGGGCGATCTCCCAAAACAGCTAAAGCGAAGGCCGGCGGCAGCCGGCCCGAGTCGACCGCTGTCGTACCGCACCGAAGCCCGCTGATGCCGACGCATAGCGGGCTTTTTGTTTTGGCCTGATTTGTGGCTGGGCGCGCGCGATGCGCGGCCCTCGAATACGGAAAACGGAACATGGACGACTCCCTCAACTTCGACACGCTCGCCGTGCGCGCGGGCACGCAGCGCAGCGAATACAACGAGCACTCGGAAGCGCTGTTCCTCACGTCGAGCTTCTGCTTCAAGAGCGCAGCCGACGCAGCGGAGCGCTTCGCGAATTCGGAAGACTATTTCACCTATTCGCGCTTCACGAACCCGACGGTCTCCATGTTCCAGGATCGTCTCGCGGCGCTCGAAGGCGGCGAGGCGTGCATCGCGACGGCATCCGGGATGGCCGCGATCATGTCGGTCGTGATGTCGGCGCTGCAGGCGGGCGATCACCTCGTCAGCTCGCGCAGCCTGTTCGGTTCGACGCTCGGGATGTTCTCGCAGATCTTCAGCAAGTTCGGCATCACGACGACCTTCGTCGATCCGACCGACCTGAACGCATGGCGCGAAGCGGTGCGGCCCGAGACGAAGATGTTCTTCCTCGAAACGCCGTCGAACCCGCTGACCGAGCTCGCCGACATCGAAGCGATCGGCAAGATCGCGAAGGCCGCGAACGCGCTGTTCGTCGTCGACAACTGTTTCTGCAGCCCGGTGCTGCAGCAGCCGCTGAAACTCGGCGCCGACGTCGTGATGCACTCGGCGACCAAGTTCCTCGACGGCCAGGGCCGCGTGCTCGGCGGCGCGCTGGTCGGCTCGAAGGAATTCATCATGGGCAAGGTGTTCCCGTTCGTGCGCAGCGCGGGCCCGACGTTGTCGGCGTTCAACGCATGGGTGCTGCTGAAGGGGATGGAAACGCTGTCGCTGCGCGTCGAGAAGCAGTCGGCGAATGCGCTCGAAATCGCGCGCTGGCTCGACGCGCATCCGGCCGTGGCGCGCGTGTTCTATCCGGGGCTCGAATCGCATCCGCAGTACGAGCTCGCGAAGCGGCAACAGAAGGCGGGCGGTGCGATCGTCTCGTTCGAGCTGAAGGGCGACACGCCCGAGCAGCAGCGCGCGAACGCATGGCGCGTGATCGACGGCACGCAGCTGATCTCGATCACCGGCAACCTCGGCGATACGCGCACGACGATCACGCATCCGGCGACGACCACGCACGCGCGCGTCACGCCGGAAGCGCGCGCGGCCGCCGGGATCACCGAGGGGCTGATCCGCCTCGCGGTCGGCCTCGAGTACGCGGGCGATCTGCGCAACGATCTCGCGCGCGGCCTCGGCGGCTGAGCGCGACAGCGCGGCGTTCTGCGCCGGTCATGCAACGGGCCGCTCGACATCGAGCGGCCCGTTTTTTTTGCCTGCCGTGTTTCTGCCGGCGACGCACGCACGCACGCGCACGCGCCGCGCGAATCAGCCGGCGTGCGCAGCCTGCCGCGGCGCGTCGCGCACCGCGTCCATCATCCAGCGCAGCGTGTCGTCGAGCGGCGTCACCGGCAATTCGCCAACCGCGCGCCGCAGCTTGTCGCGCGAGCCGCTCAGGCGCTTCACTTCGTTGTGCCGCACGAAGCGCGGATCGATCGTCACGTCGATCACGTAGCCGGCGATGCGCGACAGCATCGCGAGCACTTCCTTCAGCGAATACGCGCGCTCCGAGCACACGTTGAACGTCTCGCCGGCCGGCGCGGCTTCGAGCAGCTTCAGATATGCGGCCGTCACGTCGCGCACGTCGGAAAAATCGCGGCTCACGTCGAGATTGCCCAGAGAGATGCGCGGCGCGCGGCTCGCATAGTGCGACACGAGCTTCGGCAGCAGGTAGGCATCGTCCTGGCCCACGCCCGTGTAGTTGAACGGCCGTGCGATCACGATCGGCAGGCGATCGGCCCACAGCTTCGCCGCGTATTCCATCGCGAGCTTGCTGACCGCATAGTCGTTCGCCGGCGCGGGCGCGACCGTTTCGTCGATCACGCCGGCCGTCGAGTTGCCGTAGATGTTCGCGCTGCTCGCGAGCAGCACCGCCGACGGACGGCGGTCGAGGCCCGCGAGCGCGGCCAGCAGGTTGCGCGTGCCGACGATGTTGACCGCGTAGGTCTGCGACGGCTCGTCGCGTGCGACGTGCGCGCGGGCCGCGAGGTGCACGACGGCATCGGGGCGCGCATCGGCGACCGCCGCGCGCATCGCGTCGGCGTCGAGCAGATCGACCGGCAGCAGCGTGCAATTTGCGAACGCCGGGTCGTCCGGGCGCGCCGTGCCGGGCGCGACCGTGCCCCACACGTCGTAGCCGGCCGCGGCGAGGCGCTTCGCCATGTAGCGGCCGGTGAAGCCGGTCACACCCGTGACGAACGCACGGCGCGACGGGCGGCCGGCCTCAGTACGTGTCATGTTGACGATTCCGCGTCAGGTCCGCCTCGACCATCATCTGGCAGAGTTGCTCCAGCGTCGTCTGCGGCGCCCAGCCGAGCTTGGACTTCGCCTTGTCTGCGCTGCCGATCAGCAGATCGACCTCGGCGGGGCGGTAGAACTTCGGATTCACTTCGACGAGCACGTTGCCGTTCGATGCGTCGAGCCCGCGTTCCTTCTCGCCCTTGCCGGTCCATTCGATCTGGTAGCCGGCCGCCGCGAACGCCATCTGCACGAAGTCGCGCACGGTCTCGGTGCGGTTGGTCGCGAGCACGTAGGTGTCGGGCTCGTCGACCTGCAGCATCCGCCACATCCCTTCGACGTATTCGAGCGCAAAGCCCCAGTCGCGTTTCGCGTCGAGGTTGCCGAGCTCGAGCTTGTTCGCGTGGCCGAGCGTGATCTTCGCGACGGTGTCGGTGATCTTGCGCGTGACGAACTCGCGGCCGCGCAGCGGCGATTCGTGATTGAACAGGATGCCGCTGCAGCCGAACAGCCCGTACGACTCGCGATAGTTGACCGTCATCCAGTGCGCGTACAGCTTCGCGACGCCGTACGGGCTGCGCGGGTAAAACGCGGTCGTTTCCGTCTGCGGAATCGCCTGCACCTTGCCGAACATCTCGGACGTCGACGCCTGATAGAAGCGCGTTTTCGGGCTCACCACGCGGATCGCCTCGAGCAGGTTCAGCGGGCCGATGCCGGTCACCTCGGCGGTCGTCGCGGGCTGATCGAACGACACGCCGACGAAGCTCTGCGCGGCCAGGTTGTACAGCTCGTCCGGCTGCGTGCGTTCGAGCAGCCGCAGGCTCGAGCCGGCATCGGTCAGATCGTGTTCGACGAGCGTCAGGTTCGGATGCGTGGCGACGCCCAGTTCCGCGATGCGCCAGAAGTTCACCGAGCTCGTGCGACGGTAGGTGCCCGTTACTTCGTAGCCCTTGTCGAGCAGCAGCTTGGCCAGATAGGCGCCGTCCTGCCCGGTGATCCCCGTGATGATGGCCTTCTTGCGAGTTTGGCTCATGGCAATGTCCTGGTCGAAACGATGGATTGAGAAAGTCAGGCGGTCGTGCGCGCGGCGGCCGGCAATGCGCTGCGAGCGGGGCCGCGGGTCAGGCGTCGCTCGAAGCCGTACCAGCTCAGCGTCGCGTAGGCGAGCGTGATCGCGAGCGCGAGCGCGGCCGTGACGAAGCGGTTCAGGTGCAGCGGCCACAGCGCGTACAGCACGCTCAGGTGGATCAGGTAGACCGTGTAGCTGACGGTGCCGACGTAGACGAGCAACGGGTTCGTCAGCACGCGCTGCACGATGCCGCGGCCGCGCAGTGCGATCACGACGATCGACGTGCAGAGCAGCAGCGAGATGCTGTAGAGCGCGGCGTTCGACAGCGGCGTGTTGGCCGCGCGAAAGCGCGGGAACGACAGGTGCAGCCAGCCGAGGATCGCCAGCGCGACGAGCGCGCCGACGATCGCGAGCGGATAGAACGGCTCGAGCGCGCGACGGTCGCGGCGCAGCAGGATGGCGAGCAGCGCGCCGGCGGCGAGCAGGTCCATCCGGAACGGCGTCAGGTAGTAGATCGGCCAGAACGAATCGAACCACGGCGTCGCGATCGCGCGCAGCACGGGCGCCGCGACGACGAGCGCGGCGGCCACCCACAGCAGCGCGCGCTCCGAACACCACAGCACGATGAACGGCCAGAAGATGTAGAACTGCTCCTCGACGGCGAGCGACCACAGCACGTTCAGGCTGTCGTGGCCGATGCTGCCGAGCGACAGCCCGATGTTGGTCGAGAAGAACGCGAACCAGGGCCAGTGCGGCAGCCAGCTCGCGCCGAACAGCAGTGTCGACACGACCAGCAGCAACACGTACGGCGGCAGGATGCGCCGCACGCGGCGTGCGTAGAAGTGGCCGAAATACGACTGCCCGCGCGCCTTGCGCTCCAGCAGGATGCCGGTGATCAGCAGCCCGCTCAACACGAAGAACAGATCGACGCCCATCCATAGCGGCGCCTTCAGCGCGTGCTGCAGGAACACGGCGCCGACCGCGATCGCGCGCAGCCCGTCGAGCTGCACGATGCGGCCGTGTTGCGGCGGCGCGCCAGCGGCCTGATGCGACAGGTTCGTCATCGCGCCGCTCCTTCGCGACGCGCGGCCAATGCGCCGCCGTGCCGCGCATTCGATGCGTGAACGTAATCCATGCGTTTAAATGAAATATCGAATCGAAATCGATTCTAGGGAAAAGAAATCGGCAAAAAAACGCAGCTCATTTATTCGCCTGGAAAGATTCGAATTGCGCGCAATTCGTGCGCTGCATGAAAGGTTTGCAGTCCGTGAGCCCCATGTGGCGGGACGATGCGGCATTTTCTACGGGACGCCGAACCAACACGCGGTCGTTATTGCCGCATTCCCGCCATTTCTTTGCTGCGCGTCGCGAGATATTTCATACGGAAACATCCCCAAATATTTCCAAATTTCTTGTGATTATTTTTGCTTGTAACCTGCATCGCGACGTTTGAAACCCATTTAGTGACAGGGCGTTTGCACGGGCCTTTTTGCCGCGCCGCCGGTCGCTTTTGCATCGAGTCTGGAGAGCGCATTGCGACGTGTGATTCTGGTTGGCATGGCCGTATGCGCGGCGCTCGCGGCGAGCGCCGCCCCGGCCGAAAACGTGTTGCCCGCGACCACGTCGTGGATCGGCAATACGTTCGGCTATGGCGACGGCAGCTGGACGCAGATCGATATCCGCGCGATCGCGGTCACGCCCGACGGCAAGGTGTATACGAACGCGCCGTGGGACGAGAGCGGCGCTGAAGCGAGCGTCTATCAGGACGGCAAGATGCTCGGCTTCGCCGGCGGCACGCACGGCTGGGGCAACCTCGGCGGCAGCGCGGTCGCGGTCAACGGCAAGTACGCGTACGTCGCGATCGGCGTCGGCAACGAGCGCGGCCATCTGCAGTCGCCCGGCATCTGGCCGGACAAGGGCAAGCAGTGGTTCGGCATTTCACGGCGCACGCTCGGCGACATGAAACAGCCCGCGCCGTTTCGCGCGGCGCCGCAGGTCGCGCCCGGCGGGCGCGCCGATGCGGGCCGCGCACGGATGGCCGCGAGCTTCATGGTGATGAACGAGGTGGCGGCGCCGGCGCGCTCGGAGGTGGGCGAGTCGAAGGCCGAAGTGGGCGGACTCGCCGCGGACGACAAGACCCTGTTCGCGACGAACCCGACGCACGACGAAGTCGACGTGTACGACGCCGACACGATGCAGAAGAAGGCCACCTGGAGCGCGCACGAGCCGGGCCGCATCGCGCTGGCCGGCGACGGCACGTTATGGCTGCTGACCGACACGCTCACCGGCCCCGCGCGGCTCGCGCACGTGCGCGCCGACGGCCGCAAGCTCGACGACGCGCCCGCGCTGCCCGAAGGCACCGCGGCGGTGGACGTGGCGGTCGATGCGAAAGGGCGCGTGCTGATCGCGGACAACGGCCCGCGCCAGCAGGTGCTGATTTTTTCGAAGGGCGGCCACGGCTATGCGCCGTCCGGCACGCTCGGCGAGCGCGGCGGCATCTTTGCAGGCCCGGTGCCGGGGCGTCCGGGGCCGCAGCGCTTCAACGGCTTGACCGGTGTCGGCGTCGATCGCGCCGGCAACGTGTACGTGTCGATGAACGGCATCGGGCCGCGCCACGACACGATCGGCGCCGGGCTCGGCGCGGTGCTCGAAAGCTACACGCCCGACGGCAAGCTGCGCTGGCAGGTGCAGGGGCTGCTGTTCGTCGACGGCGCGTGGCTCGATCCCGCGCGGCCGAACAGCGTGTACACGGGCAACAAGCGCTTCGAGCTCGACTTGTCGAAGCCGCCGGGGCAGGACTGGAAATACGTCGGGTTCCTGTCGAACCGCTTCAAGTATCCGGACGACCCGGTGTTCCACACGGACCAGTATCCGGGCATGCCGTTCGCGCGCCGCCTCGACGGCCGCACGTTCCTGTACCTGACCGACATGTACGCCGATCACCTGAAGATCTACCGCTTCGACGCCAAGCGCGACGGCGAGGTCGCGATTCCGTCGGGGCTGATCGCGGGCCGTGCGCGGCCGGTCGACAAGGTGCCGAACAAGCCGCCGGGCGGTGACTGGATCTGGCGCGATGCGAACGGCAACGGCCGGCTCGACGCCGATGAATTCACGATCAACACGACCGGCAAGGCGAAGGCGGGCGGCTGGGGCTGGTGGGTCGACACCAAGGGCGACATCTGGCGCACGAGCGACGTGCGCGGCATCCATCGTTTCGCTTATGGCGGCGTCGACAAGGCCGGCAACCCGATCTATTCGTACGACAAGGTCACGACCTATCCGATGCCGCAGCCGTTCACGCAGCTGCGCCGCGCGCTCTACGAGCCGCAGACCGACACGCTGTACGTGACCGGCTATACCGCGGACGCGCCGCCGCAACCGGGCATCAACAAGGAGGTCGGCCGCGTGCTGGTGCGCTTCGACAAATGGTCGAGCGGCTCGCCGGTGCTGCGCTACCAGGTCGCGTTGCCATGGCAGCTCGACGCGAAGCCGATCTTCGATCTGATCGGGATCACCGTCGAGGGCCGCTACCTCTTCACGGTCGAGCCGGTCGGGAAGATCCACGTGTACGACAAGGAAACCGGCAAGGAAGTGGGCGTGATGAGCCCCGGTGCGGAGGTCGGCCGCGCGTCGGGCTGGGTCGACGTGCCGTTCGGCATCAGCGCGTTCCGGCGCGAGAACGGCGAATACCTGGTGTTCGTCGAGGAAGACGCGCGCGGCAAGGTGCTGATGTACCGCTGGAAACCGTAACGGCCGATAGGCAAGAGCATGGACAAAGGCATACTCAAGAACGTTTCGATCAACTTCATCGGGCTGATCCTGCCGACCTTCGTGTCGCTGGTCACGGTGCCTGCGTACATCCATGCACTCGGCGTGGAGCGCTACGGCGTCGTCAGCCTCGTGTGGACGCTGATCGGTTATTTCGGGATCCTCGATCTCGGGATGAGCATGGCCGCGCAGAACCACATCTCGAAGGCGCTCGCGAGCGGCGATGCGGCCGAAAGCGCGCGCGTGTTCTGGAGCGCGTTCTGGCTCAATCTCGGCACCGGCATCGCGGGCGGCCTGCTGATCTACTTCGGCGCGTTCGTCTATACCGCGTACTTCACGAAGGTGTCGGCGGCGATGCAGCACGAGGTGTATCTCGCGCTGCCGTGGCTCGCGCTCGCGATTCCGCTCGCGAACGTGTCGTGGGTGTTCGCCGGCGCGATCAACGGCGCGGAACGCTTCGGCGTGTTCAACACGAACCAGACGATCGGCACGTTCCTGTTCCAGCTGTTGCCGCTCGGCGCCGCGTGGTGGATCGCGCCGAACCTGCAGACGGTGCTCGCCGCGGCGGTGGTCGCGCGGCTGATCGCGGCGGTGATGCTCGGCCACGCGAGCATCAAGGTGCTCGGCATCCGCCGCATCGATCCGCCGCAGTGGGGCACCGCGAAAGGGCTGTTCAACTTCGGCGGCTGGATGCTGATCGCGAGCATGGCCAGCATGATCGCCGACACGCTCGACCGCGTGATGCTCGGCGCCGGCATGGGCGCGAAGTTCGTCACCTACTACACCGTGCCGCAGAACCTCGTCACGCGGCTCAACATGCTGCCGAACGCGCTGGTGCGCACGCTGTTTCCGCGCCTGTCGGCGGTCGGCCGCGATCACGCCGACACGCTCGCGCGCCAGTCGCTCGAATTCCTGAACGGCGTGTTCACGCCGGTCGGCATCGTCGCGATCTTCGCGCTCGCGCCGTTCCTGACGCTGTGGGTCGGCGCCGATCTCGCCGCGCATTCGGCGCCGGTCGGGCGCGTGCTGGTGATCAGCGTGTGGCTCGTCGGGCAGGCGAGCGTCACGCGCATCCTGATCCAGTCGCAGGTCAATCCGGCGCGCGCCGCGTTCGCGGGGCTCGTCGAAATGCCGTTCTTCGTCGGCGCGCTGTGGTTCGGCATTCATCACTTCGGGCTGATCGGCGCGGCGGTGGTCGTCGCCGTGCGCGCGCTGGTCGACTACGGCGTGCTGCTCTACCTGTCGGCCATCCGGATGCGCGCGATCGTGCTCGACATGCTCGCGCACCTCGCCTTCCTGCTCGCGAGCCTGCTGCTCGCGCAAACATGGTCGGGGCTCGGCGAGTCGATCGGCCTGTGCGCCGTCGTGCTCGTGCTGAACCTGGCGTGGTCGCTCACGATGACTCCTGGGCTGCGCGCGCTCGTGCGCGACCTGTTCGTCCGTCTCAATGCGAGGAAAACCGTATGAATCGCGATCTGGCGGAACACGCCTTGAACTTCGCCACGGCCGACGCGGCCGCGGCCGGCGATGCCGTACTGCGCCGCACCGAAGCGCCCGCTCGCGCGAGCGCACGCGATGCGTCGCGTCCGCTGCGCGTCGCGATCGTCCACGACTGGCTCGTCACGTATGCCGGCGCCGAGCGCGTGCTCGAACAGATCATCGCGTGCTTTCCCGACGCGGACCTGTTCAGCCTCGTCGATTTCCTCGACGACCGCGCGTTCGTGCGCGGCAAGCCCGTGACGACTTCGTTCATCCAGAAGCTGCCGTTCGCGCGCACCAAGTACCGCAGCTACCTGCCGCTGATGCCGCTCGCGATCGAGCAGCTCGACGTGTCCGACTACGACCTCGTGATCTCCAGCAGCCATGCGGTCGCGAAGGGCGTGCTGACCGGCCCGGACCAGCTGCACATCAGCTACGTGCATTCGCCGATCCGCTATGCGTGGGACTTGCAGCATCAGTATCTGGAGCAATCGAATCTCACGCACGGGCCGAAGTCGCTGCTCGCGCGGATGATCCTGCATTACATCCGCAACTGGGACACGCGCACCGCGAACGCGGTGGACGGCTTCATCGCGAACTCCGCGTTCATCGCGCGGCGCATCCGCAAGGTGTACCACCGCGACGCGGCGGTGATCTTTCCGCCGGTGGACGTCGACGGCTTCTCGCTGAACGACGTGAAGGACGACTTCTACCTGACCGCGTCGCGGATGGTGCCGTACAAGAAGATCGACCTGATCGTCGAAGCGTTTTCGCGCACGCCGGAGCGCAAGCTCGTCGTGATCGGCGACGGCCCCGAGATGCAGAAGATCCGCGCGAAGGCCGGCCCGAACGTCGAGATCATGGGTTACCAGCCGTTCGCGGTGCTGCATGACCGGATGCGGCGCGCGAAGGCGTTCGTGTTCGCGGCCGAGGAGGATTTCGGAATCTCGGTGGTCGAGGCGCAGGCGTGCGGCACGCCGGTCATCGCGTACGGCAAGGGCGGCGCGCTCGAAACGGTGCTCGAGCCGACCTCGCACGCGCATCCGACCGGGTTGTTCTTCGACGAACAGACGCCGCATGCGATCGTCGCGGCGGTCGACGAGTTCGAGCGGGCGCCGCAGCGCTTCGCGCCGCGTGCGTGCCGCGCGAACGCCGAGCGCTTCTCCGCCGACACGTTCAGGCAGCGCTTTCTCGACTACGTCGAGGCGGCGCTGCCGGGCTCGACCGCGCAGCGCAGCACGGCCGTCGCGCCGCTGCCGGTCGCGCGCGGCCCGGCGACGCTCGTGCTGGACCAGAGCGGCGTGCTCGGCGGCGCGGAGCTGTCGCTGCTGGAGATCATGAAGCACATGCGCGCGAACGCCGACGTGCTGCTGTTCGACGACGGCCCGTTTCGCGCGGCGCTCGACGAGATCGGCGCGCGCGTCGACGTGCTCGACCAGGGCGCGCTCGCCGGCGTGCGCAAGCAGGGCGGCGTGTCGGCCGGCGCGTTGAAGCAGCTCGTCGCGCTCGTGCGCAACGTGGCGCGGCGCGCGCGCCGTGCGGAAGTGATCTACGCGAACACGCAGCGCGCGATGGTGGTCGCGGCGCTGGCCGGGCGGCTCGCGCGCAAGCCGGTGGTCTGGCATCTGCGCGATATCGTCAGCGGCGACCATTTCGGCGGCAAGCAGCTGAAGGCCATCAAGTATTGCGCGCGGTTCGGCATCACGCGCGTGATCGCGAACTCGGACGCGTCCGCGCAGGCGTTCCGTGCGTTGACCGGCTTCACGCCGCAGCACGTCGACGTGGTGTTCAACGGCATCTCGGCCGAACCGTTCGACGCGCTGGAGAACGTCAGCCAGGCCGCGCTGCGCGCGCGCTTCGGGCTGCCGGAGCACGCGTGGCTGGTGGGCTCGTTCAGCCGGCTCGCGCACTGGAAGGGGCAGCATCTGCTGCTGGAAGCCGCGACGCGCCATCCCGACATGCACGTCGTGCTGGTCGGCGCGCCGCTGTTCGGCGAGGACGAGTACGCGGCGCAGCTGCACGAGACGGTCGCGCGGCACCGGATGGGCGATCGCGTGCACTTCCTCGGCTTCCAGCGCGACGTGGCCGCATGCATGAAGGCGGTCGACATGGTCGCGCACACGTCGATCACGCCGGAGCCGTTCGGGCGCGTGATCGTCGAGGGGATGCTGGCGCGGCGGCCGGTGGTCGCGGCGCGGGCGGGCGGCGTCGTCGAGATCATCGAGGACGGCGAGAACGGGCTGCTGTGCGAGCCCGGCAACGCGGCCGCGCTGGCCGATGCGCTCGGCAGGCTCAAGCACGACGGCGCGCTGCGCGAGCGGCTGGTCGCGAGCGGGCGGGCGACCGCGGTGCGGCGGTTCGGCACCGAAACCTATGTCGAGCGGGTCGAGAAGATCCTCGCCGATACGGCGAAGGCCGCGAAGGCGAAGAAGCGCTAGGCGCGAGGCGTCGAGGCGTGTCGATTCTTGTCGGCACGAGGCGGCGAGGAGGGGCCCTCATGCAGTGGTGTGCTGCATGAGGGCCTCTTGTTGTTTGGCGCGCAAGATGCGGCGCGCGGGGCGTCATCGTCGTCGTAGTCGAAGATGCGCAACGCCGGCTCGTCGATCGGTGCTCTCTCGGCGGGTGCGGTTTTGCTTCTGGTTCCGCTTTGGTTTCTATGTGCCGCGTCGGGGCAGCCGACGCGTGGCTGTGGGCGGGAGCGAGTGGTCGTTTGCGGGGTAGCACGAGACGCAGCCGGAAGGCGGCGCTGATGCAGAGCCGGCTCGGTCCGCCTCTGGGGCAACTGCGGCAACAGCGGCAACCCCGGCAACCCCGGCAACCCCGGCAACCCCGGCAACCCCGGCAACCCCGGCAACCCCGGCAACCCCGGCAACCCCGGCAACTGCCGTGCAGCGGTCCGGCCGGCGTCGCGGCGGTTCCGCGTGGCGCCTGCATGCACGTGCGTGGAGCTTGCGCGCCGGCGTGTGCATGCTATCCAAGCGTACGCAGGACAGCATGCCATCCAAGCCCAGCGCTTCGCCGACGCTGCAAGCGCCAACTGTCCGCCCCATCGCGACGCACCTTGGCGGGCGGATCGCCGCGCTGCCGCTGAAACGGCGCCGCCCGGCCGAAGTCGGGCCGAGCGGGAGTGCCGCGTTCAGGCAGCCTGTTCGGGCGTCGGCGCGACGGCGCGCGCCGTACGCGCGGGCTTGAGGCTCGCCGACCACGTCATCGCCGGGCGTTCGAACAGCCGGTAGAACAGATACGCGACCGGAATCGCGGCGGCCATGAAGCCGAACGACGGCCAGATCGACAGCTGCAATTCCGAGTGGAACAGCACCGAGCCGAGGCACACGAACAGCGGCAGGTGGACCAGATACAGCGAATAGCTGAAGTCGCCGAACCAGCCGAGCAGCCGCAGCAGCGGCGTCGGGCGCGGCGGGCACGCGAGCGCGCGGTACAGGAAGCACGCGAAGCCGGCCGCCCACAGCTGGAACGCGCCGTACTGGCCGAAGTGGAACGCGCCGCAACCGGCGGCGAGCAACAGCGCGGCCGCGCCGTACCACCAACGCGACGGCACGGCGGTCGCGCCGCGCGCGGGCTGGGCGCGCACGTCGGCGATCCACGCGCCGACCGTCCACGACAGCCAGTACGACGTGAAGAACTGCAGATCGTGCCGCTCGAGCAGCCACGCCGACGCGACGTTCACCAGCGCGACGGCCGCCAGGATCGCCGGCATCCCGACGCGCCGGCGCAGCGCGAACAGCAGCGGATAAATCACATAGAACTGCACCTCGAGCGACAGCGTCCACAGCGCGCCGTTCGAGCCGTACGTGTAGCCCGCGACGCCCTGCAGCGACAGCAGGTTCACGACGAATGCGCTGAGCCCGATGTCGCGGATCTTGTGGCTGACCGGCGCGATCTGCAGGCTGATCGCATCCATCGCGAGCGTGAACAGCAGCGCGGCGAGCAGCACCGGATAGATGCGCGCGAAGCGGCGCGCCCAGAAGTTCGGCGCATCGAGCCGGTAGGCCGGGTTGGCCGCGAGCTTGAGCGCCGCGTTGCGGTGTATGCAGTAGCCGCTGATCACGAAGAAGATCGGCACGCCGGCCGACCCCCACGCGAACGGGAACGTCAGATAGCCGACGATCACGCTCGGGTCGAGCGCGTGGCCGTAAGCGCGATGGAAGCCTTGCATGCCGACCCAGACGACCTGCCGGCAATGAAAATAGGCGACGAGCAGCGCCGCGAACCCGCGCATCGCGTCGATCACGTGTTCCTTGTGATCGGCGACGGGCGGCGCAGTCAAAGGCGATCCGCTGAATGCTTGCATGCGATTCGAATCCTTGCGACGGATGAAGGGGATGGTCCGATCGTAATGCGCAAGAATTCGAGCGAATCAATAAAAAAATCCCGCCGGCGAATAACCGTATTTCGGATCGTGGTTTTATATCGGGGTGAAAGCGGGTTCGGACGGGGTGCAATTATTTGCGGATTTTTTTCTGATAGTTTGAAGATCCGGATGATTGATGCAAAGGAGCGGCAAGATGGATATGCATTGGATCGCGAGCGCAGCGGTACTGCTGGTCATGGCCGTGCTGTCGGCCTACCGCGAGGCGCTGAAGAACGAGCCGATTCGCCCCGGCGTCGAACGGGGCGGCGTCCCGTATATCGAGGAATTCGAATCGTAACTATTTGTATCCGAAGAATCGGTAATTTGTTTCCGTAGCGATGCCGTATGCGGCAATATCGACCGGATTATGAATTATCTGTTTTCCGGATGGCCGGATAATCGGTCCATATCGAAAACATGCGGATTGGAATTGGCTGCGCCGCCGGTTCCCGATAAACCGCCCGCAAAACATTCGCGCCGGGTCGCTGGGCGACGCGGCGCATTCAACGCAATCAGGATGCGAACATGTTGAAAGTCACCAAGGCCGTGTTCCCCGTTGCCGGTCTCGGCACGCGGTTCCTCCCAGCAACGAAGGCGAGCCCGAAGGAAATGCTGCCTGTCGTGGACAAGCCGCTGATCCAGTACGCGGTCGAGGAAGCGATCAACGCAGGTATCACGGAGATGATCTTCGTGACGGGGCGCAGCAAGCGCGCGATCGAGGATCATTTCGACAAGTCATACGAAATCGAGGCCGAACTCGAGGCGCGCGGCAAGGAAAAGCTGCTCGAGCTCGTGCGCGGCATCAAGCCGAGCAACGTGGACTGCTTCTACGTGCGTCAGCCGGAAGCGCTCGGGCTCGGCCATGCGGTGCTGTGCGCGGAAAAGCTCGTGCACGGCGAGCCGTTCGCGGTGATTCTCGCGGACGATCTGCTGCACGGCGAGCAGCCGGTGCTCAAGCAGCTCGTCGACGTGTTCGACCACTACCACAGCTCGGTGATCGGGGTCGAGACGATCGCGCGCGAGGACAGCCGCTCGTACGGCGTCGTCGAGGGCCGCGAATGGGAAGAGGACATCATCAAGCTGGCGGGCATCATCGAGAAGCCGGCGCCGGAAGATGCGCCGTCGAACCTCGGCGTGGTCGGCCGCTACGTGTTCATGCCGACGATCTTCGATCATCTGCGCCGGATCAAGCCGGGCGCGGGCGGCGAGCTGCAGCTCACCGACGCCGTGCAGTCGCTGCTCGCGAACGAACAGGTGCTCGCGTACCGCTACTACGGCACGCGCTTCGATTGCGGCAGCAAGCTCGGCTACCTGAAGGCGACCGTCGAGTTCGCGCTTCAGCAT
Organism: Burkholderia vietnamiensis LMG 10929; assembly: GCF_000959445.1. NCBI lineage: Bacteria > Pseudomonadati > Pseudomonadota > Betaproteobacteria > Burkholderiales > Burkholderiaceae > Burkholderia > Burkholderia vietnamiensis. Next base: position 1,538,025 of record NZ_CP009630.1, on the reverse strand, counting down.
CCGGAAGTGAGCCGCGAATTCGAGGCGTATCTGCGTACTTGTCTGCCGGCGCTCGCTGCCGTCGCATAAGTAGCCGCGCTGCTTTCGCTGTTTCAGGTGGTGGTTGTTCCGTTGGCCCCGGCCGCTTCGCGCGCCGGGGCTTTTTTGCGTGCGTACGTGCGATGCGGTGGCAACGGTGGGGTGGTGGGCGCGTCATGCGCGCGGTCGATCGGCCGCTGTCCGGGGGAGTGGGCTACGCGTGCGGCTGCCGGGCCGCTGCGTTGCGTGTCGCGACCGGCTGCGCGCCGCGGGGTGGGGTGCGTGGCGGGTGCGCGCGTCGGGACGCGCACATGGGGGCACACACGTCCGCACGGACATGTCGGGACGCATATGTCGGGAGACACACGTCGGGGCGGCCACGTCGGGACACGCACGCCGGAGCGTGCCCGGCGGGACACACGCGTCGGGAGGCATATGTCGGAACCCACCTGTCGGGTCGGCCGTGTCGGGACACACATCGGGACGAGCACGTGGGCGCGTGTAGGGATGCACCCGTCAGGGCCTCTATGTTGGGATACGCACATCGGGACGCACCGGTCGGTCGCATATGCCAGGACGCACATCTCGCGATGCACCCATCGAAGCGCGCACGTCGAGCCGCATCGGCCAGCGCTTACGGTTGGATGCGCGTGGCGGTTCGAGCACGTCGGCACGGAACGCGTATGCAACAAATCCATCGCGGCAACGTTAGCCGGGCTCGCAATCAACCACCCAACCCGCCGCGCGAACGTCGCCGGCCATAGCGCCGTCGTCGCTAAGATCCGCCGTTCCGTCAGCGCGCAGACGCGCTCGGCCGCGCCACGAAGTACCGCGCGAGCATCGCGGCGATCGGCTTCTTGAAGTCGAGCAGGCGCTTTTCGAGGTAGCGCCACGACAGATGAGCGAGCAGCACGGCGAGCGCGAACTGCAGCAGCTCGGGCAGCGCGTCGCGCACGAACGCGGGCATCGGCACGCGCGCGAACAGCGCGGGCATCGTGCCGAAGCGCGCCGGCACCAGGTTGTGGAACAGGTAGAAGCCGTAGCTGATCGTGCCGAGGTAGACGAGCGGCGCCCAGTCGAGCAGCGCGACGGCCGGATGGTCCGGCTCGGTGACGATCCACAGCATCAGCGAGCCGAGCGACGCCGACAGGCCGAGATCCGCGAGCCCCGTGACGACGTCCGGCAGCGGCGTGAGCGCGGGCAGCGCGAGAAAGAACGCGACGCCCGCCGCGCCGACCCATCCCGGCGGCACGCGACGCAGGACGCCGCGGCCGTGATCCGCGAGCGCCATCGCGCCCACGCCGCCTAGTGCGATCAGCGCGAAATTCCACGGCGAAAACGCGTAGATCAGCACCGGCGATGCATCGACCGCATACAGCGCGAGATGCGCGAGCGCACACAGCGCGACGGCCGCGACGCCGAGCGCGACATGGCGCGCGGCCGGCACCGCGAGCAGCGTGAGCGGCGCGATCAGATAGAACTGCTGCTCGACCGCGAGGCTCCAGAAGTGCGACGTGGAGCCCGGCCAGCCGTCCTTGACGACGCCGATCCAGTAATTGGACAGGAACGTCGCGTGCCACGCGAGGCCGAGTTTGACGCCGCGCTGGTAGAACAGCGCGTGCGCGATCGCGAGCGCGGCGAGCAGCAGGTAGTAGACGGGAAAGATCCGCAGCGCGCGCTTCGCGAGGAACAGCGCGAGCGCATGACGGCGCGTCATCGTGCCGCATTCGATCGCCTGACGGTTGCGATGCAGTTCGCCGACGATCAGGAATCCGCTGATGAAGAAGAACGTCCACACACCGAGCTTGCCCACGTCGACGGCGAGGACGTGGCCCTTGTGGGACAGGAAAACGAGAATGACGGCGATGGCTCGCAGGCCGTCGAGTCCTTTGACGTATCTGACTTCGCGCATGAAGGCATCCGGGGCACTGAGCGAGGTCAGTATAGGTGCGCAAATATCGAACGTAATTCGCGTTCGGCTCGTTCGAGCGCTGCGTTCGACGCATACGTGCAGGCGTTTTTCGATGCTCGAACGTCGGCGAAGTCGGTCGAGCGCAACAAAACCTGCGGGAAACCCCGCGAAAACGCACAAAAGTACTCCACGAAGCGTCGACGCGCTTGTAGAATCCGGCGTTGAAGCGCGCGCGTTGCACGCTTCGTGTATCCAACGACCACACCTGGTAGGAGAAACATGGCGACTTCCGCAAAAAAGGTGGCCAAGAAGGCTGCCGCACCGGCCACCAAGAAAGTGGCTGCCAAAAAGGCTGCGCCCGCGAAGAAAGTAGTGGCCAAGAAGGCTGCCGCGAAGGCAGCACCGGCCGCTCCGACGCCGCTGAAGGACAAGTTCACGAAGGCATCGCTCGCAACGCACATCGCTGAGCGCGCAGCTGTCGAAGTGAAGGCGGTCAAGGCAGTGCTCGTCGCACTCGAGAACGTCGTGCTGGGCTCGATCCACAAGAAGGGCGCGGGCGAATTCACGCTGCCGGGTCTGCTGAAGATCACGGCGCAAGTCGTGCCGGCGAAGAAGAAGCGCTTCGGCAAGGATCCGTTCTCGGGCGAAGAGCGCTGGTTCCCGGCGAAGCCGGCCAGCGTGCGCGTCAAGGCACGTGCGCTGAAGAAGCTGAAGGACGCTGCTGCGTAATGCAGCGTGACGGTCGCCGCGTCCACGCCGGCGACCGTTGCAACGTCCGACGATCCCCGTACGCGAAAGCGTGCGGGGATTTTTCATTGATGGCGTCGGCCGCGCGGCCGATCGTGTGCGGCACGACGCGATGCGCTCGCGCCGACCGATGCGCTCGCGCGCGCTGCGCACGTGGCGAACGCGACGCGCTGCAGTATGCAGTAGCCGGCGGCACGCGCGCGGCGGCTGGCGTCAGTTCGCCGTGCCGGCGTAGGCAGCCTGCAACGCGGCAACGTCGAACTTCGTCATCTGCATCATCGCGGCGGCCACGCGCCCGGCCTTGACCGTGTCGCGATCGGCCATCATCGGGATCAGCGCGTCCGGCACGATCTGCCACGACACGCCGAACCGGTCGCGCAGCCAGCCGCAGCCGTCGGCGGTGCCGCCGTTGTCGAGCAGCGCGCTCCAGTAGCGGTCGAGCTCGGCCTGGTCCGCGCAACTGACCATCAGCGAAACCGTGTGGTTGAACGTCTCGGTGCGCGGATGGCTCATCGCGATGAACGGCTGGCCGAACAGTTCGAATTCGACCATCCGCGTGCCGGCGGTCCCCTGTACCGCGGTGACGCGCACGACCCGCGAGTTCGGGAAAATGCCCGCATAGAACGCCGCGGCGTCTTCGGCTTCGGTCGTATACCAGAGGAAGGGCGTGATCTTCTGAATCGTCATCGAGCGTCTCCTGTCAGGTGTCGGGGAAGGCTGGCAATGCGCCTCCCGCCATCGTTACGACGCACGACGTACGTCGAAATCGACAGCTGGCAGCATACGCGGTTCAGGTTCGGGCGGACGCCGGCAACACGTAGTGCCGGGCACGGGTTCGGCATGCGCTCAGGCACGCGACAGACGGCCCGAGCGCCGCTGTCGAACGCCGCCGATACTGTCCGTCACTGGACGCGCATCGGGCGGCCGACATCGCGCCGCCACGCACGGGACGAAAAAAAACCAGCCGCGGCCGAAGCCGGGGCTGGTTTTGCAGTTCGGCGACATGGCGTCGAAGACGCCATGCACACCGGAAACGTACTTCTTAGAACTTGTGGCGCAGGCCGAGTGCGACGATTTCCTGCGAGCTCGTGCCGGCGACGCCGTACGAACCGATCGCTGCTTGCGCATCGGTGCCGTCCGCGTTCTTGCCGCTGGCGTGCTGATACGCGCCAACCAGGTAGACGTCCGTGCGCTTCGACAGCGAGTAGTCGGCGCCGAGCGAAACCTGATGGTACTTGCCGTTGTTGTTGCCGCTACCCTTCGTGTAGATGTAGCCGAGGCCCAGCAGCAGCGGTGCCGACGCCTGGTACGTGACGAACCCGCGACCCGTGTTGTACTTCTGGTTCGTACCGAACGTCGAGTTCGCGTCTGCCTTGTACTGCGCGTTGCTGTAGCCGGCGCCAACCGTGACCGGGCCGAACGCGTATTGCGCGGCAACCTGAGCGATGCCGATCGACGCCGCCGACGTGAACGCGTTGTTGATGAACGTGGTGCCCGAATCGCCGTCGAAGATCGAGTCCGACGTGCCTGCCCAGCCGGTGCGCTGGCCAGCCGCATTCAGTGCCGACGCGTTGCTTGCGTGGAAGTAGCCTGCAGCCACGCCGAGCGGGCCGTTGTTGTAGGCTGCTGCCGCTGCCCACGTCTGGCCCTTGCCGGTTGCGCCAGCGACGCCGCCGAGTGCGTACATGCCTTCGAATTGCAGACCGCCCCAGACCGGCGACGTGTACTTGATCGCGTTGCTGACGCGCAGGCTGTTGTCGTTGTTGTCGACGTCGCCCGGCGTAGCGAACACGCTGCCGAAGTAGTTGTCAGCCGTCACTGCCTGAACCAGGTCGACCAGCGGGTCGTACTGGCGGCCGAGCGTCAGCGTACCGTACTGGTCGCTCTGCAGGCCGACGAATGCCTGGCGGCCGAACATGCGCTGGCCTTGGCCCAGTGCGCCGTTCGTCGAGTTGAAGCCGTTTTCCACCTGGAAGATTGCCTTCAGGCCGCCACCGAGGTCTTCGGTACCCTTCAGGCCCCAGCGGGCACCTTGCAGGTTGCCGCTGCCCATCGACCACGAATTGTTGCCTTGACCAGCGTTACCGTGAATGTAGGTGATCGACGTATCGATCACGCCGTACAGCGTGACGCTCGATTGAGCGTGAGCGGCGCCGGCTGCGCCCAGCAGGGCCAGCGACAGGGTCGAGAGAGCAAGTTTCTTCATCGTTGAGTATCTCCACGCAAGTGATTCGTGATTCGTTATTTGTTGCGGATTGGAGAATAGCTCAGTGCAATACGGGCAAGAAAGCCCAAAAAATAAAGTGTCTCCAAAAGGTAACAGAGCGAAAAAATCCATATATATCAAGCACATCAACAACTGTTCCTGTTTTTGAAACAGTTGACAAGTTGTGCGCTGCGATTGTTGCAACAGTTGATGCGCCGTGCAGCAACAGCACGTATTTCGCCGTTGTGTGCACAGAAATCGAAGTGTGCAAACGTTTGCCGATGCAGATGGCGGCGGCACGCGATGCAAGCGGCATCTCAACGCGTCACGAAAGGGGCGACGGCGCGGGGCTTGCGAAACGCTGCGCGTTCGCGTAATGGCACGCGGCCGCTACGGCGTCAGTTGCCGGGCGCGCGCTTGGCGGGAGGCTGCGGCTGCGCCGATGCAGCGGGCAGCGGGTCGCCGCGGCGATGCGCATCGCCGCGCGCGGCCGCGAATTCCGCGCCGAGCAGCAGCACGGCCGCCGAGAAGTACAGCCACATCAGCAGCACCGCGAACGACCCGGCCGCACCGAACGCGCTCGCCGTGCCGGCCCGCGCCAGATACAGCGCGAACAGCTTCTTGCCGCCAGAGAACAGGATGGCCGACACGACTCCGCCGACCATGGCGTCGCGCCACGCGACGCGCGCGTCGGGCAGGAACTTCATCAACGCGGCGAACGCGCCGGCCAGCACCGCGATGCCGACGAAGAACTGCAGCACGTTGGTGATGAATACGTATGGCGAATCGCCGAGCAGCCACGTGCCGACGAACGTGATCGCCGTGTCGAGCACCAGCGAAACGATCAGCAGGAAAGCGACGCCGAGCACGAGCCCGAACGACACCAGTCGCACGCGCACGAGCCCGAGCATGCTCGACCAGCGGTTTTCGGTGCTCGGCCAGATCACGCTCAGCGCGGTGTTCAGCGACGCGAACGTCGCCGACGCGCCGATCGCGAGCGCCGCGAACGAAATCAGCGTGGCGATGCCGCCGCTGCTGCCCGCGCGATGCGCGTTCTGCACGATCGTCTGAATGCTGGCCGCCGCATCGTCGCCGATCAGCTGGTGCGCCTGCTCGAACACCTGGCCGCGCGCGGCGTCGTCGCCGAAGAACCAGCCGGCCACCGCGATCACCATCACGAGCGTCGGCGCGAGCGAGAACGCCGAGAAGAACGCGATGCTGGCGGCCATCGCCGAGCAGCGGTCGGAGGAGAAGCGCTTGAACGCGTTGAGTGCCCAGTTCGCCTGCTGCTGCGCGAGACGGGTGGCTTCGGACGTGATCGGTCGTTTCATGACGGTTCGGTCTGTTGATGAACGCGGGTGAACGCGGGGCGTCGGTGGAGCGGGCATATCGGTATTGATCCGAGGATTCGATCATAGTTGCCTGAACTGTCTATAATTCCTTTCAGCTTCACCCCAACCCCACAAAAACGCCCGAGACCACCATGCTACAAATGTCCCGGCGCCAGTTCCTGAAGGTGACGGCCACGTCGCTTGCCGGATCGAGTCTTGCCCTGCTGGGCTTTTCTCCGACGCAAGCGCTCGCCGAAGTCCGACAGTACAAGCTGGCGCGCACAGTCGAAACGCGCAACACCTGTCCATATTGCTCAGTCGGTTGCGGCATCCTGATGTACGGCCTCGGCGATGGCGCGAAGAACGCGCAGTCGAGCATCATCCACATCGAAGGCGACCCCGACCATCCGGTCAATCGCGGCACGCTGTGCCCGAAGGGTGCGAGCCTGATCGACTTCATCCACAGCCCGAACCGCCTGACGCGTCCCGAGTATCGCGCGCCGGGCTCGGACACGTGGCAGCCCATCTCGTGGAGCGACGCGCTCGACCGCATCGCGAAGCTGATGAAGGCCGACCGCGACGCGAATTTCGTCGAGACGACCGACGACGGCGCCAGGGTCAACCGCTGGCTGACCACCGGCATGCTGGCCGCATCGGCGGGCAGCAACGAAGTCGGCTACCTGACGCACAAGGCTGTGCGCAGCCTCGGAATGCTCGTATTCGATAATCAGGCGCGTGTCTGACATGGCCCGACGGTGGCAGGTCTTGCCCCGACGTTTGGCCGTGGAGCGATGACGAACCATTGGGTCGACATCAAGAACGCGGACGTGATTCTCGTGATGGGCGGCAATGCAGCCGAGGCCCATCCGTGCGGTTTCAAGTGGGTGACGGAGGCGAAGGCGCACCGCAAGGCGCGACTGATCGTCGTCGACCCGCGCTTTACGCGTACGGCGTCGGTCGCCGACTATTACGCGCCGATCCGCACCGGCACCGACATCGTCTTTCTGGGCGGCGTCATCAACTATCTGCTGACGAACGACAAGATCCAGCATGAGTACGTGAAGAACTACACGGACTTCTCGTTCATCGTGCGCGAGGATTTCGCGTTCAACGACGGCATCTATTCCGGCTACGACGCCGAGAAGCACGCGTACCCCGACAAGTCCAGCTGGGACTACGAGCGCGGCGACGACGGCTTCGTGAAGGTCGACCCGACGCTGCAGCATCCGCGCTGCGTCTACAACCTGCTGAAGCAGCACTACGGGCGCTATACGGCCGAGCTCGTCCAGCAGGTGTGCGGCACGCCGAAGGAGAAATTCCTGAAGGTGTGCGAGATGCTCGCGACCACGGCCGTGCCCGGCCGCGCCGGCACGGTGCTGTACGCGCTCGGCTGGACCCACCATTCGATCGGCGCGCAGATCATCCGCACCGGCGCGATGGTGCAGCTGCTGCTCGGCAACATCGGCATCGCCGGCGGCGGGATGAACGCGCTGCGCGGCCACTCGAACATCCAGGGGCTGACGGATCTCGGGTTGATGTCGAACCTGCTGCCCGGTTACATGACGCTCCCGATGCAGGCCGAGCAGGACTTCGACGGCTATATCAAGAAGCGCGCGCAGCAGCCGCTGCGGCCGAACCAGCTCAGCTACTGGAAGAACTACAAGGCGTTCCACGTCAGTTTCATGAAGTCGTGGTGGGGCGACGCGGCCAGCGCCGACAACAACTGGGCGTACGACTACCTGCCGAAGCTCGACAAGCAGTACGACCTGCTGCAGGCAATCGAGCTGATGAGTGCCGGCAAGATGAACGGCTACATCTGCCAGGGCTTCAATCCGCTCGCGGCCGCGCCGTCGAAGGCGAAGACGGCCGCCGGGCTCGCCAGGCTGAAGTGGCTGGTGGTGATGGACCCGCTCGCGACCGAGACGTCCGAATTCTGGAAGCCGCACGGCGATTTCAACGACGTCGACGCGTCGAAGATCCAGACCGAGGTGTTCCGGCTGCCGACCACGTGCTTCGCCGAGGAGAACGGCTCGCTCGTCAGTTCGAGCCGCGTGCTCCAATGGCACTGGAAGGGCGCGGAGCCGCCGGGCGAGGCGCGCAGCGATCTCGAGATCATGTCGGGGCTGTTCCTGCGGATGCGCAAGATGTACCAGGCGGAGGGCGGCAAGTACCCGGACCCGATCGTGAACCTCACGTGGCCGTACGCGAACCCGGAGAGCCCGACGCCCGAAGAACTGGCGATGGAGTTCAACGGCCGTGCGCTCGCCGACTTGCCCGACCCGAAGGATCCGACGAAGACGCTCGTGAAGAAGGGCGAGCAGCTCGCCGCGTTCGCGCAGCTGAAGGACGACGGCACGACCGCGAGCGGCTGCTGGATCTTCTGCGGCGCGTGGACGCAGGCCGGCAACCAGATGGCGCGACGCGACAACGCCGATCCGACCGGCATCGGCCAGACGCTGAACTGGGCGTGGGCGTGGCCGGCCAACCGGCGGATCCTGTACAACCGCGCGTCGTGCGACGTGAGCGGCAAGCCGTTCGACCCGACCCGCAAGCTGATCGGCTGGAACGGCAGCGCGTGGAAGGGCGCCGACGTGCCGGACTTCAAGGCCGACGAGCCGCCGGAGAACGGGATGGGGCCGTTCATCATGAATCCGGAAGGCGTCGCGCGCTTCTTTGCGCGCGCGGCGATGAACGAAGGCCCGTTCCCCGAGCACTACGAGCCGTTCGAGACGCCGCTCGCCGCGAACCCGCTGCACCCCGACAACCCGCAGGCGCTGAACAACCCGGCCGCCCGCGTGTTCGCGGACGACCGCGCGTCGTTCGGCAAGGTGTCGGAGTTCCCGCACGTCGCGACGACGTACCGCCTCACCGAGCATTTCCATTACTGGACCAAGCATGCGCGGCTGAACGCGATCATCCAGCCCGAGCAATTCGTCGAGATCGGCGAAGACCTCGCGAAGGAAGTCGGCGTCGCGCACGGCGATCGCGTGAAGGTGTCGTCCAAGCGCGGCTACATCGTCGCGGTCGCGCTCGTCACGAAGCGGATCAAACCGCTGACGATCGACGGCAAGAAGGTTCAGACGGTCGGCGTGCCGTTGCACTGGGGCTTCAAGGGAGTGGCGAAGCCCGGCTATCTCGCGAACACCCTGACTCCGTCCGTCGGCGACGGCAACTCGTACACACCGGAATTCAAGTCGTTCCTGGTGAAGGTCGAAAAGGCGTAAGGGGAAAGAGATGGCATTGCAATCGCTGGATATCAAGCGCGTCTCGGCCACCACGACGCCGCCGCCCACGGCGCGCGAACCGGTGACCGGGAGCGTCGCGAAGCTGATCGACGTATCGAAGTGCATCGGCTGCAAGGCATGCCAGACGGCGTGCATGGAGTGGAACGACCTGCGCGACGAGGTCGGCACCAACGTCGGCGTCTACGACAATCCGGCCGACCTGTCGGAGCACTCGTGGACGGTGATGCGGTTCGCCGAATACGAGAACCCGGCCGGCGACCTCGAGTGGCTGATCCGCAAGGACGGCTGCATGCACTGCGAGGACCCGGGCTGCCTGAAGGCGTGCCCGTCGCCGGGCGCGATCGTGCAGTACAACAACGGGATCGTCGATTTCCACGAGGAGAACTGCATCGGTTGCGGCTATTGCGTGACCGGCTGCCCGTTCAACGTTCCGCGGATCTCGAAGAAGGACCATCGCGCGTACAAGTGCACGCTGTGTTCCGATCGCGTCGCGGTCGGCCAGGAGCCGGCGTGCGTGAAGACCTGCCCGACCGGCGCGATCGTGTTCGGCACCAAGGAGGACATGAAGCAGCACGCGGCCGAGCGCATCGAGGACCTCAAGGAGCGCGGCTTCGAGCATGCGGGGCTGTACGACCCGCAGGGCGTCGGCGGTACGCACGTGATGTACGTGCTGCACCACGCGGACAAGCCGTCGCTGTACCACGGGCTGCCCGACAATCCGTCGATCAGCCCGATGGTGAAGCTCTGGAAGGGCATCGCGAAGCCGCTCGCGGTCGCCGGGCTCGCGCTCACCGCGCTGGCCGGGTTCTTCCATTACACGCGGGTCGGTCCGAACGAGGTCAGCGACGACGAGGAAGCCGCCGCCCGCGACGAGGCGCGACGCATCAAGGAGGACGCGAAATGAAGCACGACGACCCCAACCTGATCGTCCGCTACACGCCGAACGAGCGGAGCAACCACTGGATCACCGCGATCACGTTCGTGCTGCTCGCGCTGTCCGGGCTCGCGCTGTTCCATCCGTCGATGTTCTGGCTCACCGCGCTGTTCGGCGGCGGACAGTGGACGCGGATACTGCATCCGTTCGTCGGCGTCGTGATGTTCGTGTCGTTCGCGATTCTCGTGGTGCGCTTCTGGCATCACAACGTGCTCGACGCGGACGATCGGCAATGGCTGAAGCAGATCGGCGACGTGGTGAACAACCGGGAGGACCGGCTGCCGCCGGTGGGGCGCTATAACGCCGGACAGAAGCTGCTATTCTTCACGCTGGTGGCTTGCCTGCTGCTGCTCCTGCTGTCCGGGATCGTGATCTGGCGTCGCTATTTCTCGTTCTACTTCCCGATCGGCGTGATCCGCGCGGCGGCCGTCGTGCATGCGGCGGCGGCGTTCGTGCTGATTGCGAGCATCATCGTGCACATTTACGCGGCGTTGTGGGTGAAAGGCTCGATCGGCGCGATGGTGCGCGGCACCGTCACGCTGGGCTGGGCCCGCAAGCATCACCCGAAGTGGTTCCGTGAGAGCGTGAAGTAGCGCATCGGCGCGCACGCCACGCCGGCTTCGGCGTGGCGTTGCGCGAACCGCAGGAATCGCCCCCGAAGCGCCGATTCGTCGGCGCTTGTTTTTTGGAAGACATACTCGTGACACAACGCATTCTCGAGCCGACCGAGATCTCGGCACTCGATCATTCGGCCATTCCGCGCTTTCGTCTGCCGGAGCGCGGCTCCGTGTTTGCGGCGCGCGCCGCGCGGCTGCGCAAGCTCGCCGACCTGAACCCGATCAGCGGCTATCTGCGGCTGATGGCGACCGTGGCCGACGCGCAGCACGCGACGCTGCAGGCGCTGAACCTGCCGCTGCCGTCGCCCGAGGCGATCGCACGCGCGCAGCAGCATTCGATGCCGCTCGTGCCGGCGCTCGACGGCGAACGCAATCCGCAGTGGCGAGCCGTGCTGTACGAGCTGCTCGATCGCGTCGAAAGCGCCGGGCTCGTCAATCCGTCGCTCGCGAAGCTGCTCGACCGGCTGCGCCTGACGGCGCCCGCCGAACTCGACGCGCAGGCCGACGCGATCCTCGCGCTGCGCTTCGCCGAAGTCGACCCGGCCACCGCGCCGTTCCTGATGGCCGCGCTGCAGGTCGTGTGGACCGACCTCGCGAGCCGCGTCGCGCCGGCCGACGTGCCGTATCTCGACCAGCCCGGCTTGTGCCCGGTGTGCGGCACGCACCCGGTCGCGAGCGTCGTGCGCGTCGGCGGCCAGTTCCAGGGCTACCGCTTCCTGCAATGCGGGCTGTGCACGACCGAGTGGCACATGGTGCGCACCAAGTGCTCGCACTGCGATTCGACCAAGGGCATCGCGTACCACGGGATCGAAGGCGGCAGCGAAGCGGTGAAGGCCGAATCGTGCGACGAATGCAAGACCTATCGCAAGATCGGCTATCAGGAGAAGGACTACGAATTCGAGCCGCTCGCCGACGATCTCGCGAGCCTCACGCTCGACCTTCTGATGAACGAAGCCGGCTACCAGCGCAGTTCGCCGAACCCGCTGCTGTGGCCCGACGTGTCGCGCGAAGCGGACGCCGACCGAGCAGACTGAGCGCGTGACACCGCAGCCCGCCGCGCGCCGGCTGCGGGCCGCGCATCGAAATGGAGCCACTTCGACGTGACCGAACCCGGTTTGAATGAACTGAATGCCGTCCTCGCGCGCGTGCCGTCGGTGGAGCGCGTGTTGTCGTCGGCGCCGCTGCAGCCGCTGCTCGCCGACTACGGCCGCACGCGCGTGCTGAACGCGGTGCGCGCCGAGCTCGAACGCTGGCGCAGCGACGCTCGCACCGATCCTGCCGCGGCCGAGCCGCTCGACGAGGCGCGCATCGCCGCCGCCGTCGCGCGCACGCTCGCCGCGCAGAGCGCGAGCGCGGTGCGGCCGGTATTCAATCTGACCGGCACCGTGCTGCACACGAACCTCGGGCGCGCGCTGTTGCCGGACGACGCGGTGCGCGCGGTGGTCGACGCGCTCACGCAGCCCGTCAACCTCGAATTCGATCTCGCGACCGGCCGTCGCGGCGACCGCGACGACCTGATCGACGCGCTGCTGTGCGAGCTGACCGGCGCGGAAGCCGCGACCGTCGTCAACAACAATGCCGCAGCGGTGCTGCTCGCGTTGTCGGCGCTGGCCCCGAAGCGCGAAGTGATCGTGTCGCGCGGCGAGCTGGTCGAGATCGGCGGCGCGTTCCGGATTCCCGACATCATGAGCCGCGCGGGCGCGAAGCTGCGCGAAGTCGGCACGACCAACCGCACGCATCTGCGCGATTACGCGGACGCGATCGGCCCTCGCACCGCGCTGCTGATGAAGGTGCATTGCAGCAACTATGCGATCAGCGGCTTCACGCGCGAAGTGGCGCTCGCCGAACTCGCGCCGCTCGCGCGCGAGCACGGGCTGCCGGTCGCGGTCGATCTCGGCAGCGGTACGCTGGCCGATCTGACGCAATGGGGCTTGCCGCACGAGACCACCGTGCAGGAGACGATCGCGGCCGGCGCGAACCTCGTCACGTTCAGCGGCGACAAGCTGCTCGGCGGTCCGCAGGCCGGCCTGATAGCCGGCGACCGCGCGCTGATCGCGAAGATCAAGAAGCATCCACTCAAGCGTGCGCTGCGCGTCGGCAAGCTGACGCTCGCCGCGCTCGAACCGGTGCTGCGGCTCTACCAGGCGCCCGAATTTCTGCGCGAGCGGCTCACGACGCTGCGCCTGCTGACGCGGCCGCAGCGCGACATCGCCGCCGCTGCCGAGCGCCTGCGCGCGCCGCTGCAGGCGGCGCTCGGCAGCGGCTACGACGTGCAGGTCGAGCCGATGTTCAGCCAGATCGGCAGCGGTGCGCTGCCGGTCGACCAGTTGCCGAGCGCCGGGCTCGTCGTGCGCACGCCGGACGGCAAGCGCGGCGGCCGGGCGCTCGCGCAGCTGGAGAAGCGGCTGCGCGAATGGCCGCGGCCGGTGATCGGCCGGATCGCCGACAACGCGCTGCGGCTCGACCTGCGCTGCGTCGAAGCCGCCGACGAAGCGGCCCTCGTCGCGCAATGCGTGCAGATCGCGGGGCCGGCTGCATGATCGTCGGCACTGCGGGACATATCGACCACGGCAAGACGACGCTCGTGCGCGCGCTCACGGGCGTCGACACCGACCGGCTGAAGGAGGAGAAGGCGCGCGGCATCTCGATCGAGCTCGGCTATGCGTACACGCCGCTCGAGAACGGCGACGTGCTCGGCCTGATCGACGTGCCCGGCCACGAGAAGCTGATCCACACGATGGCGGCCGGCGCGTGCGGGATCGATTTCGCGCTCGTCGTGATCGCCGCCGACGACGGCGTGATGCCGCAGACCCGCGAGCATCTCGCGATCCTGCAATTGCTCGGCGTCACGCATGGCGCGGTCGCGCTGACGAAGTGCGATCGTGTCGACGCCGCGCGCGTGGGCGCCGTGCGCGACGAGATCGCCGCGTGGCTGCATGGTTCGACGCTCGACGGCGCGCCGGTGTTCGACACGTGCGCGACGCGCGCGGACGACGCAGGCGTCGCCGCATTGAAACGTCACCTCGCCGACGCGGCGTTCGCGTGGCGCGCGCGCCGCGACGACGGGCTGTTCCGGCTCGCCGTCGATCGCGTGTTCACGCTCGCCGGGCAGGGCACCGTCGTGACGGGAACCGCGTTCGCGGGCCGCGTGACGACCGGCGACACGCTTGCGATCGTGCGCACCGGCCGCGCGGCACGCGTGCGCAGCATCCATGCGCAGAATCGGCCGGTGGACACCGGCCATGCGGGCGAGCGCTGCGCGCTGAACCTGGCCGGCGTCGAGAAGGCGGACGTCGAGCGCGGCGATACCGTCGCCGATGCGCGGCTGGTCGCAACGTCGCCGCGGCTCGACGTCGAATTGACGCTGCTCGCCGATGCGGGATTGACGCTGACGCACTGGGCGCCGCTGCACGTGCATCTCGGCACGCTGCATCGCGTCGCGCACATCGCGCTGCTCGATGGCGACATGCTCGCGGCCGGCCAGCGGATGCGCGTGCAACTGGTGTTCGACGAGCCGGTGTTCGCGCTGCCGGGCGACCGCTTCATCGTTCGCAACCCGCAGGCGACGCGCACGGTCGGCGGCGGCCGCGTGCTCGATCCGTTCGGCCCGGCGCGCAAGCGGCGCACGCCGGCGCGCCGCGCGTGGCTGGACGCGCTCGCGACGTGGCTCGACGAAGGGCGGCTCGATGCATTGCTCGCACAGGCGCCGCTCGGGATCGCGCGCGCGACGCTCACGCACCTGACGGGTTTCGCGCCTGACGCATTGGCGTTGCCGACGGACGCGCTGTCGATCGGTCAGCGCGAGCGCGGTGCGTCGAACGACGGCACCGTGATCGCGCGTGCGCACTGGCAGGCGTTGCAGGCGCGCGCGATCGACACGCTGCGCGCGTATCACGAGCGCGTGCCGGACGAGCAGGGGCTCGATGCGGCGCGGCTGCGGCGCATGGCTGCGCCGCTGGTCGGCGATGCGCTGTGGCGTGCGCTGGTCGATGCGCTGGTGGACGGCGGCGACGTGACGCGCAGCGGGCCGTGGCTGCATTTGCCGACGCATGCGGTGAGCTTCGATGCCCGCGAGGACGCACTGGCGCAGCAACTGTTGCCGCCGATTCATGCGGGGCGTTTCGATCCGCCATGGGTGCGCGATCTCGCGCGCGAGACGGGCACGGCCGAGGACGCCGTGCGCGCGCTGTTGCGCAAGCTCGCGCGGCGCGGCGACGTGCATCAGGTCGTGCGCGATCTGTTCTATCACGCGGAGGTCGTGCGCGAGCTGGCTGCGCTCGTTGCGGAACTCGCGCCGATGCACGGCGGCGGCCTCGATGCGGCGACGTTTCGCGATGCGACCGGGCTCGGCCGCAAGCGTGCGATCCAGATTCTCGAGTTCTTCGACCGGGTTGGGTATACTCGCTTTCACCGCGATCTGCACTTCCTGCGGCCCGATAGCGGTTGGGCCGGTATTCAGGCGTAGGCGCTCGTCGGTTTTCCTGATTTTTCCCGCACGGAAGGCATTCGTATCCGGTGGTACGGCCGGACTTCAAATCCGGTTGGGGGTGTCAGACGCTCCCGGGTCAGTTCGACTCTGGCTGCCTTCCGCCAGTCAACGCTTGTCGCGCATTCCGCGCGACTTCCGTAAATGCGCCTCAGGCCGCTAATGCCGCTCAGTTGAGCAACTGAACGGCATTTTCGTTTTACGAAGAGCGCGGTAGTAGAGGCTGCCCTGAGAGGTCGACTTTTCGGCACGATGCTGAGCTTGCGAATATGCCATCACCGCGCCGGCGACATCATCAGAGCGTCATTTCGACTGGAACGTCGGTGCGCGCTTGTCGAGAAAAGCCGCCGTACCTTCGGCCTTGTCCTCCGTCGCCGCGCACACCGCGAACAGCGCACGCTCGAGGCTCAAGGCCTGCTCGAGGCTCGCCTCGACCCCCTGGTTGACGGCCGTGATGGCGAGCCGCGTTGCGATGGGAGCATTCGCGGCGATCTGATTCAGAATCTGCTCCGCGCGCGCGATCAACTTGTCCGCTTCCACCACCTCGTTGACGAGGCCGATGCGATGCGCTTCGTTGGCGTCGATGAGCGCCGCGGTCAGGATCAGCTGCATCGCGATTCCCTTTCCGACGAGCCGCGGAAGCCGCTGGGTACCGCCGAAGCCCGGAATGATGCCGAGCTTGACCTCCGGCTGTCCGAACTTGGCATGTTCGGATGCGATGCGCATGGTGCAGGCCATGGCCAGCTCACAGCCGCCGCCCAGCGCGAATCCGTTCACAGCGGCGATGACCGGCTTGCCGAGCGTCTCGATCAGATTCATGGTCGAATGCCCGAGCCCTGCAAATTTCTCCGCGGCGACGGCCGACAGTGCGGCGATCTCGGAGATGTCAGCGCCTGCGACGAACGCCTTGTTTCCCGAGCCCGTTACGATCACGCCATGAACGGCATCGTCGTCGCGTGCGTCCTCGAAGGCCGCGGTGATTTCAGTGAGCGTCTGGAAATTCAGTGCGTTCAACGATTTGGGGCGATCGACGGTGACGTACGCAATACCCGACTTCTTTTCGTATTGGATGTTCTGGAAATTCGACATGTTCGAAGAGCTCGACTTGAGTGTATGAGGATGCGTGTGCGTGCAATGCAATGCGGCCGTTGCGGTCCGCGATGCAGACGTCGCGAACGCATGAATGTGACGGCCGCCATCTCGTCGGTGCGACACGTGCGCCTGACGCGTTCATGAACGTAAGCGGGCGGCCATCGGATTCAGGTGTCGAGACATCCTAACCCGGTGGAGTCGATATGTTCATGTCCAAGCCTGCCGTTTCTATGGCAAAACCGGTCAAACGGCAGGCCGTAACCCAGCCAGACATCCGGCAGCGACGATCGCACGGCTGCTCCGAGTGATAGGAGTCGTCGCCGGCTCGGACGATGGCCGTCACTGCGGCGAACGACAACGCGTCATGGACGCACTCACGCAGGCAACGCGCAAGCCCCGTCGCGCAACTTCAGTGCGATTTCGAGCTTGGCGATCCATCGCGCGTCGTCCAGCTTCGCGCCGAGAATGCTCTCCACCCGTTCGAGCCGATGGTCGAGCGTATTCGGATGGATGTCGAGCGCGGCCGCCGTCACTTTCCGACGCCGTCTGTTGGTGAAGAACGCCTCGATCGTGCGGGTCGCGCCCGACTCGACCGACAGTTCGTTCAGCAGCGAAAGAAAGTAATTCAGCGCGCTGTCGTTCCCTCGGATGCATTCCTCGATGACGATGTCCGAGTAGCGATGCACCTTCTGATCCGGCGCGAAGCGATTGCCGAAATCCAGCGCGCGTATCGCCTCGTCGGCCGATGCGGCCCAGCCTTGTGCGCCGACGCCGGCGAGGCCGATCCCGATCGACGTGACGGACGGCAATCGTTCCTGCAGTGTCGCCATGTATTCCGCGACACGTCTGTCGCTCGCGCTCGCGGATTCCTGCTGTATCGACGGAACCCAGATGACGAGGCGATCGTGATGGCGGGCGTCGACCAGCGTATCTCGCGAGGTCTTGAGGATGCCCGCCGTCACTTGCACGATCTGATCCAGTGCGCGATCGGCCTGAATCGGCTCGCCGTCCAGCGCCGACGACGCCAACGCAACCGCGATTCTCGGCACGGCATGATCGAGGCCCAGCGCCTTGGTGATCTTGCGAAACGCATCGTCGTCGCGCGATCTGCTGAACACCACGTCGTGCAACTGGTAGCGCAGCGATTCCTGCCAGCGCGCCTGCCGGTACTGCTCATCCAGATAGGCGGAGGAGATCAGTTGCGACATGTGGTCGAAGTAATCCATCAGGTACGGCGAAATCTCGAACAGCAGTTCGTCGCGCAAGATGTCGTGCTTGCTGCCCAGATCGGCGCATGCGCGCCAAACCTCTCTAAGCGCCATCCGGAAGGCTCGCAGCAGCGACTGCAGAGAAATGCCCTGATGAACTCTTCGTCGTCCGAAGTCCTGAAACGTCTTCAGACTTTCATTGTCGGGAAACTCGCCATCGACGATCGATTGGAACCACAGGCGCTCCGAAATCGATATGGAGTCGACGATGTCTTTCTTCACGGAGATGGGGAGATCCTCATAGCCGTCGATATCGCCTAATGCTGCATAAGTGCGCTCGATCACCGTCGACAGATCGTCGGAGATTGTCTTGATCTGTTGCCGCAATAACGCAGACGGCGACGGAACATGTATCACTCTCATTGTGGCCAATCGTTCTCTAGGGTGGTGCCGGACCAGAAATTCTCGGGTGCCTCGGTCTCGATGGCACATACGCATTGCGCGACGCCACGTGCAAATTCCATTGCATGTGTCGTTTGCGCTGAGCTTTGCGTTCACGGGCCGAAGACTATCACCGATCGAAAAATCGCTCTCTGAAGCGCAGGGCATCGTGCGGCGAAAGTCGGCGTTCGAGTTGGCGGATTGTGACAAACCACATGCGGGTCGGAGACATCTCCCATGTCGGTCGTCTGCGCAGCGGGATAAGGTATCGGCAGTTGGCGAGCACCAAAAGTCCGAGTCACCCATACAACACGCAGAGTACCTGCTACAGACATCATGCAGAACCCCGACAGCATTTTTTCTGAAGTCAAAGTCGTTGATTTCGCAAGCTATATCGCCGGTCCCGCGGCAACCACGATACTGTCCGATTTCGGTGCGACGGTTATCAAGGTAGAGCCGCCCGGCACCGGCGACCCCTATCGAAACCTCTACAAGCTGGCGCCGAACCCCGTCTGCGACACCAACTATCCCTGGCAGCTCACCAACCGCAACAAGCAGAGTCTTGCACTCGATCTCAAGTCTCCCGCAGCAAAAGACATTGTCGAAAAACTGGTCAAATGGGCCGATGTCGTCGTGGTCAATTTCCCGCTCAGCGTCCGCGACAAACTCGGCATCTCCTACGAAGCGCTCGCGCCGCTGAACGACCGTCTCATCTACGCGGACATCACCGGTTATGGCTTGAAAGGCCCCGAGGCCAACCGTCCCGGCTTCGACGTGACGACCTATTGGGCGCGCTCCGGGCTGATGGAAGTGACGCGCGACGGCGATAGCCCGCCCGCCGTTCCCATCCCCGGGATTGGCGATCACGCGACGGCCAGCACGCTGTTCTCGGCGATCGTGACGGGCCTTTATCATCGCGAGAAGACGGGCAAAGGCTCGCGCGTCTCCACCTCGCTCATTGCCGAAGGCGCATGGGCCTCGGCGCTCTGGACCGAGGGCGCGCTCAACGGCGCGAAGTTCTACGGCGCGCATACGCGCAATGCGCCGCTCAACGCGCTGTTCAATCCGTACCGCACCGCGGACAACCGCTGGCTGCTGCTGATGTTGCTCCAGGCGAACAAGGAATTCCCCGGCCTGTGCAAGGCAATGGATCTGCCGTCGCTGCTCGAAGACCCGCGCTTCGCGGACTCCGAGGGCCGCACCAAGCACGCCACCGAACTCGTCGGCATTCTCGACAAGGCATTCGCCGGCCATTCGCTCGAATACTGGAAAAAGACCTTTGACGAGGCGCGGGTCATTTACGGTGTCGTGCAAGTCGCCGACGAAGTCGTCAAGGACGAGCAGATGTACGCGAACGAGGTGTTCGTCCCGCTGGGCGAAGCCGGCGAGAAGACGACCTATACGGTCAATAGCCCGATGCAGATCTCTGGTGTCGACAAGGTGAAGCCGCGCCGCGCGCCGGATCTCGGCGAGCACAGCCGGGACGTGCTCGCAACGCTGGGCTACGACGCGAACGAGATCGAGCGGCTGATCAACGACAAGGTCGTCGCGCAACTGGATCAGGCCGCGCAATCGAAGTGATGCCGCATGCGGCACGGCGGTAGACGCTCGACGCACAGGCGTCCGGCGTCACTGTCGTGGTCGCTTCAAGTCGGGCCAATCGATGGCTCGGCAAGATGTAGATCTAACTGAATGGAGAAGTACGATGAGTTTTGTCGCACCGGTAAAAGATATTCTGTTCGTGGTCAACGAACTCGCCCAACTCGATCGAATCAGCGCACTCCCGGGGTGTGAGGACGCCACGGCCGAGACTGCACAGGCGGTTATCGAAGAGGCAGCGAAGTTCAGCAACGAGGTCGTCGCGCCGCTGAACGTGCTCGGCGACAAGCATGGCAATACGTGGAAGGACGGTGTGGTGAACGCGTGTCCCGGTTTCTCGGACGCCTTCAAGCTGTTCGCCGCCGGCGGCTGGCAGGGCGTCAAGCATCCGGTCGATTACGAAGGACAGGGGCTGCCCAAACTGATCGCGACGCCCTGCGCCGAAATGCTGAACGCGGCCAGCGTAGCGTTCGCGTTGTGCCCGATGCTCACCGACGGTGCGATCGAAGCGCTGCTCACGGCGGGCAGCGACGAACAGAAGGCGCGTTACGTGCCGAAGATGATCTCCGGCGAATGGACCGGCACGATGAACCTGACCGAGCCGCAGGCCGGCTCGGATCTGTCGATGGTGCGTTCGCGCGCCGAGCCGCAGCAGGACGGGTCGTACAAGGTGTTCGGCACCAAGATCTTCATCACCTGGGGCGAGCACGACATGACGGAGAACATCATTCATTTGGTGTTGGCCCGTACGCCCGGCGCACCGGAAGGGGTGAAGGGCATTTCGCTGTTCGTCGTGCCGAAGTTCCTCGTCAACGAAGACGGCTCGCTCGGCGCGCGCAACGACGTCCAGTGCGTGTCGATCGAACACAAGCTCGGCATCAAGGGCAGCCCGACCGCCGTGCTTCAGTTCGGCGATCATGGCGGCGCGACCGGCTATCTCGTCGGCGAGGAGAACCGCGGCCTCGAATACATGTTCATCATGATGAACGCCGCGCGTTTCGCCGTCGGCCTGCAAGGCGTGGGCATTTCCGAGGCCGCGTACCAGAAGGCCGTCGAATATGCGAAGGAGCGTGTCCAGAGCCGGCCGGTCGATGGCTCGGCGAAGGAGGCGGTGACGATCATCCATCACCCCGACGTGCGCCGCATGCTCGGGACGATGCGCGCGTTGACCGACGCGTCGCGTGCCATCGCATACGTGGCGGCCGCTCACAACGACATCGCGCATCAGCACGAGGATGCTGCCACCCGTGCGCATCATCAGGCGATTTACGAGTTCCTGGTTCCGATCGTCAAGGGCTGGAGCACCGAACTGTCGCTCGAAGTGACGAGCCTCGGCGTGCAGGTTCACGGCGGGATGGGTTTCATCGAGGAGACGGGCGCGGCACAGTTCTACCGCGACTCGCGCATTCTGACCATTTACGAAGGCACGACGGCGATCCAGGCGAACGATTTCGTCGGCCGCAAGACGTTCCGCGACGGCGGTGTCGTGGCGAAGTTCCTGCTGGGTGAAATCGCGAAGACGGTCGAGGAACTGTCGGCACACGACGGTGCGGCGTTCGCGTCGATGCGCAAGCATCTCGAGCAAGGCGCACGCTCGTTCGAGCATGCGATGGAATTCGTCATCGCGAACATGAAACGCGATCCCAATGCGGTCTTCATCGGCAGCGTGTTGTATCTGCAGCTGGCGGGCGTGGTTCTCGGCGGATGGCAAATGGCGCGAGCGATGCTGATCGCGGCGAAGAAGCTGCAGGAGGATCAGGCGTTCTACGGCGCGAAGATCGCCATCGGGCAGTTCTATGCAGAGTTCATTCTGCCGCGTGCGTTGTCGTATGAGGCGTCGATCGTCGGCGCCAAGGGCGGGGAGGGCGTGCTCGCCCTGACGGAGGACCAGTTCTGACTGGGTCCCGCATATGAACGAAATAGATTGCCGCTCGGCGCGCCAGGCCGCTCTCGTCGAACAGTATGGTCCGCGCGAATCGATGGAGTACGACGTCGTGATCGTCGGCGGCGGCCCGGCAGGGCTGTCGGCGGCGATCCGGCTCAAGCAGCTGGCCAAGGAGAAGGGCGCCGAGATCGGTGTGTGCGTGCTCGAGAAGGGTTCCGAGATCGGCGCGCACATTCTGTCGGGCGCCGTGATGGACCCGGGCGCGATCAGCGAGTTGATCCCCGACTGGGCGGCGCTGGGTGCGCCGCTCGACGTCGAGGTCACGGAAGATCGCTTCCTGTTCCTGAGCGAGACGGACGCCAAGGCCGTGCCGAGCTGGGCACTGCCGAGCAACTTCAGGAATCACGGCAACTACGTGATTTCGCTGGGCAACGTCACGCGCTGGCTCGGCACGCAGGCCGAAGGGCTCGGCGTCGAGATCTTCCCCGGCTTTCCGGCCGCGGAGATCCTCTACAACGACGACGGCTCGGTGAAGGGCGTCGCCACCGGCAACATGGGCGTGGGCAAGGACGGCGAGCCGACCGAGAACTTCCAGCTCGGCATGGAACTGCACGCGAAGTACACGCTGTTCGCCGAGGGTTGTCGCGGCCATCTCGGCCGCCAGCTGATCTCGAAGTTCAAGCTCGACGCGAACGCGGATCCGCAGGCGTACGGCATCGGCATCAAGGAGCTGTGGGAGATCGATCCGGCGAAGCACAAGCCGGGCCTCGTGATCCACACGGCCGGCTGGCCGCTGAAGTCGGACACCTACGGCGGTTCGTTCCTGTATCACATGGACAAGAACCAGGTCATGGTCGGTTTCGTGGTCGGCCTCGGCTACACGAACCCGTACCTGTCGCCGTTCGAGGAGTTCCAGCGCTACAAGACGCACCCGTCGATCCGTACGTTCCTCGAAGGCGGCAAGCGCGTGTCGTACGGCGCGCGCGCGATCACCGCGGGCGGGCTGCTGTCGTTGCCGAAGACGGTGTTCCCGGGCGGTGCGCTGATCGGCGACGACGCAGGCTTCCTGAACGCGTCGCGCATCAAGGGCAGCCACGCGGCGATCAAGACCGGCATGCTGGCGGCGGAAGCCGCGTTCCATGCAGTGCAGACGGGCCGCCGCGGCGACGAGCTCAGCGCGTATCCGAACGCATTCAAGCGATCCTGGCTGCATGCGGAGCTGCACCGCGCGCGCAACTTCAAGCAGTGGATGGCGAAGGGGCTGTACCTGGGCACGCTGATGGTCGGCATCGAGCAAAAGCTGTTGGGCGGCAACGTGCCATGGACGCTGCACCACAAGCATGCGGACCACGAGATGTTGAAGCCCGCGTCGCAATGCACGCCGATCGAGTATCCGAAGCCGGACGGCAAGCTGACGTTCGACAGGTTGTCGTCGGTGTTCATCTCGAACACGAACCACGAGGAGAACCAGCCGGCGCATCTGACGCTGAAGGACGCGAGCGTGCCGGTGAACGTGAACCTGCGCACCTACGCTGGGCCGGAGGGACGGTTCTGCCCGGCAGCGGTATACGAGTTCGTGAAGAACGACGACGGCAGCGACCGCCTCGTGATCAACGCGCAGAACTGCGTGCACTGCAAGACCTGCGACATCAAGGACCCGACGCAGAACATCGTGTGGGTCACGCCGGAAGGCGGTGGCGGGCCGAATTATCCGAACATGTGACGGATGCGTAGCGGGCAGTGCGCTGCGGGTCGAGCGACGTCCATTTTTAGGCGGATAGCCTGCGTCGATATCCGGTCGCTTATGAGCGGTATCGGCGCGGATCCGCGACAGCCGGCGGCGCATCGGTGCGCCGGACGGCACGAGTTGCCGCTGGATGGCATGCGGCAATGTTGAAATTCAGGAGAATGGCTTGAAGATCCTTGTAGCAGTAAAGAGAGTCGTCGATGCAAACGTGAAGGTCGGCGTGAAGTCGGACAACACGGGCGTCGACATCGCGAACGTGAAGATGTCGATGAACCCGTTCGACGAAATCGCCGTTGAAGAGGCGGTGCGCCTGAAGGAAGCTGGCGTGGCGACCGAAGTGGTCGCGGTTTCGGTGGGCGTGACGCAGGCGCAGGAAACGCTGCGCACGGCGCTGGCGATCGGCGCGGACCGCGCGATCCTGGTCGAGTCGACCGACGGCGTCGAGCCGCTGGCCGTCGCGAAGATCCTGAAGGCGCTGGTCGACAAGGAGCAGCCGCAACTGGTGATCCTCGGCAAGCAGGCGATCGACGACGATTCGAACCAGACGGGCCAGATGCTGGCCGCGCTGGCAGGTCTGCCGCAGGCGACGTTCGCATCGAAGGTCACGGTCGCCGATGGCCGCGCCACGGTCGCGCGCGAAGTCGACGGCGGTGCGGAAACGCTGTCGCTGACGCTGCCGGCGGTCGTCACGACCGACCTGCGTCTGAACGAGCCTCGCTACGTGACGCTGCCGAACATCATGAAGGCGAAGAAGAAGCCGCTGGAAACGGTCAAGCCGGAAGACCTCGGCGTGGACGTGACGCCGCGTCTGAAGACGCTGAAGGTGGCCGAGCCGCCGAAGCGCGCGGCCGGCGTGAAGGTGCCGGACGTGAAGACGCTGGTCGAGAAGCTGAAGACCGAAGCCAAGGTGCTGTAAGAGGGAGCGGAAAGAAATGACGATTCTGGTAATTGCAGAACACGACAACGCGTCGATCAAGGCCGCGACGCTGAACACGGTCGCAGCGGCAGCGAAGATCGGCGGTGACATTCACGTGCTGGTTGCGGGCCACAACGCGCAAGCAGCCGCCGACGCGGCAGCGAAGATCGCAGGCGTGTCGAAGGTGCTGCTGGCCGACGCGCCGCAGCTGGAAGCTGGCCTGGCGGAAAACGTCGAAGCCACCGCGCTGAACATCGCGAAGGATTACTCGCACATCCTGGCGCCGGCGACCGCGTACGGCAAGAACGTCGCGCCGCGCATCGCCGCGAAGCTGGACGTCGCGCAGATCTCGGACATCACGGCCGTCGATTCGGCCGATACGTTCGAACGTCCGATCTACGCAGGCAATGCGATCGCGACGGTGCAGTCGAGCGACCCGATCAAGGTCATCACGGTGCGCGCCACGGGTTTCGATCCGGTGGCGGCCGTTGGCGGCAGCGCAGCGGTCGAGAAGATCGAAGCGGCGGCGGACGCCGGCAAGTCGCAGTTCGTGAGCCGTGAAGTGACGAAGCTGGACCGTCCGGAACTCACCAGCGCGAAGATCATCGTGTCGGGCGGCCGCGGTCTGGGCAGCGGCGAGAACTACACGAAGGTGCTGGAGCCGCTGGCGGACAAGCTGTCGGCAGCACTCGGCGCTTCGCGCGCGGCGGTCGACGCCGGCTACGTGCCGAACGACTATCAGGTCGGCCAGACCGGCAAGATCGTCGCGCCGCAGCTGTACATCGCGGTCGGCATCTCGGGTGCGATCCAGCACTTGGCCGGCATGAAGGATTCGAAGGTGATCGTCGCGATCAACAAGGATCCGGAAGCGCCGATCTTCAGCGTGGCCGACTACGGCCTCGTCGGCGATCTGTTCACGCTCGTGCCGGAGCTCGTGAGCGCGCTGGGCTGACGACGGCATTGCGTAGCCAGTGAGCGCAAGCTCCCCGGCTCCTCTGTCGCGGTAGCGCGATGGAGGAGCCGGCCGTCGACACGCCATCCGTCGGCTGTCGACCATGCCGCAGCACCTTGCACGCCATCGCCTTCGAACGTAGTGGCAAGAAAACATTCGATACCGTGCTAGACAGCTTTTCGACCTATCCGCTGGCCACAGTCCCGATCTCGGTGGTCAACGGCTTTCTGGCCGGGGCCGAACGCGAAGTCGTCGTGCGCCTTGCCGAACGCTCCGGCATCCCGGCCCACCTATTGGAGAAGCCGGCCGCGCGCGTGACGCAGCAGCAGTTCGCGACGCTGTATCGCCTGCTGGCGACGGAGCTGGACGATGAAATGCCGGGCATTTTCAGTCGTCCCTTAAGAAGCGGGCTGTTGAAATATCTTTGCCTCAGTCTGATCGATGCACCCCGGCTCGATGTCGCGTTGAACCGTATCGGTCAGTTCTTTCGCCTGATACTCGACGATTTTCGCCTCGCGTCGTGGCGAGAGGGCGCGCTCGCCTGCGTCGAATTCATTCCTGATCCGGATGGTCGGCCGGTCAGCGCGCTGGGCAGCGAGCTGATGCTGAAGCTCGTCCATGGCGTCGCGTCATGGCTGATCGGGCAGAAGATCGCGCTGCGCGAAGTTTCATTCAGATTCCTTCGGCCGACGCAGTCGGGGGACTTGCTGTACCTGTTTCCCGGACCGGTGCGGTTCGGCAGGGACAAGACCTGCCTCTTCTTCGATGCCGGTTACCTCGATCGTCCGATTTCCCGACGAAAGCCGGATCTGGAGGAGTTCCTGCGCCGCGCGCCGGAAGACTGGATCTTCACTTCATTTGCCGAGCAGATGGCTTGTCATCGCGTTCGCCGGTTGATCGAGAATGCGTTGCCGAGCATGCCGACGATCGAGACGGTCGCGCGGGAATTGCACGTGTCGGTGCGTACGCTGGCACGACGCCTGGCGGACGACGGCACGAGTTTTCAAGCGATCAAGGACGACGTGCGGCGGGACGTTGCGATCTATCGGCTGACGCGCTCGGACGATTCGATCGAGGCCGTTTCCAATAGTGTCGGCTTCGACGATCCGACGGCGTTCTATCGCGCCTTCCGGCACTGGACAGGCAGCACGCCGGCGACATACCGCCAGCAGCCGTGGAAGGCCCGTCGGCAGGCCGGCTGATTGCCGGCGCCTCTCGTTAGCGATTCGCCGCGACGAGCGTGTCGAGGGGTTCGAACGCGGGCAAGGCGATGCCGTGCAGATGCTGAACGAAGGTGCTGACCTTCGCATCCAGATAGCGCTTCGACGTATAGAGCGCATACACCGTCAGCGCATTGACGCGATATTCCGGCAGGACCCGAACCAGCGTGCCGCGGCGAAGATCGTCGATCGCCGAATGCAGCGTCAGCGGGCCGATGCCGGCGCCCGCGAGCAGCGCGAAGCGCATGGCATCCGGCATGTTGACCTGAAACGGCGAGGCCTGAACCAGATGGGCATGCTCGCCGTCCGGGCCGTGCAGACGCCATTTTTCGGGAGCCGAGTTCGGCGCGTTCAAGGTGAGGCAGCTATGTGCCGCGAGGTCCGTGACCGTCGACGGCATGCCGCTTCTCTGCACGTAGTCCGGCGACGCGACAAGTACGCTGTAGTTGCCGCCGAGCGCCTTCGAGACATAGCTCGAAGTCGGCAAGTCGGCCGTTGCCATCAGCGAGACGTCGATGCCGTCCTCGATCAGGTTCGGGAATCGTTCCGACAGCGTCAGTTCGATTTTGACGTCGGGATTCGACACCTGGTACTGAACCATCGCGGACGTCAGGTAACGTAACCCGAGACTCGGCATCGCGTGTACCCGCAGCTTTCCGTACGGCTTTGCGAGCCGGTTCCGCGCTTCGGCCGACGCATGCTCGATGTCCGCAAGAATCGATTTCGCGCGCTTGAAGTAGCGTTCGCCGCTTTCCGTCATGCCGATGTGACGCGTCGTGCGGTTGAGCAAGCGGACCCCGAGCTGTCTTTCAAGAAATGCGACGGCGCGCGATATCTGGGCGGTCGAGCCATTCACTTGCCGGGCGGCGGCGGTAAAGCTGCCCGACTCCACGACGCGTACGAATATGCCAATTGCAGCGAAAAAATCCATCTTCATGTGACTCTGGAAGGAAAGCGCGCGAGATATCGGTGACCATGATCGGCGCAGCGATTCGTGGACGCTGACGCAGCGGGCCGCAATGCCGGATGCGGGCGAGGGCGTGGCCTGGCAGGTGGGTCGTCGGCCGACGTGGCGCGCCGCGATTGTCGGCTTGCGTCGCTAGTCGAGGGGAACTCCGGCATCGTCCGGCTTGATGAGGTCGAGCCACGCACGTGCGGCCCAGGATAGCGTCGTGCCCTTGCGCCACACGATCGCGACACGCCATTCCAGTCCGGGCGCATCCAGATCGATCAGGCGCACGCCGGCGTTGCCGTGTCGGCGCGCGACCAGCCGCGGCAGACACGTCACGCCCAAACCCGCCGCGACGAGCGCAAGTGCGAAATTCGGCTGGGCGCTATGCGCGACTTCGTTGATCGTGAAACCCTGGGCAATGCACGCTTCGCGCAGCCTGCGCGTCAATGCGAATCCTTCATTCAGCGCGATGAACGGCACGCCATTCAGCTCATGCAGGTGGACACGGACGTGCGTTTCGAGCGCATGGCCGCGAGGTACCGCGAGCACCATCGGCTCGCGCCGGATGAACATCGCTTGCAGATCGGTGCGCACCGGCAGCATCGTTGCCGCGAGCTCGAGTTCGCCGTCTCGCACGGCTTGCTCCAGTTCGGCGCTGCCATGTTCGTGCAGATGAATCGACACGCCTGGATATCGCTCGCGGAATTCCGCCAAAGGAGCGGCAAACAACTCTGCGCTACCGACCGGTGGCAGTCCCAGACGGAGTTCGCCGCGATCGAGGTCGCGCAGCGCGTCGAGATCGAATTGCATCCGCTCGCGCTCTGCCAGGATGGCTCTCGCATGTTGCAGAACGACTTCGCCGGCAGACGTGAGCTTGACGGCGACGCCGCGTCTGCCGCGCTCGAGCAGCGTGACACCCAGTTCGTCTTCCAGCAGTCGAATCGCTTTGCTCAGTGCCGGTTGAGACAGCGGAAGGCGCTTGGCTGCCTTGCCGAAATTCCCTTGCCTGACGATCTCGTCGAAATAGCGAAATGCCTTCAAGTCCATTGCACTTCTTGGCGATGATTGGACCGACGGATTATCGCCCGAAGTGCAAATGCGCGTCGGATTGCAGCGGTGCGCGATGGTCACGATGTCGCCGGCAGTGAGGCGCACGCCCGGGAGTGTGCGCCTCGCTCGCTCATTCACGCCAGGGCGTCGGCGGCCTCCTTGTGCGCGTGGTGCGCGGACGGATGGGCGAGGTAATCGTGAACGACGTGGCCGAGGCCGAGGGTAAGGTCGGCCAGGATGTGCGTGCCGGAGAGAATCTCGAGCACGGGCAGGTCTTTCAGCGGTGCGAGCGCGTGCGAAAACAGCTCGAGGCCGACCGGGCCGGTCCAGGCGCCCTTGATCGTGACGTCCTGGCAGCGGTATTCGACCAGCTCGAGGATGCGCGGCGAACCGTCGACGTGCGGGATGATCTTCAGCAGATAGCCGGGCGCCTCGATGGTCGCCTTGGCGGCTTGAGCGTCGAGCTCCTGAAATTTGTAGCCCATCGTCGCGCTCGCCACCAGCACCTTGCCGTAGCGCAGTTCGCCGACGATCGTGTCGGTGTCGACTTCGAGCGACGGCTTCGCCATTTTCTTCGGGAAACCCCACAGCTCGCGGCCGGCGGCAGTCGGTGCGTGGTCGTCGAGGAACATCGCGTGCGTGTAGGTGCCGCGGCGGCCCTTGTACGTCACGGGAATGACCTGCCCCGATTCCGTGTAGTCGCCGAATCCGCCGCTGGAATCCGGCATGCGAATGAACTCGAACTTGACGAGCGGATTGTCCATGTCGATTTCGAGCGGTTCGGGAACCAGCTCCCGAAGTTTCTTCGCATCGGTACGGTACGTCACGATCAGGAATTCGCGATTGACGAATTTGTACGGGCCTTGCGGATAGGTCGGGCTGGTGAGGGGAATCGAAACTGCGCGTTGCTTGACGTCGCTGATGTTCACAATGGGTCCTTGGTCGGCAAAACTTTCGAGAGGCGAGGGTGGTGCGCCGGATCTGCGGGCGCTGAGCCCGCGTCGCTCGCACCGGAAACAGGCATCAGGTAACCCCGGCTGTGAACAGTCTAGATTTCGATTTTTCTTAAATAAATTGAATTCTTTTTATGAATTGCATGCCTGGAGGAAATTGAATTCCGCGTTGCTCAACCCGACATGCAAATTCGGTCATCGCATGGCGCTTCGGCTGCGTGCGATGCAACGAGTGATCGGGGATGGGGCGCCGCGCGATCTTTCGCCGGCATGATGCGGAACGTTGCGTCCGGTCGGGACAGGCTCGATTCAGTTGACCGTTGCGCCCATCTGCGCGGCGAGGCGCGACACGATCGGCGAGGCGCGATTGCCCGCATAGGCCAGCACGAGATTGAGCCGGCTGCTATCAAATGCGGTCAGGCGTCGCGTAGCCATCCCCTTGGGCAGCATGCGCGCGAAATGGCTCGGCACGAGGCTGCAGAGTCCGGTCGCGGCGACCAGCGAGAAAATGCTCAACATTCCGTCGGCCTCGAGAGGCGGCTTTGCGGGCGCGGTGCCGTCCTGATGGAGGAATGCGTCGATGGTTGCGCGTAGCGCGGGCGCGGCGGCCGCGGCCACCGCGATGATGCGTTCTTTGGACAGATCGGCCGGCGACAGGCGGCGTTTGTTCAGCAACGCGTGCCCGCGAGGCAGGATGGCGATCAGGTCTTCGGCCTGGACCGTCCGGCTCGTCCATTCCGGACCGATATCGCCCTGGCGGACGAATGCCGCGTCGATGCGGCCGTTTTCCAGCGCGCGAATCAGATCGAGATGCAGCTTGCTGTGAACGTCGATCGCGATGTCCTGCAACTCGGGACCGAGGGCGGCCGAGATGCGCCCCATTAGTTCGTCTTCCGTGCCGGGAATCATGCCGAGAGCGAGTTTCCGCGGATGTTGTTTGCCTTCCCGCGTGCGCTTGAGCGCCAGGTCGAACTGGGCGACGGCGAGCCGGGCTTCCCTGAGCAGGATTTCGCCGCTATCCGTCAGTTGCACGCCTTGCCAGGACCGCACGAACAACGGGCAACCAAGCTGGTCCTCCAACGCCCGAATTTGCCGCGTCAGCGACGGCTGGGCAATGCACAGTCGCTTGGCCCCTTCCGCAAAACTCCCCGCCTCGGCGATCGCCAGAAAATATCGAAAGTGTCGGATTTCCATCGCGAAAGTATAGCGCCGAGGCATAGGGTCGGTGCCACAAAGTATTGGAGCGTCGCGGTTCTGCTCGACTAGACTTTGAGGCGCGACGCAATCGACTCGTTTCGATGCAGGCTGCCGTCCGGCTCGCTGACCCACCCCGAATGCAGCATGCTGCGCGGTCCACGGTCCACGAGAGTAGGTGAGACCACGCCGGCGGTCTGCGGCGTCGCGCCAATTTCTCTATCAGTCATTGCGAGTCGCCATATGAGCAAGAATATTCGGAAGATCGGGGTAGTCGGTACCGGGGTCATCGGAGCCAGCTGGAGTGCGTTGTTTCTGGCTCAGGGGTTCGACGTCGTGGCGACCGATCCCGCGCCGGGCGCGGAAAAATCCTTGCGCGAGTACATCGCAAAGGCGTGGCCTGCGATGGAAACGCTGGGCGCCGTCGTGCCGGGCGGCTCGCAGGCGCGCCTGACGTTTACGACCGATATGAACGACCTTGCCGATGTCGACTTCGTCCAGGAAAACGGTCCGGAGCGTCTGCCGTTCAAGCACGAACTGTATCGTCAGCTCGATGCGATGCTGCGTCCGGACGTCATTATCGCGACCAGCTCGTCGGGTTTGACCATGACGGACATCCAGGAGGGTTGCGAACGGCATCCCGAGCGCTGCATCGTCGGCCACCCGTTCAACCCGCCGCATCTGATTCCGCTGGTCGAGCTCGTCGCGGGCAAGCGGACCGCTGCCGAGGCGATCGATCGCGCGGACGCGTTCTACACCGCGCTCGGCAAGAAGACGATCCGGCTCAACAAGGAAGTGCCTGGCCACGTCGCCAACCGACTGCAGGGTGTGCTGGTTCGCGAAATCATGTCGCTCGTCAGCGAAGGCGTGGTCAGCGTGGCCGATGCGGATGCGGCTTGCTCGTGGGGGCCGGGCTTGCGCTGGGGTGTCATGGGGCCGGTGATGCTGAATCATCTCGGCGGCGGCGCAGGCGGCATCGAACATTTCTACAATCAGTTTGCCGGCCCGCTCGTCACCTGGTGGACGCCGCTCGGCGACTTCGAATTCACCCAGGAAGTGCGCGAAAAGATGATCGCGGGCTTGCGTGAGGAAGTGGGTGGCCGTGACTTCCAGACGCTCGCTTCCGAGCGGGATCAGCTGCTGTTGACGCTGCTGAAGGCGCGTCTTGCTGGACAGTCGAAGCAGTAAGCCGTACGCCGCCCGGCGCCATCATTTGGCACCTGCCTGACCGAGCCGGTCGGGCAGGCGCCGGGCGGTTTCGTTGTACCGATCCCGGCGGGATCTTGGCAGTTCAGGCAGCCAGTGAACGTTTCGGCGGCTGTTTTGGATTTCAGCGGCCGATGATTGCGGTTCGCTGCCTTTCGCCACACACGCTTTCCCCACCTTTCGCGATCTCTCACCGACGTCCCGTCGCGTGCCAGCAGCGCCTGCGCCGTTGAAGCGGCCACGGCGTCGTCCAGCGGTGTCGATCGACCCCGCCCCCCGCGTCAAGCCCGACCGCACAGAACGATTCAGGAACTTTAGGGACGCCAGTGCCGCGCGGTCGCTATGCTCGTCCTATCTGAGCATGCACCGAGGACGGTAATGACGACTGATCGTGGGAACCGATCGAGAAGGATACGCAAGCACGTCGCGTCAGTATTGGCCGTCGTCGCGACAGCCTGGAGCGTCGCGGCGTTCGCCGCCGCCCCGTTTGCCGGCAAGCAGGCGCCGGGCTTCTACCGAACGATGGTGGGCCAGTTCGAAGTCACGGCGCTTTCCGACGGAACGCATGCGTTCCCGATCGACAAGGTGGTCAAGGGCGTGTCGAACGCGACCATCGACGGCGATCTGCATCGCGCATTCCTCGAGCAGCCGGTGCAGGGCTCCATCAATGCCTTCCTCGTGAACACCGGCAAGAAGCTGATCCTCATCGATGCCGGAGCCGGGAGCCTGTACGGCGATTGCTGCGGGCGGCTCGTCGACAATCTTCGCGCGTCCGGCTATCGCCCCGAGCAGGTCGACGAAGTGCTGTTGACGCATATGCACGAAGACCATATCGGCGGAATCGCGTCGAAGGGCGCGGCCGTGTTTCCCAATGCGATCGTCAAGGCGAATCGCACCGAAGCCGACTATTGGCTCGATCCGGCCAACAAGCCGGGCGCATCGCCGCTTCTCGCGCCGTTCTTCGACGCAGCGGCCGCGGTGGTCGAGCCGTACCGCGCCACGGGGCGCTTCCAGACGTTCGATGGAGCGGGCGTGATCGAACCGGGCATTCGCGCCATCTCGCTGCCCGGCCATACGCCCGGTCAAATCGCCTATCTCGTCGAAAGCGGCACGGCGCATCTGCTCGTGTGGGGCGACGTCGTGCACGTCGCCGCGATTCAGCTTCGGCATCCGCAAGCCACCGTCGCGTACGACAGCGATCCGCCGCAGGCGCGCGAATCGCGTCGCGAGATCCTGCGCGAGGTGGCCGAGCGACGCTACCTCGTCGGCGCCGCGCATGTCTCCTTTCCGGGCCTCGGGCACGTCAGAGCGGATGGCGACGGCTTCGACTGGGTGCCCGTCAACTACGACGCATCGCCGGTGCCGGATGCCGGCGCTGCACCGGGCCGCTGACGCGGCAGCGCAGCGGCGCTCCTCCATGCGCCTTTTTCGAAGGAACGACCGATGGAAACGTCGAACGATGTCGAAGTCACGCATCACACGCTCACCGCGAACGGTATCCGCCAACACTATCTCGACGCCGGCAACGGGCCGGTAGTCGTGTTGCTGCACGGCTTTCCCGAGACCAGTTTCGCGTGGCGTCATCAGATACCGGTGCTGGCCCGCACGTATCGCGTGATCGCACCGGACCTGCGCGGCTACGGTGAAACCGACAAACCCGCATCCGGATACGACAAGCGCAACATGGCGCGCGATATCGTCGGTCTGCTGGATCGGCTCGGCATCGACAAGGTTGCGCTGGTCGGCCACGATCGAGGCGCGCGTGTGGCGACGCGCCTGGTGAAGGATCACCCGGAGCGGGTGGACCGGCTGGTCGTGATGGACAACGTGCCGACGCGCATCGTGGCGGAGAACATGCGCCCCGAAACGGCGCGGGCGTACTGGTTCTTTCTGTTCCATCTGGTCGCGGACCTGCCCGAGACGCTGATCGCGGGCAACGAGGAGCCGTGGCTTCGCCACTTCTTTTCCGACTGGTGCTACAACCCGCACACGATCGAAGGCGCAGACTTCGACACCTACGTGAAGGCGTACAAGCGGCCGGGCGCCGTGCGCGGCGCGATGTCCGACTATCGGGCGAACGCCGAGGATGTCGCGCAGGACAAGGCGGACGCCGACGTCCGCATCGCATGTCCGACGATGGCGATCTGGGGCGAGGACTTCTACGCGGTCGGCGGCATGTTCGATATGAAGGCCGTGTGGGAGTCGATGGCGACCAATCTGCGCGCCGAGCCGATCGCGCGCTGCGGCCATCTCCCGCAGGAGGAGCAACCGGAGCGCGTCAATGCGCTGTTGCTCGAGTTCCTGAGCGGTTGGACCGGCGGTTGAGTGCGCTGCACCGCCATCGTCACGCCGCGAGCCTCACCGGGCAGCTGCCCGAATCCGTGGCGGCCAGTGGTAGCCACCAACTTTCGACCACCGAGGAATCGGCATGAGCACGTTCACGACACGCGACGGCGTTTCGCTTCACTACAAGGACTGGGGCGCAGGCCGTCCCGTCGTATTCATTCACGGCTGGCCATTGAATGCGGACATGTGGGACGTCCAGATGCATCATCTCGCGTCGAACGGCTTTCGCTGCATCGCGTATGACCGGCGCGGGTTCGGCCGCTCCGATCAGCCGTGGACGGGATACGACTACGACACGCTGTCCGACGACCTCGCGACGTTGATCGAGACGCTCGATCTGCGCGACGTGATACTCGTCGGCTTTTCGATGGGCGGCGGCGAAGTGGCTCGCTACATTGGCCGCCACGGCACGGGCCGCGTCGCGAAGGCCGTGCTGGTCGGTTCGGTGACGCCGCTGGTGGCGCGACGCGACGATCACCCCGACGGCGCGGATATCGCCATATTCGACGGCATTCGTGCCGGCATCCTGGCCGACCGCGCCGCATTCTTCGAGAGCTTCTGGCCGTTGTTTACCGGTTCGAACCGGCCCGACTCGACGATCTCGCGCGCCGCGCTCGACTGGACGTCGTTCATGGCGCTGCAGGGCGGGCTGAAGGGCACGCTCGATTGCGTCGCGGCCTTTTCCGAGACCGACTTCAGGCCCGACCTCGACAAGTTCGACGTTCCGACGCTCGTGATTCACGGCGACGACGACCAGACCGCCCCGCTGAGCCTGACCGGCGCGGTCACGGCGCAGCGCGTGCGTCACGCGACGCTGAGCGTGTACGAACGCGGGCCGCACGCGCTGTATCTGACGCATGCGCAGCGCTTGAACGACGAACTGCTTGCCTACGCGCGCGCTTGATGCCGCGGCCGGCCACATTGCGTTGACTTGAATCGCGCACGGTGTACCGCTCCGGGCGCCGTGCCCAATCGTTCCCATTCACCGGTTTCCCGTCCCGCTGTGGGCGTGCGGAAACCGGCTTGTCTCATGGCGCAGTTCGATGGGCGCCCCGACGGGCGCCGTGCGCCGTCACATTCATTCCGAGTACATCGCGTGCGCCGGCGTGCGGCTTGCCTTCCACAGATGCGACCGGCAAACCGCTCGATAACGCACACTTCCCGCATTAACTTCGGACCATGAAACGATATTTATTTCCGAGGCAAACGCATCGCGATGCATTTTCATTAATGAATTGACGTAAATCAATACTTCACATTCCGTTTTTGATGCCTCGGCGAATCAGATTGGCCAATCTTCATTCGAATGAGAAGGCATTAGCCGTACGAACTGTCAAATTACTTCATGTAGTGGGGCGGCGCGTCCCCATTGGCCGGGCTGCGTGATACCTTTTTGCTCAACGTCGCCGCGACATAAAGCGTTGAATAAACCGTTAAGCCCGGCACGCTGAAACACCGAAAGGTGCGGTTGCCGTGGGGCAGGAATCCAACGTACGAGGCGTGCCGTGACACATCGGGAAAACAATGTCGTCGAGTTGCCGGATGCACTCGTCGCCAATCATTTCTTGGCCTCGCTCGACGGAAATAGCCGTTCGAAACTGGCGCCGCATCTGCGGCTGACGACGCTGCGGACCGGCGAGCTTTTATGTGATGCCGGCGAGAACCTGGACGCCGTCTATTTTCCGGTGACGGCCGGTGTGTCGCTGCAATTCGCGGGGTCGGGCAGGGGCACGCTCGGCGTGACGGAAATCGGCCGAGAAGGCGTCGTCTGCGACGACATCGTCGGCAGTGCGATGCAGCGCCGGGTCGTCGTCTATGGCGGCGGCTTCGCGTATCGGCTGGGTACGCACCGTTTCGCCGACGCGTGCGCCGCCTCGGCCGCGATCCGCCGGCAGGTGTTCGTGCGGATGAGTCTGGTGCTGTCCCAGGCGTCGCAGGTGATGTTCTGCAGCCGCCATCACACGATCCGGCATCAACTGATGCGCTGGCTGCTGATCGGCTACGAGCGCTCGCGCAGCATCGAAATCCCGGTCACGCACGGCATGCTTGGTCAGATGCTCGGCGTGCGCCGCGAGACCGTCACCGAAACCACGCGACAGATCCACGCGCTCGACCTGATTCATCAGCGTCGCGGCGTCATCGTGCTGACGGATCTCGCGCGCCTCGAACGAGCGAGTTGCGGCTGTCATCGGGCGATCCGCGACGAAACGCGGCGCCTCCTCGCACTCGACGCCGGTGCGTTACCGGCGCTCGGCGCGCGAATGGTCTAGCCGTCGGCTGCAGGTGATGCTGCGCAGCCGATACCTGTGCGTCGCGCAGCAGCGGCATGAACGGCGGTGCGCAGTACACCGGGAAGCATGGATGCGTGAACGCGGGATTTCCGGCGACGCGCCGGGCAGGTTGGATCGAGAAGAACCAGAAAGCGGTCGTGAAGGTATGGAAAACAGTACGAAGTTTCAGAGTCAGCGCAGCTCGTTTCACGTGTGGCCGTGGAGCCCGGCGCTCGGCATCCTGCCGGTCGTCGTCGTGATCGTGACGCTGGCCGGGTTCGTGGCCGTCAGCCTGGTCGTGATCATGTCGCTGCGCGTATACGTCGGCGGCGAAAGCAGCTGGTCGAAGGCGCAGAAGGACGAGGTCATCCTGTTGAGCCGCTACGCCGACACCGGCGACGAAAAGCTGTTCGACGATTACCGGCTCGCGGACGCGACACTTGTGTCGTTCAGCGTTGCGCACCGCGCGATGATCGGCGTGCCGGCCGACTACGACGTGGCCCGCTACGCGATGATCGCGGCCGGCATCAACCCGGTCGATGCGACCGCGGTCGTGTGGTTCTATCCGGTCCTGAACTCCTTCGCGCACGTGAACACCGCGCTGCAGTACTGGGCCGAGGCGGACCGGCATCTGCTCGACCTGCGCCGGCTCGCCGGTGCGCTGCGCGAGTCGGTCCACGCGGGCGACGTCGCGCGCACGAGCCGCCTGAACCGCGACCTCTGGGACATCAACTCGCGCATCGAGCCGTTGCCGAAACGCTTCTCCGACGAACTCAGCGCCGAATTCCGTTCAGCGGTGATCCAGTTGCTCCTGTCGTACGTGGTGGCGTCGCTGTTGATCATCCTGCTGTCGGTGCGCTGGGCGAGCCGCGCGCAACGCCAGCAGTCGTCGATGCAGACCGAGCTCGACCGCAGCCTCGCATTTGCCGACGCCGCGCTTCGTTCGGTCGTCGATGCGATCGTCACGATCGGTCTCACGCGCAGCATCGAGACCGTGAACCCGGCCGCCGAGCAACTGCTCGGCAGGACGGCGCAGCGGTGCGTCGGCGAGCCGATCAACGACGTGCTCGACCTGATCGACACGTCGACCGGCATGTCGATCAAGCTGCTCGCAACGCTTTGCAACGGCGGCGACCACACGTTCACGCGCGATCTCAACCTGATCCGCGTATGCGGTACGGCGGTGCCCGTGCGCGCGTCGCTGTCGAAGATGACCAACGCCGCGGGCCGTTGCGTCGGCCACGTGCTGACCCTGCGCGACATGACGCGCGAGCACCAGCTGATCGAGCGGCTCACGTGGCAGGCGTCGCACGACGCGCTGACCGGCCTGATCAACCGCACCGGGTTCGAGCGGCGCCTCGGCGAGATGCTGGCCGACGGCGCGGGCGGCGCGCTGATGGTGCTCGACCTCGACGGCTTCAAGGAAGTGAACGACGTATGCGGCCACGCGGCCGGCGATGTGCTGCTGCGCGACGCGACGGCGGTGTTCAGCGGCTGTCTCGACGAAGGCGACGTGTTTGGCCGCCTCGGCGGCGACGAGTTCGGCATCCTGCTGCCGGCCTGCCGCAACGTCGCGCCCGACGACGGCAAGGCCGAGCGCATGCGCGCGCAGCTCGAGGCCTTCACGTTCACGTGGGACGGCGAACCGTTCAAGATCAGCGTCAGCATCGGGCTGCTGGATCTCGCGTGCCGTCCCGCGAGCATCGAGAAGGCGATGCAGATGGCCGACCTCGCGTGCTATGTCGCGAAGGACGGCGGCCGCAATCGCGTGCACGTCGCGCATCCGCGCGACCTGCATGCCGGCCGCCCGGCGTATCACACGCAATGGAGCCGCCGCGTGAAGACGGCGCTCGAAACGAATGCGTTCCAGTTGCACGCGCAACCGATCGTGCCGATCCAGTCGGGCGACGGCGCGCCGCAGCGCGTGGAGATTCTGCTGCGCGTCCCGGACGCCGACGGCAAGCTGATCGCACCGGTGTTCCTGCCGGCCGCCGAGCGCTACGGCCACATGACGATGATCGACCGCTGGGTGGTCAGCAACGTGATCCGGCGTCTCGCGCGGCTCGAACGGCGCGAGTACGTCGAATACAACGTGAACCTGTCGGCGCGCTCGATCACCGACGAGCGCTTCGTCGAGTTCGTGATGGCCGAGCTGTCGGCGTCGGGGCTCGAGCCGTCGCTGCTGTGCTTCGAGATCACCGAGACGAGCGCGGTCCGCAACCTGGAAGTCGCATCGCGCTTCATGTGTGAGCTGCGCGATCTCGGCTGCCGGTTCGCGCTCGACGATTTCGGCGCCGGCATGTCGTCGTTCTCGTATCTGCACCAGTTGCCGATCGACTACCTGAAGATCGACGGCGGGCTGGTCGCGACCATGACGTCCGACCACGTCAAGCGTGGCATCGCGTGCGCGATCAACGACATCGCGCACGTGATGCAGTACCGGACCGTCGCCGAGCACGTCGAGGACCCGGAGACGGCCGAGATGCTGCGCACGCTGGGCGTCGACTACTGCCAGGGCTATTACTTCGGCCGCCCCGTGCCCTGGCAGGAAGGGGGATTCCATTGAACCACGGAGGACAACAGATGAATGCTCCATTCGAGCTGAGCGGCGACATCATGGACCTGGCCAGCTATCCGGCGTGGCTGCGCGACGTGGTAGGCGCGACCGACGAGCTGAAGGCCCGCATCCGCGCGCATCCCGTGTTCGCGGCGATGATCGACGGGACGCTGACGGCGGCGCAACTGCGCACGTTCTTCGTGACCGGCTGGGCGGTGGTCAGCCAGTTTCCCGAGTACATGGCGATGAACCTCGTGAAGACCGCCGCGTACCGGTCGCCCGGCGACGAGAAGGCGCGGCGCTATCTGATCCGCAATATCCGCGTCGAGCAGAATCACGTCGATCACTGGGCCAACTGGGCCGCCGAGTCCGGCGTGACGCGCGACATGCTGCTCGGCGCCGACGCGCCGCTCGCCGGCTTCGCGCTGAGCCACTGGTGCTGGAAGAGCGGCAGCGCGGACGCGCTGGCGCCGAGCATCGCCGCGACGAACTACGCGATCGAAGGCGTCACGGGCGAGTGGAGCGCGCTGCTGTGCGCGTCGCCATACGAGGAGAAGTTCGATGCGTCGGTGCGGCATCGCGCGATGCGCTGGCTGAGGCTGCATGCCGAGTACGACGACCGCCATCCGTGGGAGGCGCTCGATATCGTCGCGACGCTGCTCGGCCGCGCGCCGGACGCGCGCGACGTGCGCGAGGTCGGGACGTCGATCCGCAAGAGCTTCGAATACTTCCTGATGAGCCTCGATTGCTGTCTGCATGTTTAGGCGGTCGCGCCGTGCCGAAGCCGGTACGCGCGTCGTCGTCGGCACGTCGGCGTGATGGCGACGACGCGCACGCCGCTGTCCTGCTGGACGATTTCCGATGCTGACAAAAGTACTCGTCGCAGAGCCGGACCCGCGCATGCGCGGCATGATTCGTGCGTTGCTGCGCGGCTGTGACATCGCCATGTCGGTGCTCGACGACGTATCGATGCTGCGCGCGCGCGTCGCCGCGGTGGCGCCCGCGTTGATCGTGCTGCGCTTCGAGCCGCAGGGCACGGCAGTCTGCGCGGCGCTCGACGCGCTGCGGTGCGCGGGTTGCGACCTGCCGGTGATCGTGCTCGGCAGCAGCGCGCAGTTGGCGGACAAGCTCGTCGCGTTCGAGGCCGGCGCCGACGACTATCTCGTCTTGCCGTTCGAGCCGATGGAGTTCGCGGTGCGCGTGCGCTGCGCCATCCGCAGGCATGCGGCGCGCGCGCCGCGCCACGTCGATCGCTATGCGTTCGGCGACATCGACGTGGATTTCGTGACGCGCCGCGCGACGCGCGCGGGCGAAGATCTCGGGCTGCGCGCGAGCGAATTCGCATTGCTCGAAGTGTTCATCGCGCAGCCGATGCGTGTGCTGTCGCGCGCGGAGATCCTCGCGCGGCTCGGGCCGGCCGTCGCCGGGCGCGCGGAGCGCGGGCTCGGCGTGTTGGTTTTCAGGCTGCGCAACGTGGTCGAGGGCGCGCTCGGCGACTATCGCTATATCCGCACCGTACGCGGCCGCGGCTACATCTTCGTGCCGCTCGGCGTGCTGCCGGACGACGACCTGCAGACGCCGCCGCCAGCGCGCATTTAGGTCGTCGCCGTTGGCGACGGAGCCGACGAAGCCGACGCGGTCGGCATTCGTCGCGCCGTCATTGCGCGGGGGCGTCGGCAGGCGTGCGGTAGCACGTCGGCACGCCCTTCGCGCCGGACAGTTGATAGACGAGCTTGTGCGCATTCGTCGCCGCGCGCCCCGCGGGCGAACTCAGCACAACGTAGCGGCTGAATTGCCCATGGCCCGTCGCTTCCTTCGTGATGGTGAGCGGTGCGAGCACGGGATCGGCGCTGGCCGATTCCGGGGCGATCACGCGGCGCACGTGCGACAGGCTCGTCACGTACCAGTCGGCGTTCAGCTTCGGCGTCTTGAGGATGAACGGACGGTACGCCGGCCCCGCATAGTGGCTGTCGATGATCATCCACGGGTCCATGTCGGTCGTGCCGATTTCGGACGGCTGCACCTTGGTCGTTCCGCCGTCCGCACGCGAGAAGAAGCCGCCGAAATCGCCGCCCAGACGCGAGCCGCTCGCGCCGGCCACCGCCGGATCGTAGCGTTGGCCTTCGGGGCCGTTGCGCAGGTCGCTGAAGCGCTTGCCCGTCCACGTGACCACGTGCGACACGACGAAGCCCGACATCATGCTCTGCGGCGCCGCTTGCGGATGCGCGGTTTCGGTGATGTACAGCAGATCGCCGGGGCGCAGATGATCGACGAATTGCGCGACGTTGTCCTGATTGATGTCGAGCAGCACGCCGGCCTGGTCGGTCACGGCCGCGAGCGGGTCCGAACCGATCGAGCATGCCTGCGTGCCGATGCCCGTCTGCAGGTTGCCGCTTGCGTGCGTGATGCCGGCAAAATCGTAGGCCCACGACGTGAAGTCCGAACAGTCGACGCCTTGCCACTTGATGTCGGCGTTGGCGAGCGTCGCGGTGGTCTGCGCGCCGTTGCTGCGTCGATGCGGCGCGCAGGTCATGGACTTCGACGACGTATCCGAGTTGAAGAACGACGGGCGCGAAGCCGGCGGCAGCCAGCCCGGAATATGGTGATGGCAGTAGTTCAATTCCTGGTCGACCCAGTAGTTCTCGGTTGCCAGCAACAGCTCGCGCTGGAACGTCGCGACGTCGCCGGCGCACGACGCCGTCGTGATCGCGCCGTACACGGCCGCGCGCGGGCCCCACGAGCCGCCGTCGGCGAAGCTCGACCAGTTGTCGACTGTCACGTTGTGTCCGAGCCGCGCCTGTACGTCGTTCTTGCGGCTCGTGAAGAGCGGCAACTGCTCGTTGTAGAGCGCGACGCGATCGCGGCATGCGCCGTCGCTGACCGTGATCGTCGCCGGCTTGCCGGGGACGACCGGCTTGAGCATCGCCACCGACGCGATGCCCGAACGATTGAGCGGATTCGCCGCGTAGCCGGCCGCGCCGGTCGTCACCGCGCAATTTCCGCCGGGCGGCGCAGCGAGCGTCCCATCGGCCGCGGGATTGCCGGCGCCGGTATTGCACTCGGCCAGCGTGTCGCCGTTGGCCGATTGCGCGACGATGTTCTGCGTGCTGTCCTGAACCGATGCGCCGGTGTCGGTGCGGCTCTGCGATTCGGCGCCGAGCGCCAGCGCCATTTTTGCGCCGTCGGACAGATCGGCGGCAGCGAGCGCCGTACCGGGCGCGACGAACGCCGGTGCGGTCTGCTGCACGTCGAACCCGCCGGCGAACGCGTTGACCTGCACCATCGCCGCCGCGAGGTTCGCGCTGGTCAAGCCGCCTGCGGCGCGTGCCGCCTGAACGATCGCGTTCGAATAGACCGACACGATCATGCGCGCCGGCGCAGCCGTGAAGACGGCTTCGATGTCGCCTTGCAGCGCCGTGCGCGTACCGGTCGCTTCCTCGTCATACACGCCGCCCGTGGCGCGCACGAGCACCGGATAGTGCACGGCGCCGCCGAGCACGAACGTGCCGTCGTCGCGGGTCACCGCATGGGCGATCGGCTGGTCCGACGCGGAGCCGTCGGCCGCGACCGCATAGACGCTGACCGACGCGTTGCGCAGCGGCCCCATATAAACGGCGCCGGTGGTAGATGACGATGTACCGCCTCCGCATGCAGAAAGAGAAAGTAGGAGTGCGGCGCCGAGCGCGGCATTGCGAAGATTGGGGTTCACGATCACCTGCCGTCAGGATGTGCGGGTATTTCCGGGTGCGACGTCGCGTCGAATGCACGAAGGTCGCGGAAGCGATGCACGGAATCGGCAGAGTAGGGACGATCGGCGCCGGTTGATATGAGGATAAGCATGGCATGTCGCGGCCATTTCATCGAATCGACGGCCTGCAAATCCGCATTTCGCGCTCGGAGGCCCGCTGGAAAAGGCGCATCGGATCGTTGAAATTAGGGAATGCTGCGCAGGCTGCGTACGATGTGCGACGTTCGTTCGCGGCGTTGGGGCAGGGTGTCTGCGCTTGATAAAGTCGGAACGTTGAATTGATCCGGACGCCATGTCGAAACGATGGCGCTGCGCGCTTGCCGAGCATCGGAACGCGCCCCGATTGCGCCACGTCCCGATGCCGCGCTGCCGTCGTGCCGGTCTGGCCGCCGACGAAAAAAAGCCCGCTTGGGAAGCGGGCTTCGTGCCATCAGCAATTGCCTTTCTTCGCCTGGCCGGGCGGACA
This sequence comes from Burkholderia vietnamiensis LMG 10929, assembly GCF_000959445.1. Lineage (NCBI taxonomy): Bacteria > Pseudomonadati > Pseudomonadota > Betaproteobacteria > Burkholderiales > Burkholderiaceae > Burkholderia > Burkholderia vietnamiensis. The sequence goes on along the minus strand of NZ_CP009630.1, from coordinate 1,494,727 downwards.
GAATCCGTTGCCCGGTCCGCCCTGCGGCGCGACGACGACCGGCGCGCCCGGCACGTAGGCGACACATCCGCTGAGTGCGCCCACCACGCTCGCTGCCGCGAGCAGCGCAATAACCCCTTTCTTCACATCGTTCTCCCGTTATCGAGGAAAGGGCCGTGCGGCCCTTTCGTGGTTGCTGCCGAGCGTCAGAACGTGAAATTGACGTTCGACTGGCTGGTGGTTGCGTTGACGTTCGTCGCTTGCGTCGCGCCCGACGCTGCGTCCGCCTCGATCGTGTATTGACCGGCGGCGCCCGGCGACGCGGCGAGCGCGACCGGCAACGTGCCCGAGTAGGTGCCGACGATCGGTGCGGCCGCGGGCAGGTTCAGCGCATACGCGCCGGTGTCCATGTTCGCGTTGATCGACGCGATCTCGTACGGGTTCGCGTCGATGGTCTGCAATGCGCGCACCAGCGCGTCGGCGCTCGGCGTCACCGTGCCGCTGACCGTACTCATCGTCGATGCCGGCAGCGCGATCGGCGCGCTCTGCGCCGATACGGAAGTGGTGGTGTTCACCACGACCGGCACCGAGCGCACGATGCCCGACGCGAAGCTGTTCTGCACGATCACGACGTCGTAGTTGCCCTGCGTCGAACTCTGGATCAGCGGCGACAGCACGAACTTGCCGGTGCTGTCGGCCACCGTGCCGCGCACGACCTTGCCGCCTTGCTCCGCATAGACGGTCGCGCCGGCTTCCGCCGCGGCGACGTAGCCCGCGATCGCGCCGCTCACCACGGTCGGCGTGGCGGTGACGACAGGCTTCAGCGCATAGGTACCGTTGCCGCGCTGGACGATCGACTTGCACGCGTTGAAGTCGAGCACGAGGTCGACGAGCGTGTTCGGCTGCACCGTAAACGGCTGGATGATCTTGTAGCCGCTTTGCGTCGCGCTCGGCGTGGCGAGCGCCTGCTCGGTGCCGCCGGTCGGGACGACCGAATTCGCGAGACTGTTGCCCTGGTTTTGCGCGAGCACGAGCCGCACTTGCTGATATTGGCCGGCGGGCAGCGCGGTCTGGCCGAGATCGGCGAGGACGCCGTTGGTCAGCGACAGCAGGTCGATTTTCTGCGGCGTCGTCAGCGCGACGGTGGACCACCCTGCATCGTTATCGGCAGCATTCGCATTCGCATTGACGCGGACCTGCGACACCGTCACATAGACATGATCGAAGCCGCATGACGGCGCATCGGTCATCGCGACGTGCAGCGTGCCGGTTTGCGTGCTGCCGCCGTCGCCGCCGCCGCCGCCGCCGCCGCCGCACGCAGCCAGCGCGAACGGCACCATCGCTGCGCACAACGCGGCCTTCCAGAATCGATTGTTCATTGTTTTGTCCCCTTCCATCATGATTGTGGATGGACCGAAGCATAGCCGCGCGCGGCGCCCACAGTGTGGACAGGTTTGCAACGAACGGTAAATTCTGCGTCCACGCGTAAAGGGGCTGGCTTGGCGGCGCACGTTCCGCCTCAGCGTCGCCGCAGTGCGGCGCGCCGCGAACGAACGAGCGCGCTCGGCCGAACGTGATAGCAGCGGACGGCGCGGCTTAGATCGGCCGCGCGAGGCAAAAACTTGATGGGGAAAAGCACCGAACCCGCGGTATTTTTTTCCTCGTTATAGTGCGGACGTGAGCGGTGAACGCGGCGCAATGCGCGCACACCGCCTGGCAACGACTGTAGACGGGTGCTGTATGAAAAACACGAAAGAAACGACCATCGGACCGGCATGGGGTGTCGCGGCAGGCGTGCTGCTGGCCGCGGCGGGATTGAGCCTCGACCTCTTTCCGAAATCGCTGAACGGCACGGGCGCCGCCCACGACTTCCTGGCATCCGGCATCGCGATGCTCGGCATCTTTCTCGCCGTCTACTCGACGCACGAATTCCGCAGGAAGCGGATGCACTGACGCCGGCGCGTTACGAGCGGGCGCGCCCGTTCGCGCAACCGGCGTCGGCCAGCAAATCGTCGACGATGATCTCGGCAGCGGCCTGGCCCGCGCACAGCGCGGTGCGCGTCGTGTCGAACAGGCGGCCGCCGTCGTCGGCGAGCCGGATCGGCGCGAGCAGCCGCGTGGCGCGCTCGCCCGCGCGCACCTGCACGATGGCGACGAACCCGAACCGGGGCGGATCGGCCAGCGACGCGCGCGCGTGCGGCAGGTCGAGCCGGAATTCGCAGCGGACATCGATCGTGTATCCGCGGTAGGTGTACGCACTGTTCATCTGCAGCTCGCTCGAGAGGGAACGCGACGACGGACCGTGGGCGCATGATATCGGCTCGTGCGAGCCGGCGGGGCTGGGGCGTCTACCTAGGCGAGGATCTCGTGCCGGTAGACCAGTTCGACGATGCGCTTGGTCGGGATGCTGGCGCGCAGCGCCGCGACGCGATCGATCGCGAACCACTTGCACTTGTCGATCTCGTTGCTGGCGGTCGGCTTGTGTTCGGGGCCGACTTCCGCGAAGAACACGTGGTGCACCTTCGCGAGCCCGCTGAACTGCATCGAATAGACGAGGCTTTGCCCGACGATGCCGGTTTCCTCGAGCAATTCGCGATGCGCGGCTTCGAGCGGCGTTTCGCCGCGTTTGATCGTGCCGCCCGGCAGCGCCCAGCGCGACGACATGCGGGCGACCAGCAGCACCTGCTCGGCGCGATAGCACACGATGGTCGCCCGTTCCTTGATCGGGACGGTGGCGATTTCGGGCGGGGCGATGGAGGTGGCTGGCGACATGGTGCGATTCTAGCGGCTGCCGGGCGGCGGGCCAAGCAGCGGCGGCCGGCGTCGCCGAGCGCGACGATCAGATCGCGCCGTGCCGGCGTCGGTGGCGTTACTGCCGTTCCGGCAGAAACCAGTTCATCACCAGCGCGCAGATGCCGCCCGTCGCGACACCCGATGCCAGCACGTTCTTCAGCGCATGCGGCAGGCTGTTCAGGATGTCGGGCACCTGCGACACGCCGAGGCCGAGCGCGAGCGACACCGCGATGATCAGCAGCGCGCGGCGGTCGAGGTGGACGCCGGACAGGATGTTGATGCCCGATGCGGCCACCGCGCCGAACATCACCATCGCCGCGCCGCCGAGCACCGGCTCGGGCACCGCCTGCAGCGCGCCGGCCACCACCGGGAACAGCCCGAGCACGACCAGCATCGCCGCGATCCAGATGCCGACGTAGCGGCTCGCGACGCCCGTGATCTGGATCACGCCGTTGTTCTGCGCGAACACCGAGCTCGGAAACGTGTTGAACACGCCGGCCAGCAGCGAGTTCGCCCCGTTCACGAGCACGCCGCCCTTGATCCGGCGCATCCATACCGGCCCTTCGACCGGCTCGTTCGAGATCTTGCTGGTGGCGGTGACGTCGCCGATCGCTTCGAGCGACGTGACGAGATAGATGATCAGCATCGGCACGAACAGCGACCACGAGAAGCCGATGCCGAAGTGCAGCGGCGTCGGCACCTGAAACAGCGCGGCCTGGTGCATGCCGGTGAAGTCGAGGCGCCCGAGCGCCGCCGCGACTGCATAGCCGATCGCGAGCGCGATCACCAGCGCCGTGCTGCGCACCCAGACGATCGGCACGCGGTTCAGCACGATGATGGTGCCGAGCACGACGCACGACAGCGTCAGGTTCTGCGCGCTCGCGAACGTGCCGTTGGCCATCGCGCCGTAGCCGCCGCCCATGCTGACGAGGCCGACCTTGATCAGCGTGAGCCCGATCAGCAGCACGACGATGCCGGTCACGAGCGGCGTGATCAGCCGCTTCACGAACGGCAGGATGCGCGACACGGCCATCTCGACGAACGAGCCGGCGATCACGACGCCGAAGATCGCGGCCATCACCGTTTCGACCGGCGTGCCTTGCTTGACCATCACGCTGCCGCCCGCGATCAGCGGGCCGACGAAGTTGAAGCTCGTGCCCTGCACGATCAGCAGCCCCGCGCCGAGCGGGCCGAAGCGCTTGCACTGCACGAACGTGGCGATGCCTGAGATCACCAGCGACATCGACACGATCAGCGTCGTGTCGCGGCTCGAGACGCCGAGCGCCTGGCAGATCAGCAGCCCCGGCGTGACGATCGGCACGATGATCGCCAGCAGGTGCTGCAGGGCGGCGACGAACGCGATCGTCGGCGCCGGGCGGTCGTTGGGGCCGTAGACGAGGTCGCGCGCGGAAGATGCGTCGTCGGCGCCGTGAGCGGCGGATCGGGCAGAGGAGGCGGGTTGCATGGGCGAGCGGGCCGGACAGGAGGAAAGTGCGGCATTTTAGCCGAACGGCCGCGGGCGCCGCCCCTTGGTGTGGCGCGACGGCCGGCGCCTGGCGGCCACGGAACGGCGGCCGCGAACGGAGTCGAGAACGACGGTGCGGCAGTCCCGTGTACGGTCAGCGCGGGCGGCGCGGCGCGCGACGCTGCGGATACGCACGCTTGCAGACGTCGGTGACGACGTCGCGCAGCCGCCGATGCACCGGGTCGCCGTGCATGCGCGGGTGCCACAGCGCCGAGATCAGGATCTCGGGCAACTTGACCGGGATCGCGAAGCTGCGCAGCCCTAGCGCATCCGCGAGCCCCGGCGTGAGCGCGTTGCCGAGGCTCGAGCGCGGCACCAGCGCGATCAGGTCGGTGCCGGCCGCGACGCGCATCGCGTCCGGATAGCCGGGCACGACCACGTGGACGTTGTGCGCGGCCACCGCCGTGCGCTCGCCGTCGTCGGCCGGGCCGCCGAAGTCGCCGAGCTGCGCCGCGATCACGTGGCGGCAGGCCGCGTAGCGCGCCGGCGTGATTCTGGCCGCGGCGAACAGCGGGTGGCCGCTGCGCGCCACCGCGACGTGCGCGTCGAGAAACAGCTCGCGCGTGTGCAACTCCGGCGCGTCGTCGCCGCGCTTGCCGATGTCGAGATCGACCGAGCCGTCGCGCAGCGGCCCGGGGTCGCGCGCGAGCCGCGGCACGAAGCGCACGCGCACGCCGGGCGCGACGTCGCCGATCGCGGCGACGACCGGGCCGCCCAGCATCTCCATGAACGACGCCGCCGCGCGCAGCGTGAAGGTGGCCGACAGCGTCGCGAGGTCGAGGTCGGCCGCTGCCGGCCGCAGCACGGCCTGCGCTTCGCGTGCGACCGCGTGCACGCGCTCGCGCAACGCCGTCGCGTGCGGCGTCGGCACGAGCCGGCGTCCGGCGCGCACGAGCAGCTGGTCGCCGGTGGCCGCGCGCAAGCGCGCGAGCGTGCGGCTCATCGCGGACGCGCTTAAGCCCAGCCGGCGCGCGGCGCCGGTCACGCTCGCTTCGCCGAGCAGCGCATCGAGCGCGGTGACGAGGTTCAGATCGAGGTCTTCCATCCCGACAGCATAAGGCATGGCGCGGCGTGACATGGCGTCCGGTGCAATCGTGGATTGCGTTCGGTGCGTCTGGTGCATCCGATGGCGAGCGCCTACAGTAGCCGGAGACGAACGATCTCCAAGGTGAATACGATGCAACCGACTCTCTCGCACGCCGGCACACCCTCGATCCTGCTGGTCGCCGCATCGCGCGGCCTCGGGCTCGCGATGGCCGAGCAGTTCCTGAATCACGGTTGGCATGTGACCGGCACGGTCCGCGCGGGCTCGGGCTGCTCGAAGCTGCACGACCTCGCCGAGCGCGTCGGCGCGCGGCTCGACATCGAGACGCTGGACATCTGCGAGCCCGCGCAGCTTGCCGCGCTGCGCGCGCGCCTGTCGGGGCGGCGCTTCGACATGCTGTTCGTCAACGCGGGCACGAGCAACGATCCGGCCGAGACGATCGGCGAAGTCACGACCGACGAGTTCGTGCGCGTGATGATCACGAATGCGCTCGCGCCGATGCGCACGATCGAGACGCTGCAGGATCTCGTGACGGCGGACGGCCTGATCGGCGCGATGTCGTCGGGGCAGGGCAGCGTGTCGAACAACGTCAACGGGATGCGCGAGGTGTACCGCGGCAGCAAGGCCGCGCTGAACCAGTTCATGCGCAGCTTCGCCGCGCGTCAGGCCGGTACGGCGCGCGCGATGGTGCTGATGGCGCCCGGCTGGGTCCGCACCGAACTCGGCGGCCCCGATGCGCGGCTGACGATCGACGAAAGCGTGCCGGGCCTCGTGAACGTCCTGCTCGACAAGCGCCGCCGCCCGGGGCTCGAATACCTCGATTACCAGGGCCGCACGGTGCCCTGGTAGCGCGCGACGGTCGCGCTCTGCGCGCGTCGCGCCGATTCAATACAATGCGACGTCGAGGTGCGCGCGCCGTGTCGGCGTGCCGACCAGCCGACGACTCCGGAGCGCAGCATGAACGAACCCTACCTGCAGGTCATCGCGCATTACTTCGCGAAACCCGGCAACGGCGAGCGCGTGATCGAGCTGCTCGCGCAGCTCGCGCCGCCCACGCGAGCGGAACCGGGCAACCTCGACTACGCGTACTTCCGGTCGCCGGTCGATCCCGACCACATCGTGATCCTCGAGCGCTACCGCGACGCCGGCGGCCTCGACGCACATCGGGAAACGCCGCATTTCCAGCGCATCGGCATCGGCGAGATCATTCCGCTGCTCGATCGCCGCGACGTGACGCGCTACATGGTGCAGCCGGACACCGGCACGGCGACGCTACCGGGAGCCGCTCGATGAACCCGTTTCAATTCCGTACCGTCGCGACGCAGATCGTCGAATTCGGCGCAGCACGCCGGCTTGGAGCGCTGTTGCGCGAACGCTTTCCGTCGCTCGTGCGGCTGTGCGTCGTCACCGACGCGTTCCTGCATCGCAGCGGCGTGCTCGCACCCGCGCTCGAGAGCCTCGCCGCGCACGGCTGGCAGGTGAGCGTGATCGACGACGTCGTCGCCGATCCGCCCGAGCACGTGGTGCTCGAAGCGACCGCGCGCGCGGTGGCCGCCGACGCCGAGATCGTGCTCGGCCTGGGCGGCGGCTCGTCGATGGACGTCGCGAAGCTGATCGCCGTGCTCGCGCCGGGCCGGCAGGCGCTGGCCTACATGTACGGCGTCGACAAGGTCGCGACGCCGCGGCTGCCGCTCGTGCAAATGCCGACCACGGCCGGCACCGGTTCGGAAGTGACGGCCGTATCGATCGTCACGGTCGGCGAAGCGCGCAAGATGGGCGTGGTGTCGCCGCAGCTGTTCGCGGACGTCGCGATCCTCGATGCCGAGCTCACGCTCGGGCTGCCGCGCGCCGCGACGGCAGCGACCGGCATCGACGCGATGGTGCACGCGATCGAAGCCTTTACGTCGGCGCGGTTGAAGAACCCGGTGTCGGACATGCTGGCCGTGCACGCGCTGACGTTGCTGTCGCGCAATGTGCTGAAGGCATGCGACGACGGCCACGATCGCGCGGCGCGCGAAGCGATGCTGGTCGGCGCGATGTTCGCGGGTCAGGCGTTCGCGAATGCGCCGGTGGCGGCCGTGCATGCGCTCGCTTACCCGATCGGCGGCATTTTCCACGTGCCGCATGGCTTGTCGAACGCGCTCGTGCTGCCGCACGTGTTGCGCTTCAACGCGGCGGCTGCCGCGCCGCTGTACGCGGAGCTCGCGGCGATCGTCGCGCCGTCGGCGACGGGCAGCGACGCAGCGAGGACGCAGGCGCTGATCGACGAGATCGACCGGCTGATCGTCGCGACCGGCATTCCGCGCACGCTGCGCGAAGTCGGCGTCGGCGAGGCCGACCTGCCGAGGATGGCGGCGGATGCGATGGTGCAGACGCGTCTGCTCGTCAACAATCCGCGCGAAGTGACGGAGGCCGATGCGCTCGCGATTTATCGGCAGGCATGGTGAAGGCGGCGGGGATGGTGACCGGCGAAGACGGCGGTATGAGGCAAGGGGCTGAAGCCGCCACGACCGTCCGATGCGTCGCATGGCAGGTCCTGCACACCTGGCAAGCCGCCGAATGGTGCCGGCTCGCGCCCGCGCCCGCGGGCATCGACCTGTCGGGTACGATCGCCGGCGCGCTCGACGGCACGCCGTTCCGCATCGACTATGCGATCGAATGCGGCGCCGACTGGCTCACGCGTTCGGTGCGCGTCGTGCATCGCCACGGCGCGGCGCCGCCGCAGCGGCTCGAGATCCGCTGCGAAGTAGGGCGGTGGGCGATCGAGGGCGCACACGCGGCGGCGCTCGACGGTGCGACCGACATCGATCTCGGCTTCAGCCCGTCGACCAATACGTTGCCGATCCGGCGGCTCGGACTGACGGTCGGCGCGTCGGCCGTCATCCATACCGCGTGGCTGCGTTTTCCGGAGTTCGAGCTCGTGCGCGGCGAGCAACGCTATACGCGTACGGCCGAGCGCGTGTACCGCTATGAGAGCGGCGCCTATGCGGCCGACATCGCGGTCGACGACGCAGGCCTCGTCATCGATTACGACGAGTGGCGGCGCATTGGTGCGAGCGCTCGCGCGTAGCGCGGCGGCAACCGCGGCTCAGCGAGCGTCGGCGACGCTCACGCGGCCGGGAATCAGCTTCAGCGCGCTGAATGCATCGGCGATGTTCTGCTGATAGGCGAGCGTTGCGTCGCTGACCGGCTGCACGCCGTAGCCGGTGCGCTTCAATGCGACTTCGAGCGTGGCCGTGTCGAGCCCGACGAGCGGCGACAGTTGCGCGGCGACTTCGCCGACATGATCGCGGCCCCAGCGATCGACCGCGTCGACTTCGTCGAGCAACGCGCGCAGGATCTGCGGCTGCGCGCGCGCGTACCGGCGCGCGGCGAGATAGTACTGCGTGTTGCGCACGAGCCCTTCGCCGTTCGCGACCACGCGCGCGCCGAGCTGACGCTCGGCGGCCGCGAGATACGGATCCCATATCACCCATGCGTCGACGTTGCGCTGCACGAATGCGGCGCGCGCGTCGGCGGGCGTCAGGAAAATCGGCTGGATGTCGGTGTATGGAATGCCCGCATGCTCGAGCGCCTTCACGAGCAGGTAGTGGACGTTCGAACCCTTGTTGAGCGCGACCTTCTTGCCGCGCAGCTGCGCGAGCGTCCGGATCGGCGAATCGGGCAGCACGACGATCGCTTCGCCGCGCGGCGCGGGCGGCTCGTTGCCGATGTAGACGAAGTCGACGCCGGCCGCCTGCGCGAAGATCGGCGGCGTCTCGCCGACCGTGCCGACGTCGATCGCGCCCGCGTTCAATCCTTCGAGCAGTTGCGGGCCGGCCGGAAACTCGAGCCACTCCACGGTCACGCCCTGGCTCGCGAGCCGCTTCTCGAGCGTGCCGCGCGCTTTCAGCACGACGAAGTTGCCGTATTTCTGGAAGCCGATGCGCAGCCGCGTGCCGCCCGCTTGTGCGCGGGCGGGCAGGCCGGCGAGCGGCCCGAGCGCGACGCCGGCGAGCGCGGCGGCGGTGCCTTGCAGCCACCGGCGGCGGCGCGTGCTTTGCGGCGGCGTGTCGAGGGTGTCGGGCGAAATGTCGTTCATCGAGGCGTCCTGCGGGCTGCGGCGAGTTCATGGGCTGCGCAGCGACGTGGCCCGACTCAAACCGGGCGCGAACTGCCCCGCGCGAGACTCAGCACGATACGGCGGCCTGTCCGGCCGGCCAACCAACGAATCCGCATATGCAAATCAGTAGTGCGACGATGCATGAACGACGGCGCGGTGGGCCGTCGTCGCGGTCAATCGCTGCCGGCCGCGCTTTCCTCGATCGCATCGACGCGATCCGGATAGAACGCGAGATGGCCGCGAATCGCTTCGACGGCCGGATTCGGATGCTCGTAGGTCCATACCGCATTCACGGCGCGCGCGCCGCCCGCCGGAATCGAGTAGTACGCGCAATCGCCCTTGTACGGGCAGTAGGTCGCATGGTCGGTGCGCTGCAGCAGCGACATGTCGGCATCGTCGCGCGGAATGTAGAGCACGGCCGGATAGCTCGCTTCGCGCAGCGCCAGCGCGCGGCGCGTATCGGCGACGACCTTGCCGCCCGCCTTGACGACGACGCGCGACGGATGCGGTTCGATCGTGATCGGATGGTCGGGGCCGGGCGACTTCACGGGGCGAGACGGTGTATCGGGGCTGATCGACATCGTGGTTCCTCCGGGAGACGGTGGGAGCGCCGCGTGGAAGCGAGCTGCGAGGATGTGCGCGGCGATGGCCGCGTCGACCAACTGAGAGCATGCGCGCATTGCGCAAAAGCTGCAGCGGGATGCGGTTGGGGCAATGGACGTTCCCGAACTTTTTTGCGTAAATCCGTGCGCTGCACAATTACCGGCGCGAATTGCAATGCCGTTGAAAACAGGTGCGGAATTACCGCCGACGATCAGGTATCTGAAACAATATGCATCATCGTTAATATTCTTACGTCCGGCCCGGAACCGTCGGCATCGCGGCGGTTAAATAACGGTAAATAATTCGCGCCGATCCGCTTCGATAACCGTTTTTTCATAAATCTATTCCGACACCGAATGATTGGAAATCGCCGAAAAAATTGTCCATGCCATAGACGAAATAGCGTGATTCGCATCGTGCTGAATGCGCTCATGCAATCGACGCGCGCACGTCGCGCGGCGCAGCGATCGAAGGGATTCCGGGGGACGCCGACGGCCCGATACAGCGGCCGCAGCATGAGTCTTGAACGGGCGAATGTCATGCGCCACCCGAAGCAGTGCAGCGCCAATATATCAACGGTCGATCAGCGGCCCGGTCATACGGAGGTTGTCATGCTGCAATACGTCAAGACCTTGTTGCGCGATGAACGGGGCGTCAGCTCGCTCGAATACGCGGTTCTGGCCGGCATCGTCGTGGTCGCGCTCGCGGCCGTCGGCACGGTGCTCAGCGGCAGCTCGGGGCTGTCGTCGATCTTCACGACGCTGATCAACAAGGTCTCGTCGCTGATCTGATCTCCTGAACCCGCGCGTCGCCGACGAATACACGGCTCCGCGGCAGTAAGGCGGACCCGGACGCGGCGCGCCGACGGACGGTTCTCCGATGCTCTATCTTGTGCAAGCGGCGGCCGCTCGTGCTGGCGTCGCTCGTGATGCAGGACGTGCGCGCGCGTCGCCTGTCGAATTGGCTGGTGTCGGCGTTCGCGGCGCTGTACTTCATCGCGGCTGCGCTCGTGCCGCACGCCTTCGCGCGACTGCCAGCACCGCCGCGCGCACGCGGACGTCGCGCGTGCCGGCCCAGGCGACGCACGCGGCGGCGATCGCGATCGCGGCGACACCGGCGTGGGCCGCATAGGCCGCGTTCAACGGCACGCCGGCGAGCCTCAGCGCCGCGAACGGCGTCGGCGACACGAGCCAGAACACCACGCCGTGCTCGAGCACGATCGAGCGCGCGAGCCCCGCGCTCGCGACGAACAGGCGCAGCGATTCTGTGCCGCACACCAGCACGCTGAGCGCGACGAACGCGGCGCTGGCGAGCGCGGCCCACGCGAGGGTGCGCCACGCGCGGGCGGCGATCAGCACGAACGGGAACAGCAGCGCCATCTGCGGCTTCACCGACAGCAGCCCGATGCACAGGCCTGCCCACAATGGCCGGCGCTCGGCCCAATAGACGGCGAGCGCCGCGCACGACGCGGTGAGGAAGGCGTTCTGCCCGAGCGTCGCGGTGACGAACACGCACGGCGCGGCGACCAGCGCGAGTGCGCCCGCGCGCGACGCGCCGGCCACGGCGCCGAGGCCTGCCACCCGCCAGGCGGCGCAGCCGAGCACGCCGACGCCGAGCGCGACGAACAGCGGATAGGCGAGCGCGAACGGCAACAGCGCGAGCGGCGTGACGAGCTGCAGATAGGTCGGCGGATACAGCCACGGCGCGAATGCGCCGTGGCGAATCGTGTCGAACAGCGCGGCCGACAGCCGGGAGAGCGCGGAGAAGTCGTACGCCTGCGCCGGCGAGCCGTGCAGCATCAGGTACGAGGCGGTCCAGAACACCGAGAAGTCGGCGCCGACGCGCGGCGGCACGCGCTCGGGGAACGCATGCGCGACCCACGCCCGGATCGTGACGAACAGCGCGGAGAACACCAGCATCACGATGCTGTACACGACCACGCGGCGCGGCGTGAGCCAGGCGACGACCGGCCGCCGCGCGCGGCGCATCGATTGCGGTGTGGCGTTCAAGCGGCGCGGCCCCGTTCTACTTGAACGACGCCTTGCGCGCCGCGACGTTGCCGCCCGCGGGCATCGGCGTGCGGCGGCGCGCCGCGTGCGTGCGCTTGAGCGGGAATTGCAGCAGCGTCGACGCTGGCGCGCCGGCCGCATCGCGCTCGGCGCGATAGCGTCGCCGCACGAGATAGACGGGGCGCTGCTTCGATTCGTGATAGACGCGGCCGAGGTATTCGCCGATCACGCCGATGCCGATCAGCTGAATCCCGCCGACGAACAGCACGACCGAAATCAGCGACGGGTAGCCGTGCACCGGGTTCCCGTACAGCAGCGTCCGAACGACGATGAACGCGCCATACAGCAGCGACAGCAGCGCGAACGTGACGCCCACGTAAGTCCATACGCGCAGCGGCACCGTGCTGAAGCTGGTGATGCCTTCGAGCGCGAAATTCCAGCGCCGCCAGCCGGAAAACTTCGAGCGGCCGCCGCTGCGCGGCGCGCGCGTGTACTCGACGATCGCGGTGCGAAAGCCGACCCTCGCGAACAGCCCCTTCATGAAGCGCCGCCGCTCCGGCAGCGCGCGCAGCGCAGCGACGACCTCGCGGTCCATCAGCCGGAAATCGCCGACGTTCTCCGGCATCTCGACCTCGGACAGCGCGTTGTGGACGCGATAGTAGAGCGCGGCCGCGGCGCGCTGCAGGTACGGATCGCACATGCGGTCGGTGCGCTTCGCGGCGACGACTTCGGCGCCGTCGCGCCAGCGTTCGATCATGGCGGGAATCAGCGCGGGCGGGTCCTGCAGGTCGGCGTCGATCAGGATCACCGCGGCGCCGCGGCCGCTTCGTCGAGGCCCGCGGTGAGCGCGGCTTCCTTGCCGAAGCGGCGGGTGAGATCGACGACCCGCACGCGCGAGTCGGCGGCGGCGATCGCGAGCAGCCGCTCGAGCGTGCGATCGCGGCTGCCGTCGTTGACGCAGATGATTTCGAACTGCACGCCGTCGACCAGACGCGAGGATCGGCAGCGTTTCGGCAAAGCACGGGCCGATCGTTTCTTCTTCGTCATGAAACGGCACGACGAGCGAGAGCAGCGGTTTCCTGGCGTGCGTCGGCACGCTGCGGCTCCCCAGAGATCCGGCCGGTGCTGCACCGTGAGGTTCGAATCGATATCTGCCGAACGGGTCCGAGCGCGCGCATTCGGCTGCGACGCGGCGGCCCCCGCGGACCGGTCGACAGGTGTCGAGTTCATTGTAGGAAGGGTTCGCCGATTCGTAACATGTATCGGCGCAGGCGCAATGCGGCGCCTCGCGCTGCCCGGCGGCGGAGCGATCGGCGCTACGATGGGCACTTTCGATGCCGAAGGAGGTGGCGATGCAGGTTCAGGAGCTGACCGGCGCCGCGCTCGATTTCTGGGTGGCGATGGCCCAGGCGCTCGACGCGCCGCGGGTCGATGCTGCGCGCTGTACGGTGATTCGCGAGCCGGGCGGCGCGCCGGCGCCGTATGCGCCGTCGTCCGCATGGGCGGACGGCGGACCGCTGGTCGAGCGTCTGCCGTTCGGCGCGTTCGAGCGCGACGGCGGCCGCGGCGCGTGGCGCGCGGTGCTGCATCGGGCCGTGCCTGCGGCCGGCGAGCGCTGCACGTTCAACCAGTCGGGGCCGACGCTGCTGGTGGCCGCGATGCGCACGCTGGTCGCGTCGACGTTCGGCGACGACGTGCCGGATCTCGACATGTCGAGGCCGCGCTGAACGTACGAGAAGCCGGTTACGCCGCCGACAGGTTGCGCACCGCGATCGACGCGACGTCGATGCGCTTCGGCAGGATCGCATCGGCGGCCGCGCGATCGGCGACGCGCTGCAGCACGTCGATGTCCGTGCCGCTGACGTCGCGTTGCGCGAGCGGTGCCCGGCGCACGATGTCGATGGCCGCGTCGCGCGGCAGCCGCGTGACCGACGCATAGACGCTCGCGTAATCGGCCGGATGCGCGAGCGCCCACTGGCCGGCGCGCGCGAGCCGCGCGAGCACGTCGGCCAGCGCCGCGCGCTTGAGCCGGTCGTCGAGCGTGTCGACCGGCGACGTGAGGAACGCCAGCCCGGAATTGATGCCGCTGCCGTCGCGCACGACGCGCGCGCCGCGCTGCACCACGTGCCCGTAATACGGATCGAAGGTCGCCCAGATGCCGATCTGCTTCGCTTCGAACGCGGCGAACGCGTCGACCGGCAGCACGAAGCGCACGTCGACGTCGCGCGCCGCGAGGCCGTGTTCGCGCAGCGCGCCGTACAGCTGGTATTGCGAAATGCTGCCGCGCGCCGACGATACGACCACGGTGCGGCCCTTGAGGTCGGCGACGCTTCGCACCGGCGAATCGGGCTGCACGACGATGCCGAGCGACGTCGGCGAGCCGGCGCGCGTCGCGACGATGCGCAGCGCCGGATCGCCGAGCGCGGCCGTCAGCACGGGCAGGTCGCCGGCGGGCGCGAGATCGAGCGCGCCCGCGCGCTGTGCTTCGAACAGCGGCGCGGCGCCCTGGAAATTCGCCCAGCGAAACCGGTACGGCACGCCGTCGAGCACGCGCGCGGCTTCGGCCAGTGCGCGCAGCCCGCCGGCCTGATCGCCGAGCACCAGCGTCACGTTCGACAGGTTGGCGCCGGCCGCGCACGCGGGGAATGCGGCGGCGCCGGCGAACGGTGCGGCGGCCAGCGCGCTCGCGCGCAGCAGCGCGCGGCGACGGGCCGGGGAGGCGGGCGAAGTCATCGGTATGCAATCCTCGGTAATCCGCGCGGCATGCACGGCTGACCGGCAGATTACGGAATCGGTTTCGCCGCGGCAAACATCGAATCGCGCAATGCTTATTCGCGCGAGAGCGGTGGCGCGCGGTGACGAGCCCGGCCGCCGCGGCGCGTGCTCAGCCTGCCGCGGTGACGGTGCGCAGGAACGCGCGGACCGCGGGCGCCTTCTCGAAGCGGCGATGCGCGAGCGCGAGCTCCGACGTGATCGGCTTGCCGGCGAGCGGCCGGTATACGACGCCGGGCAGCGCCACGCAGCCGGCCAGCGCGTCCGGGATCACCGCGACGCAGCCGTTCACCGACACGCACGCGAGCACCGCGAGCAAGCCGCCCGGCCGCGCGTCGATCACCGGAGCGAAGCGGCCGCGCCGTGCGACTTCGAGCGTGCCGCCCTCCTGTTCGGGCACCGCGAAGCGCGCATCGGCAAGGTCGGCCGCGCGCAACGTCGGCATCGACGCATAGCGCGAGTCGGCCGGCACGGCGGCGACGAACACGTCGCGTTGCAGCGTCACGGTCCGCACGCCGCCCGGCAGCGGCAACGGCGGGCGTACGTATGCGAGGTCGAGCCGGCCGGCGTCGAGCTGCTTCGCGACGTCGTCCATCGGCACCTCGCGCAGGTTCAGGTCGATGCGCGGATGCGACGCGCGGAATGCGCCGACCGTGCGCTGCAGCGTGCCCGAATAGACGGCCGACGACACATAGCCGATCTCGATCCGGCCGACTTCGCCGCGCTCGGCCCGCAGCGCGAGCTCATGGCCGCGCTGCAGATGCTCGAACGCGGCGCGCGCGTCGGCGCCGAACGCCTCGCCGGCCGCCGTCAGCGTGACCGCGCGCCGCGAGCGGTCGAACAGCCGCACGCCGAGCAGCCGCTCGGCTTCCTGGATCTGTCGCGTGAGCGCGGGCGGGGCCATGTCGAGCGCGTCGGCCGCGCGTGCGAAATGCAGGTGCTCCGCGACGGCGAGGAACGCGCGGACATGGCGGAATTCGAGCGGATTCATGATTGCAATTTTCGTCAATCAAATGGCTCCGGTGTGTCAATGACGGGCAATGTGGGGCAAGCCTAGCATACGCGTCGTTGATCCCGTTCCGGAGCGCTCGATGCCGCAGCCGTCCCCCGTTTCCCCCATGTCCTCCGTTTCCCGCTCGGGCGGCGGCGCTGGCGCGCCTGCCGCCGCGACGCTCGCGGTTGCGTCCGCGACGTGCTCGCTGATCGTGCTCGACACGAACGTCGTGGCCGTATCGCTGCCGAGCATCGCGCGCGGCTTTCATGCGAGCTTCGCCGAGATCGAGTGGGTCGTCAGCGCCTACATGACCGCGTTCGCCGCGTGCCTGTTGCCGGCCGGCGGCCTCGCCGATCGCTTCGGGCGCAAGCGCATGCTGGCAGCCGGCCTCGCGTTGTTCGCGCTCGCATCGCTTGGGTGCGGCCTCGCCCCGTCGGCGGCGTGGCTGATCGCCGCGCGCGCCGTGAAGGGCGGTGGGGCCGCGATGCTGCTGACCGCTGCACTGGCGGTCATCGCGAACCGTTTCCCGGACGGACGCGAACGCGCGCGAGCGTGGGCGATCTGGGGGATGTGCATGGGCATCGCGACGGCGCTCGCGCCGCTCATCGGCGGGGCGATCACGCAATGGATCGGCTGGCGCTGGGTGTTCCTGCTGAACCTGCCCGCGTGTGCATTGCTCGCGGCAGGCGTGCGCGCGGCGATCGCGGAGTCGCGCGATCCGCATGCGACGCGCGTGGACGCGCCGGGCAGCCTGCTGTTCGGTGCGGCGCTCGCGTGCGCGATCGCGGCGCTGATCGGCGCGCCGTCGCACGGCTGGCTGACCGGCGCGACGCTCGGCCGCCTCGGGCTCGCCGCCGCGCTGTCGACCGCGTTCGTCGCCGTCGAGCGCCGCCACGCGCGGCCGATGGTCGACCTCGCGCTGTTCGGGCAGCCGCGCTTCGTCGGCGCGGTCGTCGCGATGTTCGGCTATGCGGCGTGCGCGCAAGTGATGATGACGTTCCTGCCGCTGTATCTGCAGAACGCGTTCGGGATGTCGGCGATCGACGCGGGGCTCGGCATGCTGCCGTTCGCGCTGGCGATGATCGTCGGGCCGTCGCTCGGCGCGAAGCTGGCCGCGCGCATGTCGTCCGGCGGCGTGCTGGCGGGCGGCCTCGCGCTGATCGGCGTCGGCAATCTTGCGACTGCGCTGCTGACGGCCGGCGCCGACTACCGGCTCGTTGCGCTCGGCATCTGCGTGACGGGCTGCGGCGCGGGCATCATGAACGGCGACACGCAGAAGGCGATCATCGCGTGCGTGCCGCGGAACCGCACGGGCATGGCATCGGGCATCAGCACGACCACGCGCTTCTCGGCGATCGTGACGGCGGTGGGCGTGCTCGGGGCGGTGCTGGCCGGCAGTACGCACGCGCAGCTCGTGCGACGGCTGTCCGCGATGCCGGACGTACGCGCGTTCGTCGATGCGCGGTTCATGTCGAGCCTGCTGGCCGGCGATCTTGCGCAGGCGCTCGGACGCCTGCCGCCGACGGCCGCGCGTGTGCTGCACGATGTCGCACCGGTGGCGTTCGCGGCCGGGTTTTCGACGGCGCTGACGGTGAGCGGTGTGCTCGCGCTGGTTGGCGCTGCGGTTGCATATTGGTTGCTCGTGCAACCGATGCGCGATGTGGGTATGTGATGGGGCGGTTCTGGCTGGGTGATGTGGCGGGGTGGCGTGGCGGTACGTTGCGTGCGGCGGCCGCAGTTGCGTTTCATGTTCGGTCGGGCTGCTCGTGAAGTCGTTTGATGGGGCGATGCGCAGGTGGTCAAATCGCGCGTCCGCGCGTGGCTATGTGGCATTGCGGTGCGTGCAGCGGCCCCGGCTGCGTCGCGTTGGACCAAGCTGCTCGCGAAGTCGTTCGATGCGCCGATGCACGACGCCTCCGTCATCGTACGGCGCAGCATTTGCATCGGTGATGGCGCCGCGCCGCGCGGACATCGCAGTCGCGTTCGTGGCGATGTCAGTCTTTACCGAGCGTTCGACCGCTGCCGCACGCGACGCCACGCACGCGCGTCGGCACACCGGCCTCAGCGCGCCTTCATCGCGATCCGATGGGCGCGCGTCGCGCGTGCGGCGCTCGGCTGCGGTGTCGCGTCGCACTGCGTCGGTTGCCTGCGTCGACCGCGCCGCGCGGATTCGGCCGCCGCGCCGGCGAGCGGTGCGGCGATGGACGTCGGCGCACGCGCGGCGACGGCCGTGACGGCCGGCAGCGCGGATTCTGCGTCGAGCCATGCGCGCGTCGCTTCGACGATCAGCCCGCGCAGCCAGCGTACCGCGTCCGCGCAGGCGCCGGTTTCGTCCCAGGCGAGCCGGTACGTGATGTCGGGTGGTTGAGCCGGCAGCGCAACGATGCCCAGCGGCAACAGCTTCGCGTAGTGGCTCGCGAGCCGGTAGGTCGTGGTCAGGACCAGATCGGAGCGCACCAGCGCATGGGCGGCGAGTTCGAAATGCGGCAGCGTGACGACGATCCGCCGTCGCAGCCCGACGCGTTGCAGCTGACGATCGATCGCGCCGGACGCCTCCAGCCACGACGGCGTCGGACACAACTGCGGCGCCTGCGCGAATTCTTCCGCGGTCATCGCGCCGCGGCGCGCGAGCGGATGCGTCGCGCGCATCACGCAGACGATGCGGTCGTCGAACAGCGCGTCGTGCCGGAACCGCGCCGGGTGCGCCGGGCGGTTGTCGATCACGACGTCCAGCGCGCCGTCCGCGAGTGCGCGCTGCGCATCGAAGCCGTCGCCGAGCGGATGAAACACGAGCTGCGCGTCGGGCGCGCGTTCGCGGAACAGTGCGACGAGCTTCGGCACGAACAGCACGTTCAGGTAGTCCGGGCAGCCGATCCGATAGGTTCGCACCGACGTGCGTGCGGCGAAGCGCGGCTGCTGGCTCCGAATGAAGTCGATCACCCGCAGCGCGTTGCGCAGCGGATCGATCAGCCGCGCGCCGAACTCCGTCGGCACCATCCCGTACCGACTGCGCACCAGCAGCGGATCGCCGAGCAGCGTGCGCAGGCGCTTGAGCGCGGCGCTCGTCGCGGGCTGCGACATGTTCAGCCGCACCGCCGCGCGCGACACGGTGCGCTCGGTGAGCAGCACGAGCAGGATGCGCATCAGCCGCGCGTCGAGCAGGTCGAGCGCGCCGCCTGCATCGCGGGTGTCGGCGATGGCGCCGTGCCGTGCCGGTGGGTTGCGCATGTCGCTATCCATGTCGCTATCCGTTCACGCGGTGCGTCGGCGTTCGACGGTGCGCCAGCCGCCGAAGCTGCACCGGCAGTCGACAGGCCGTCCGCGCGACATCGATGCGTGGCTGCGGCACGCCGCGATTCACGGCCGCTCGCGTAGTGGTAGCAGCGATCCGCCCCGCATCTGCGTTCGGCCATTCGGCGGCCGGCTCGCTGCCGGCGTCGGGTTTTCTCCGCATGCGTGAGCCGCCGCAAACCGCATGCGCATGCTCGCGCGTCGCCGCAAGCCTGGCGCGGCGTTCGATCGCTTCGACGCGGGTTTGCGGTCGCACGCGTTGTCTCCTTCCATGGCCGCGGCGTGCGCCGTGCGTGCAGCGCGGGCGGACCGCCGTGGACGTCATATGTCCCATTCGTCCGCGAGTATGGGCGGCCGTCGCCGCGATGGGAAATTAAATATTCGGCAGGCCGCCATTCAAAAAACGAATGAGGCGCAGCGGTGACGGCACGCGAATTGCGAACGGGTCGGTTCCATCCATTCATCGACATCAAGCGGAGGTGTCATGCAGCGATATTCCATTCGTCACGTATCGCGGGCCGTCTTCGCCGGCATCCTGATCGCCGGCCTGGCGGCGGGGGCAGGCTGTCAGAAGAAGAGCGAAACCGACACGGGCGCCGGCGCCACGTCGGACGCGAGCGCCGTGGGCGGCA
Source organism: Burkholderia vietnamiensis LMG 10929 (assembly GCF_000959445.1). Taxonomy (NCBI): domain Bacteria; kingdom Pseudomonadati; phylum Pseudomonadota; class Betaproteobacteria; order Burkholderiales; family Burkholderiaceae; genus Burkholderia; species Burkholderia vietnamiensis. The sequence goes on along the minus strand of NZ_CP009630.1, from coordinate 1,474,982 downwards.
TGTCGCCCGCGCCATCGACCGCACCGTCGGGCACGCCGAGCAGCGGCGCGGCGGGCGCCGACAGCGGCACGGCCGGCACCACCGGCGGCGCGGCCAGCATGCCGGGCGCGGCGTCGGGGACGACGGGCGCGAGCGGCGGCTGATCGCGCCTCGCGGGGCGGCGCCGGGCGGCACGTGCAGCACCGCCCGCGCTGCGCCGCCGCAATGGCGGAGCCAGGCGGCACGCGCGCTCTCGGGCGCGCGGCCGCGCTACGCGTGTGTGAAAGATTTGCAAGGACCGTTGTAGCGATTCCCGGCGCCGATGGCGCTCGTCACGCGGCCGATCGCAGCCGCCGGCTGACGACGGCGGCGGCCCGTCCGGACCGCGCTGCAAGGTCCCGAACAAGGAGGTGCGATGCAGAACGCGGAATCGAACCCAACCCCGCAACAGCAGCGGGAACAGATCAAGCAGAGCCCGGTGAAGACGCCCGCGGCCGGTGGCGACATGCCGGATGCGGCGACCCAGGCTGCCGAAGTGGCCAAACGGCCGCAAACGCCCGAATCGGTCGCGGGCAAAACGCCGACCGGCCTGCCGGACATCGACGTCGACGCGCATGCGGTCGACAGCGGCGACCCGGTGCGCCGCGCAGCCAGCCGGATCGTGACGATCGACAACGCGAACATGGCGGCCACCGACAACACGGTCGACGTCGACGGCAAGGGCATGGAGGCGCGCACCGGCGCCGATGAATGGCACGACAACGTGATCTATTCGAACGCGTCGCTCGACAACGCGGTGAACACGCCGGCCGACGGCCTCGGCGGCTTCGAAAGCCGTCCGGGCGGCAACATGCCGCTGATCGCCGCGCGGCCCGGCTGGCAGGTCACGTACGTCGGCGACGTCGTGACCGAGCATGGCGCCGGCGCACGCGTCGAGCATGTGATTCGTTTCGAGCGCACCGGCAACTGACGGCGCGCCCGTCACGCGGCGGACCGCCGAACGGCGATCCGCCGCCATCATTTACTGCGGGCCGAGCTCCTGCGCCGACGTATCCGCATCGTTGCCCTGGGCGACGAGCACGTGGATGTCGTTCGGCGTCACGTCACCGATACCGCCCGACGGGATCGTCACGAGCAGCCAGTCGGCGTTGTTGTTGATCGTCACCGGCGGAGTCGTCAGGATCGGCGATTTGCTGCCGGCAGTCGTGACGATCACCTGATAGCTGCCGCCGTTCAGATAGATCGAGTCCTGGCCCGTGGCAGGCGCCGCGTTCTGGTACGCCGCGCCGGAGAGCGTCGGGCTCTGCGTGTTGATGTCCGTCCCCGGCGGCACGACGTAGACGTCCACGTTCTGCGCGTTCGGCGACGCATTGAAGGCGCGTACGCGCGCCTTGTCCGACAGCAGGCCCTTGTCATACGGATCGTCGATCACCGAGATCGGCGACGACGTGCTGGGCAGCGCGACGGTCGTGTAGTGGTGGCCGTTGGCCGCGCTGAACGATTGCGACGCGACGGTGGCGTTGGTGCCCGAAATGTCGTAACTGGCGTTCTGCGTGCCCGAGTCGATGTCGTGATAACGGGTCACGCCCTTGTACGCGACGCCGGACGCATCGACTTTCGCGTTCAGGTAGTAGTCGAGGTTCGGGCCGGCCGGCACCGCGTTGATGAAGCGTGCCTGCGGCTTCGAGATGCCGAGCACGGTGCCGACGTCGTTGCCGTCTCCACCGCATGCCGTGAGCATGGTGATGACCGAGCACAGCGCCACTATCGTTCGAATGGATTTCATGTCGTCCTCTCGTTCAGGAGTTACCTGCTGGCGATGCGGTGTCGCCGCGCGGAGCATCGCGCGGGACGCAGCGCCTGGATTGAAGAATGATTGCTGTCCGCCAGAGCGGCGGCGCATGGATGCCGCAACGCGCGTGCCCGCACGGCGAGATGCGCGCGATCGCGCCGACGGTGGGAGCGTTGCGCACGACGCGCGATGCGCGTGATGCGCGTGATGCGCGAGCGCGCGATTCGCGGCACACGTTTGTAAAAAGAGCGATTCGGCGCCCTACGAGATGACGCTCTCATCGCGGCCGAATCCGCACATGCAGGAAAAGCGTTTAAAACGCAACGCGATTCATGAGAGCAATGCGCGTGGACGTAGTCGATGGCTACTTCTTGTTGGTTGCGTACGCATCGATCTGATTGGAGCAAACCATTGATGATGAGCGGTCCGCTGGACACGGGAGTTCGATGCGCATCCGCCGACGCACACGCGACATGCGGGCGACCTCAGCGGCGCTCGACATGCTGAACACGCTCGGGGCGCTGCACCTCCGACCGAATACCCGCGCATCGGAGCATCGTGCTCCATGCATGAACCTATGCATGTCCTGCCGAGCGATCGGCAGTGCATCGAGCAGCGCGCACAGTTTCAGGTCGCCATGCGCCGCGCGCCGACGACTCCGCAAGCAACCGTCGACTCGCACAAACACCACGCGCCACGGCAACGACACAGCGCGTCCCGGGCGGCGCCACCCGCCGAGCGCCCAGCGATCGTTTAACCAGCCGAAACAATCTGTTCACTGAAAAGGGCATGATCTTCGGCGATCATGCAGGCATACTGTCGCCCATGTTGTCCGATGCCGTCGAATCGACGCGCGCTTGCCCTCATGTCCATCCCAGTACTTTTTCCATCCCTGCGATGGTTGACCATCGCGGCGGCTGCATGCTTGCTCGCCGCGTGCTCGACCGCCTCCGACGTGACCACGACGTCGAACCCGAACGTCTTCACCGTGACGACGCGCACGCTCGGCGTGTCGACGACGTGGGCCGACGCCCATGAAAAAGCCGTCAGCGAAGCGACCAGCTACTGCACGCAGCGCGGTATGCGCGCGAGCCTGAAGCAGGAGTCGCTGACCGGCGGCCGCCGCGTCGACGCGCGCTCGGAGCTGGCCTTCGAGTGCCATCCGACCTTCGAGACGGCGTCGAACCCGCGCAGCTGAGCATCGCGTCACCCGCACGACTGCGGCGATCCGCCGTGCAATCCGCGCTACCGGCCCGCGCCGCCGTCTACCGGCGGCGCGGGCCGTGCCGCGCGCATCTGGCGCGTCACGCCGGCTGCGCGTCGTACAGCTTCACGCAAGCGGAGAAATCGAGCGCGCCGAGCCCGTGCTGGCTCATCGACTGATACAGCTGCTGCGCGAGCGCGCCCATCCACACCGGCTGGCGCGCATGGCGCGCGGCTTCGGTCGCGAGGCCGAGGTCCTTGAGCATCAGGTTCGCGGCAAAGCCGCCCGCATAGCCGCGCGCGGCGGGCGCCGCATCGTTCACGCCGGGGTAGGGGTTGCAGGTTTCCGAACTCCAGCAGCGGCCGGTCGACGTGTTGATGATGCCGGCCAGCACGACCGGATCGATGCCGAGCGCCGCGCCGAGCGCCATCGCTTCCGACACGCCCATCATCGAGATTCCGAGCAGCAGGTTGTTGCAGATCTTCGCGATCTGGCCGGTGCCCGTGCCGCCGCAATGCACGACGTTCTTGCCCATGTCGAGCAGCAACGGGCGAATACGCGCGAACAGCGCCGCCTCCGCGCCGACCATGAAGGTCAGCGTGCCGGCCTGCGCGCCGCCCGTGCCGCCCGATACTGGCGCATCGGCGAACGCGAAGTTGCGCTGCGCGGCCGCGTCGGCGATGGCGCGCACGGTGTCCGGGTCGATCGTGCTGCAGTCGACGAAGGTCGCGCCGGCGCGAGCGCCGGCCAGCACGCCGTCATCGCCGAGATAGACGGCGCGCACATGCTGCGCGGCCGGCAGCATCGTGACGACCAGCGACGCGCGCGCGGCCGCGTCGCGCGGCGACCCGGCCACCGTCGCGCCGGCGCGCACTGCCGCGTCGAGCGCGTGCGCGTCCAGGTCGAACACCGTCAGCGCATGGCCGGCGGCGAGCAGGTTGGCGGCCATGGGGCCGCCCATGTTGCCGAGCCCGATGAATGCGATATCCATGGTCATGCTCCCGTTCAGCGCAATGCGATCGTGGTGTTCACGCCGCCGGCCGTCGCGTCGTCGTCGAACCAGCGCGCGGTGACCGTCTTGGTCTGCGTGTAGAACTGCACGACCTGCTTGCCGTACGGGCCGAGATCGCCGAGCTTCGAGCCGCGCGAGCCGGTGAAGCTGAAGTAGGGCACCGGCACCGGGATCGGGATGTTGATGCCGACCTGGCCGACGTCGATCTCGCTCTGGAACTTGCGCGCGGCCGCGCCGCTTTGCGTGAAGAGGCCCACGCCGTTGCCCATCGGGTTCGCGTTGACGAGCGCGATGGCTTCGTCGAGCGTGTCGACTTCCATCACGACCACCACCGGGCCGAAGATTTCTTCGCGGTAGATCGTCATGTCGGTCGTTACGCCCGAGAACAACGTCGGGCCGACGAAGTTGCCCTGCTCGTAGCCGCGCACCGTCACGTCGCGGCCGTCGAGCTCGAGCTTCGCGCCTTCCTTGACGCCCGCGTCGATCAGCGACAGGATGCGCGCCTTCGCGCTGCGCGACACCACCGGTCCGACGTCGGTGCCTGCCTCCGAGCCCGCGTTGACCTTCAGCGTCTTCGCCTTTTCCACCAGCTCGGGCAGCCAGTCGCGCGCGCTGCCGACCAGCACGACCACCGACGTCGCCATGCAGCGCTGGCCGGCCGCGCCGAAGCCTGCGCCGACCAGCGCGTTTATCGTTTGCTCGCGATGCGCATCGGGCAGCACGACCGCGTGATTCTTCGCGCCCATCATCGACTGCACACGTTTGCCGTGCTGGCTGCCGAGGTTGTACACGTGCGTGCCGACGCGCGTCGAGCCGACGAACGAGATCGCCTTGATGTCGGGATGCGTGCAGAGCCGGTCGACCACGTCCTTGCCGCCGTGCACGACGTTGAGCACGCCCTTCGGCACGCCGGCCTCGATCGCCAGCTCGACCAGTTCCATCGTCGACAGCGGGTCCTGTTCGGACGGCTTCAGCACGAACGTGTTGCCGCACACGATCGCCATCGGGAACATCCACAGCGGGATCATCGCCGGGAAGTTGAACGGCGTGATGCCGGCGCAGACGCCGATCGGCTGGCGCAGCGTGTAGGTGTCGACGCCGCCCGCGACGTTCTCGGCGAATTCGCCGAGCTGCAGCGTGCCGATCGAGCAGGCATGCTCGACCACTTCGAGCCCTCGGAAGATGTCGCCTTGCGCGTCGGGCAGCGTCTTGCCCTGCTCGGCGGTCAGCGTGTGCGCGATCCGCTCGAGATTGCGGCGCACGAGCTCCTGGAACTTCAGCATGATGCGCAGGCGCGTGCCGATCGACGTCGTCTTCCACGTCTGAAACGCGCGCTGCGCGGCGGCGATCGCGGCATCGACCTCGTGGGGCGTCGCGTACGGCACGCGGCCGATCGTTTGCTGCGTGGCAGGGTTCACGATGTCGCCCCATTCGGCGCTGCGCGATTCGACGAAGGCGCCGTCGATCAGCAGCTTGGCGGTGGGCAGCGCGAGGGTGGTCTGGGGAACTGCTGCGTTCATGTCACTCTCCGGAGAAACGGTGTGGGTGCGGGAAAAATGGTCGCCCCGCGTCCGCCGCGCATGCAGCGGCGGCGAACGTGAGGTCGAACGGAAAAAGGGATTGCGGTGCAGCGTTGGGCGGCGCGGCTTACGCCCGGGCCGGACGCATGAGCGCGGTGCACAGCAGCGCGAACGCGCCGAAGCCGACGAGATACGCGATCACGTAGTGCGGCTGGCCGCCGCCGGCCTTGAGCAGCGACGTCGCGATCATCGGCGCGAAGCCGCCGCCGATCACGCCGGCCAGCTGCACCGACAGCGAAATGCCGCTGTAGCGGATTTCCGCGGGAAACTGCTGCGCGAACAGCAGCGACTCGGGCGCATACAGAATCGGGAACACGACGCCGAGGCCGAGCACGATCGCCCACCACGCATACGAGGTCTGCTGCGTGCCGAGCAGCATGAAGAACGGCGCGGCGAACGCGCACATCAGCACGAGGCCGAGCGCGAACATCCGGCGCTGGCCGATGCGGTCGCCGAGATGGCCGCACAACGGCATCGTGACGAGCGACAGCGCGGCGCCTGCCGTGATCGCGTGCAGCATCTCGGCCTTCGGCAGGTGCAGCTGCTGCGTCGCATAGGCGAGCGAGAACGTGACGACCATGTAGAACCACGTGTTTTCGGCCGCACGCGCGCCGACGATCGTCAGCACCTCGCGCGGATGGCGGCGCAGCGCGGCCGTCACCGGCGACTTCTCGGCCTTGCCCTGACGCCGCACGTTCTCGAAGTCGGGCGACTCCGGCACCTTCGCACGGATGAACCAGCCGAGGCCGACCAGCGCGATGCTCGCGAGGAACGGCACGCGCCAGCCCCACGACAGCATGTCGGCTTCGGGCAGCGCGGCTACCGCGGCCATCGCGACAGACGACAGGATCAGTCCGAGCCCGACGCCGGTCTGCGGCAGGCTGCCGAACAGCCCCTTGCGGCCCTTCGGTGCGTGCTCGACGGCCATCAGCACCGCGCCACCCCATTCGCCGCCGACGGCCATCCCTTGCAGGAAGCGCATGGCGATCAGCAGCGCGGCGGCCCAGTAGCCGATGTGCTCGTACGACGGGATCAGCCCGATGATCATGCTCGGCACGCCCATCAGCAGCAGCGTGATCATCAGCATCGACTTGCGGCCGATGCGATCGCCGAAGTGGCCGAACACGATGCCGCCCATCGGCCGGCCGATGAAGCCGACCGCGAACGTGCCGAATGCGGCGAGCGTGCCGACGACCGGATCGAGCGACGGGAAGAAGATGCGGTTGAACACGAGCGCGGCGGCGGTGCCGTACAGGAAGAAGTCGTACCACTCGATCGTGGTGCCGGCCATGCTGGCCCAACCGGCCAGCAGATAGTGCTTCGCGGTGCGGGCGGGCGCCGGCGCCGCGACGGCCGCGTGCTCATCGAGGGTGGATCGGGTCTGCATGGTGTCTCCTGATTTTGTTGCCCGCGGCTCATGGTCCGCAGGTCACGGTCGAGTATAGTTATGCGCAGATCCATGATGTACCGACAAGAAATCCGGTTGGTTATGCATTTCTGCATATCGACGGCCGGCCCGGAGACACCCGCCTTTCCCTGCCTTTCGCACCGATGCGACCATCCACCGAGCCGGCTTCCGGCAGCCTGAACTGGGACGACCTGCGCTTTTTCCTCGAAGTCGCGCGCACGCAGCGCGCGAGCGGGGCGGCCAAGCGGCTGGGCGTCGACTACACGACCGTGGCGCGCCGCATTCGCGCGCTCGAAACCGCGATGGGCACGCTGCTGTTCGACAAGTCGCGCTCGGGCGGCTTCACGCTGACGGCCGAGGGGCAGCGGCTCGTCGCGTATGCGGACGCGATGGAGACGACTGTGCAATCCGCCTGCGATCAGCTCGCCAATACCGGCCACGCGCTGTCGGGCCATGTGCGGATCGGCTCGACCGAAGGCTTCGGCTGCTTTTTCCTCGCGCCGCAGCTTGCGCAGTTCCGCGTCGCGCATCCGCACGTGACGGTCGATCTGCTGCCCGTCCCGCACTTCGTCAATCTGCCCAAGCGCGAAGCCGATCTGGCGATCACACTCGAGCGGCCGGAGCGCGGCCCTTACGTCGTCACGAAGCTATGTGACTATCAGCTGCGGCTCTATGCGACGCGCGACTATCTCGCGAACCATCCGCCGATCGCGAGCACCGACGACCTCGCGCAGCATGCGTTCATCAGCTACGTCGACGATCTCGCGTTCAGCAGCGAATTGCTGTACCTGGAGCGCGCGGTGCCGGGCGCGACGGCCGGGCTGCGCACCACGAGCGTGATCGCACAGGTGTTCGCGGCGCTGCAGGGCGGCGCGCTCGCGATCCTGCCGTGCTTCATGGCCGCCACGCAGCCGGCGCTGGTGCCGGTGTTGCCGCACGACGTGGTGGTCACGCGCTGTTTCTGGCTGACCTGTCGCGAAGATCTGCGCAAGCTGCGGCGCGTAACCGCCTTGTGGGATTACCTGCGCGCGGCCGCCGAGCTCAATCGCGCGTTGCTGATGGGGGAGTCGGCGCAGTTGCGCTTCGTCGGCGATCCGCCGTGACGCGGTGCCGGGCGGCCGGCGCGGCGCATGCCCGCGCGCGACGGCGCAGCGTCGGGAAACGGTTCCACAGGCAGGCGCCATGGGCGTGCGCGCGCGTGAATCGTCGGATAAATCGGGGCGCCGTTGGGGCCGCGTGGATTGACTGAGCGTAAGCCCCGATGCGAGCGAGAGTACTGTTTTGTATGGATTGGTGTTAAATGTAAGGGCGTGCGCGCTCGGGGCGGGCACGAAAGGGGACGCACCGCGGGGCCTGTCGACGCGGGGCGATAAAGAGTGCACATAAAACCAACGAATCGGGCGCAATAGCCCGGTCGAACTGACGGCAGCATTCATATTGAATACCGAACCGCAAAGTTCTCGCTACAGCGCCGGGCTCGCAGCGGAAGTACTCGCGTCCGAGCAGAGTGTGCTGCGGCTGATCACGCGCAACACGCCGCTGCCCGAGTTGCTCCTCGAGGTATGCCGGCGTGCCGAGGCGTTGCTCGGCGACGGGGCGGCCTGCTCGATCCTGCTGCTCGATGCGGATCGCATCCACATGCACGTCGGCGCGGCGCCGTCGCTGCCTGAACAGTACAGCGCCGCGATCGAAGGCCTGCCGATCGGGCCGGCCGTCGGTTCGTGCGGCACGGCGATGCACGAACGCCGGATGGTCGCCGTCGAGGACATCGAAACCGATCCGCTCTGGGCCGACTATCGTGCGCTCGCGCTGTCGTTCGGCCTGCGCGCGTGCTGGTCGGTGCCGTTTCTCGACGACGCGGGCACCGTGCTCGGCGCGTTCGCCGTCTACCATCACGAGCCGCGGTGTCCGACCGACACCGAAACCGACCTGCTGCGCGATATCGGCAATAGCGTCGGCCTCGCGGTGCACCAGGATTCGATCGCTCGGCAACTGGTGCGCAGCGAGGAACATCATCGGCTGGTGGTCAACAGCTTGAACGAAGGCATCCTGGTCGTGTCGCGCGACGGCGTGGTGACCGCGTGCAATCCGAGCGCGCACCGGATGATGCGCGTGAAGGGCGATCTGGTCGGGCGCCGGCTGTCGACGGTGATTCTCTACAAGGTGCACGAGGACGGCACGTCGATCGCGCCGGACGACTGGCCGAGCCGACGCGCGCTCGTCACGGGCGCCTCGCAGCTCGACTATGCGGCGGGCTTCGGGCTCGCGGACGGCGACATCATCTGGGTGCGCGGCAACGCGGTGCCGATCGTCAAGCCGGGCGCCACGCAGCCGGAATCGGTGCTGTTGTCGTTCCACGACATCGGACCCGTGCGCGAGGCGCAGCAGCAGCTGCGCTATCTGGCGACGCGCGATGCGCTGACCGGTCTGTACAACCGGCGCTGGCTGTCCGAGCGGATGCGCGAGCTGTTCGGCAAGCGCGACCCGGTTGCCGGACCCGCGCGCGTCGCGGTCCTGTTCATCGATCTGGACGGCTTCAAGAAGGTCAACGATACGGCCGGCCACGACGCCGGCGACGCGCTGCTGCGCAGCGTCGCGGCGCGGCTCGTCGTATGCGGCAGCGGCCGCCATGCGCTCACGCGCGTCGGCGGCGACGAGTTCGTGATCCTCGTCGAGGACTGCGACGATCCCGACGCGCTGGCCGCGCTCGCGCGCGAGGTGATCGACGCGATCGCGAAGCCGTTCGAGATCGCGAACAACGAGTACTGGCTCGGCGTGTCGATCGGCATCAGCGTCGCGCCGCGCGACGGCGACGACGCGGCCACGCTGATGCGCAACGCCGATTCCGCGATGTACGACGCGAAGCAGCGCGGTCGCAACCACTTCACGTTCTTCACCGCGCAGCTGAACCTGCGGCTGCAGCGCCGCTTCGCGATCGAGCAGTCGCTGCGCCGCGCGATCTCGTCGGATGCGCTGCGGCTCGCGTATCAACCGGTCGTCGACGCGCGCAGCGGCCGCACGGTCGGCGCGGAGGCGCTGTTGCGCTGGACCAGTCCGGAGCTCGGGCCGCTGTCGCCGGCGGAGTTCATCCCGGTCGCGGAAGACACGGGCCTGATCGTCGCGATCGGCCAATGGGTGCTCGAAACGGCCTGCCGGCAGGCCGCCGAATGGCGCCGCACGATCGCGCCCGACATGATGCTGTCCGTCAACCTGTCGCCGCGGCAGTTCCACGAGGGCCTCGTCGAATCGGTCTATCGCTGTCTCGCGCTGACGAAGCTCGATCCGCGCGCGCTGCAGCTCGAAATCACCGAGGGCGTGCTGATGAACGACACGGAAACCGTGCTGCCGATGCTCGAAGCGCTCGCGGACCTGAACGTGCGGATCTCCGTCGACGACTTCGGCACCGGCTATTCATCGCTCGCTTACCTGAAGCGCTTCCCGCTGCACAACCTGAAGGTCGACCGTTCGTTCGTGTCGGGCGTGCCCGATCACCGCGACTCGGTGGCGATCACGCAGGCCGTCGTCGCGATGGCGCACTCGCTCGGCATGAAGGTGACCGCGGAAGGCGTCGAGACGCAAGCGCAGTCGCGGTTCCTGCAGCAGATCGGTTGCGACATGCAACAGGGCTACCTGTTCGACCGGCCGCTCGAAGCGGCCGACTACGCGCGCCGCCTCGTCACCGCGTAGGCGAGCGGTCCGGATCGCTGCCGGGGGCCGACGGCGCCCGCGGTGCCGGCGTGGGTTGCGCATCCACGTCGACGCGATTCTTGCCGCCGTGCTTCGCGCGATACAGCGCGCGATCGGCCGCTTCGATCAGCAAGGTGGCCGGCACGCCCGGCGCGGGCACGATGCTCGCGCCGCCGATGCTGATCGTCACGTAGCGTCCCGTCGACGAATGCGTGTGCTCCAGCCGCAACGCCTCCACCGCGAGGCGGATCTTCTCGCCGAGCAGCCGCGCGGCGCCCGGCGTCGTGGCCGGCATCACGACCGCGAACTCCTCGCCGCCGAAACGCGCGGCGAAATCGCCCGACTGCGCGAGACAGCGCTCGATCGTCGTGGCTACCTGCCTGAGCACGCCGTCGCCCGACACGTGCCCGTACGTGTCGTTGTACAGCTTGAAGTTGTCGACGTCGATCATCAGCAGCGACAGCTCGCTGCGCTCGCGCGCGCCGCGGCGCCATTCGGCGGCCAGATATTCGTCGAGGTAGCGGCGGTTCGACAGCCCGGTGAGGCCGTCCGAGTGCGTGAGGCGCCGCAGTTCCAGATTGGCCTCGAGCAGTTGCTGCTGCGACTGCCGCAACGCGCGATAGGCCTCGTCGCGCTGCAGCAGGTTCATGTACGAGCGCGAGTGATAGCGGATCCGCGCGACCAGCTCGATGCGGTCCGGCAGTTTGACGAGGTAGTCGTTCGCGCCGCACGCGAACGCGGTGCTCTTGATCGCCGGGTCTTCCTGGGTCGACAGCACGATGATCGGCACGTCGCGCGTCGCCGGGTTCGCGCGGTACGCGCTCACGAGGCTCAGCCCGTCCGCGCCGGGCATCACGAGATCCTGCAGGATCACCGTCGGGCGCGTGTCGATCGCGACGGCCAGTGCGTCGTCCGAGCGCGGGCAGTAGTGGAAGTCGATCCCTTCCTCGTCGACGAGTGCGCGCCGGATCGCCTCGGCGACGATCGTCTGGTCGTCGACCAGCAGAACCATCGCCGGGGTGTCGGCGGTCGGCGTGCGCGGCCCGCGCGCAGTGTCGAGCGCCGCATGCGAGCCGCCGGGCGGGCGGGTGAAGTCACTGGTCATGATCGATGCCGGATTGCGCGATGGCTGAGGGAGTGTGGCGGCGTTTCATCGGGATCGGATCCGCGCGAACGCGGCCGGTCGGCCGGCGCTCGCGCCTGCATGCCGGCGCGGCGCGCCAACCGTTGCGCGCGAGACCGCCGAACGCTGCGGCAGGCGGGCCGCGCAGCGCGCCATTATCGCGCCGGATGCGGGAACGTGCCGGATGCCCGCGCAGGCACGACGCGATGTCGCACGCGGGTCGGGGTTGCCGGCCGACGCGCCGCCTCGGCGGCGCGGCTCAGGTCAATGGCTGCGCGCGTACCCCTGGATCAGCGCGCGCATCATCCCTTCGACCGTCGCGTCGCGCAGATCGGCCTCCTGCTCGGATGCCTCGACGAGCGCGGCGTACGCGGTGGCGAGCGTCACGCGGTCGACCTCGTGGCGCTGCTCCATCAACGTCACCATCCCGTCCTTCGCCAGATGAGCGGAGAACGCGCGGCTGCCGATGGTCTGAAATACGTCGATCATGGCGGCTCTCCCATACGTTGCGATGCTTTCCAGTCTAGGGCATGTTCGCGCTAATAACGGGCCAGCCCCACGAACGAACTTTTCCAAACAGGGAACGAGCCTTTGCGCGCGCAGGGCGTCGTCGTTCGTCGTTGCAATAGCTACTACGGCTATCGCGCCCTCTCTTTTTGCCCGGCGGGCGCAAAGGCTCGTTCGCAAGCCCGTTATCAGCGTGAACATGCCCTGGTCGCCGCACCGGTGCCGCGCCACGCGGCCCGGCGTGCGCCCGTGCCGGCGCGACGCGCCGCGCACCGGCGCCATGCGGCCGCCGCAGCCTGCCGACGGCGCGCCGCCGCCGCGTGCCGGCACGCTTCAACGTTTACCCGAAGCCGCAAATCATCGACTTTTTATCGATAAATTCTCGTGTTAGATTTTGCCGCCTGAACCCGGTCGAAACCGGGCCTGCGGCGTGCCGGGACGGCGCCGCGCATCCAACGGAAGGAGCGGCAATGCTGGTGCTGATTGGGGTGCCGATCGTCGTGATCGGTTTCGCGCTGCGCTTCAACGCGCTGCTGGTCGTGACGATCGCCGGGCTCGCGACGGGGCTGGCGGGCGGGATGGACATCGTCGGCATCGTGAGCGCGTTCGGCAAGGCGTTCGCCGAGAACCGCTACATGGGCCTCATCTGGCTGACGCTGCCGGTGATCGCGCTGCTCGAGCGCAACGGACTGAAGGAGCAGGCGAAGCGGATGATCTCGCGCGTGCACGCGGCGACGACCGGGCGCGTGCTGATGCTGTACTTCGTGCTGCGCCAGGTGAGCGCCGCGCTCGGCCTCACGTCGCTCGGCGGCCACGCGCAGATGGTGCGGCCGCTGATCGCGCCGATGGCCGAGGCCGCGGCGGTCGGCCGCCACGGCGAGCTGCCGGAGTCGGTGCGCCAGCAGATCCGCGCGCACGCCTCGGCGGCCGACAACGTCGCCGTGTTCTTCGGCGAGGACATCTTCATCGCGATCCAGTCGATCCTGCTGATCAAGGGCTTTCTCGAACAGAACGGCATCTCGATCGAGCCGCTGCAGCTGTCGGTGTGGGCGATTCCGACCGCGCTCGCCGCGCTGCTGATCCATTGCGCGCGGCTCGCGCTGCTCGACCGGCGGCTGTCGCGCGGCTTCGGCGCGTTCGCGCGGGAGGGCGCGCGATGATCGGTCTCGAACCGCTGTACTCGGTGGCCGGCGCGATGTTCGCCGCGTTCGCGTGCTTCAACCTGATGGACCGCACGAACCCGCGCCGCGTCGTCAATTTCGCGTTCTGGGCCATCTATGCGCTGACGTTTCTGTTCGGTGCGCTGCTGCCGCACTTCGTGACGGGCTGTCTCGCGATCGCGCTGGCGCTGATCGCCGGCTCGGGCAAGCTCGGCCGCGGCAAGTCAGACGAAGCCGGCGAGGCGGCGGCCGCGCGGCGCGCGGCGAACGCGCTGCGCTTCGGCAACAGGCTGTTCCTGCCCGCGCTGCTGATTCCCGTCGTCACGCTGATCGGCACGTTCGTGCTCAAGCTCGTGCCGTTCGTCGAACCGAAGAGCGTGACGCTGATTTCGCTCGTGCTCGGCACGCTCGTCGCGTTCGCCGTCGCGCTCGCGATGCTGCGCGATTCGCCCGTTCATGCGCTGAAAGAGGCGCGTCACACGATGGACGCCGTCGGCTGGGCCGCGATCCTGCCGCAGATGCTCGCGGCGCTCGGCGCGCTGTTCGCGCTCGCGGGCGTCGGCGGCGTGGTGTCGGGGCTCGTGCGCGACTGGGTGCCGGTCGATTCGCCGTTCGCGGTCGTCGCCGCATACACGGTCGGGATGGCGCTGTTCACGATGATCATGGGCAACGGGTTCGCGGCGTTCCCGGTGATGACGGCCGGCATCGGCCTGCCGCTGATCGTCCATCAGTTTCACGGCAATCCGGCGATCCTGGGGGCGATCGGGATGCTGAGCGGCTTCTGCGGTACGCTGATGACGCCGATGGCCGCGAACTTCAACATCGTGCCGGCCGCGCTGCTGGAACTGAAGGACAAGAACGGCGTGATCAAGGCGCAGTGGCCGACCGCCGTGCTGCTGCTGGCCGTCAATACGCTGCTGATGTACGCGTTCGTATTCCGCTACTGACGAGACCCCATGACCGACCGACTGACTGCCGAGCTGGCCGCGAAATTCGCGTCGCTCGCGCTCGCGCACCTGACCCGCGAATATCCGAACAAGCTCACGCACGAGCTCGCCGGCCCGCACGACGTGCAGGGGCCGCGTGCGCTGCACCCGATCTTCTACGGCAGCTACGACTGGCATTCCTGCGTGCACGGCTACTGGCTCGTGCTGCGCGTGCTCGAGCGCTATCCGGCGCTGCCGCAGGCCGCGCAGATCGTCGCCGTCGTCGATGCGCATTTCACCGACGCGAACGTCGCCGGCGAACGCGCGTATCTCGCGCTGCCGCACAACAGAGGTTTCGAGCGGCCCTATGGTTGGGCGTGGCTGCTCGCGCTGTCCGGACAACTGGAGCGGCTCGCGCTGAGCGGCGCGGTGCCGCAGGCGGCGCGCTGGGCGAAGACGATGGCGCCGCTCGCCGACTTGTTCGTGTCGCGCTTCGAGACGTTCCTGCCGAAAGCGACCTATCCGCTGCGCGTCGGCACGCACTTCAACACCGCGTTCGCGCTCGCGCTCGCGCATGATTTCGCGCGCGCCACGCGGCGCGACGGGCTCGCCGCGCTGATCGCCGATACCGCGAAGCGCTGGCATCTGAACGACGTCGCGTGCCAGGCGTGGGAGCCCTCGGGCGACGAGTTCCTGTCGCCCGCGCTGATGGAGGCGGAGCTGATGCGGCGCGTGCTGCCGGCCGCCGACTTCGACGGCTGGTTTGCACGCTTCCTGCCGGATCTCGCGCGCGGCGAACCGGCGACGCTGTTCACGCCGGCGACGGTCAGCGACCGCAGCGACGGCAAGATCGCGCATCTGGACGGCTTGAACCTGAGCCGCGCGTGGTGCCAGCGTTCACTGGCGCGCGCGCTGCCCGAACACGACGGGCGGCGCGCGAAACTGCTGGATGCGGCCGAGCGCCATCTGTCGAGCGCGCTCGCGCACGTGGCCGGTGACTACATGGGCGAACATTGGCTCGCGACGTTCGCGTTGCTCGCGATCGAAGCGTAATCTCCATCGCGGTGAGCGGTGAGCGGTGAGCGGTGAGCGGTGAGCGGTGAGCGGTGAGCGGTGAGCGGTGAGCGGTGAGCAGGGCGGCCCGCAAGCCGCCCCGCGCCATCGCCCGCCGCTCGCGCTTACTGATAGAAGTTGAGCGTGACCATCGCCGAGCGGCCCGGCGCCCACGTCGCGTAGATCGGATACGCGCTCGCGTAATACTGCTTGTCGAACAGGTTCTGCACGTTCAGCTGCACATCCATCGTCTTGTTCACGCGCCACGTTGCCGCGGCGTCGAAGCGCGCGTAGCCGGGCGTCCACTTCTTCACGGTCGACGATACCGAGGCGTAGGTCTTGCTCATCACCGTCGCGCCGGCGCCGAGCGTCAGCTGCGGCAGCACGTCGTAGCTCGTCCACAGCGTGAAGTTGTGCTTCGGCACCATCACCATCGGCAGGCCCGACGCGCCGGGGCTGCCGGGGCCCGCATCGGTCGTGATCGCATTCAGGTACGAGTAGCCGCCGAACACGCGCCACTTGCGCGTCAGGTTGCCCGCGAAGCCGAGCTCGACGCCGCGCACGCGCTGGCTGCCCGCGTTGACCGTATGGCCGAGCCCGTCGCTCACGCGCGCATTGGTCTTGTCGGTCTGAAACAGCGCCGACGTCAGCGACAGCTGATCCTGCAGCACGTCCCACTTCGCGCCGACCTCGATGTTGCGCGAGCGCTCGGGCGCGAGATCCTGGTTCGTCGCGGTGATCTGGTCCGAGCCGCCGCCGAGGCCCGCGTTCGAGCCCGGCGGGTTCGACGACGTGCCGTACGACGCGTACAGGCTCACGTTCGTCACCGGCTTGAACACGAGGCCGAACTGGTAGCTGAACAGGTTCGACGTATTCGACAGGTCGGCGACGCCGGCCTGCTTGCCGGTCGTGTCGTAGCGGTCGAAGCGCAGCCCGGTGTTGAACTGCCAGCGCTCGGACAGCCTGACCGTATCGAAGATGTACGCCGACACGGTGTCGGTGCGCGTGTTCGTCGTCGCGCCGGGGAAGCCCTTGTCGCCGTTCAGCACGATGCTGCCGGTCCACGGCATGTTCGGGTTCCAGCCGCCCGCGAGCGGCGTGCAGTTGCCGGCCACCGAGCACGGGCCGCCGGTGCGGATGTTGTGGCCGGCGGCATCGGACACCAGATAGCCCTCGTAGCGCGACTGCTCATGGCTGAACTCGACGCCGGCCGTCATCGTGTGCTTCATTCCGAACAGTTGCGCGCTGCCGGTCACTTCGGTCTGGTTCGCGATGCTGTTCAGCGCGTACTTGCCGCTCTTCGCCTGCAACGCGATCAGGTTCGGGTTCGACGCGAGGATCTGCGGGTTCGTCGCGACGTAGTCGAGCGTCGAGCGCCCGAACATCGTCGTGTTCTTCAGCTTCCACGCGTCGTTGAGGCGGTGCTCGACGCGCACTTCGCCGGTGTCGGTCTGGCCGTAGCGGTAGTCGCGCGTGTTCAGCCCGAAGAACCGGCCGCGATCGGTCGGCACCGGCGTGCCACCCGACGCGCGGAACGGCACGCTGAAGTCGGGCATGTCGTACGAGTTCATGTGGTAGTAGCTGACCGTGACGGTAGTCGGCGTGTTCAGCCCGAACACGACCGACGGCGCGACGCCCCAGCGCTTGTTGTACACGTCGTTGCGGCCGGGCTGGTTCGCGTCGTGGCCCATCACGTTCAGCCGCACGGCCGTCGTGTCGCCGATCTTGCGGTTCGCGTCGAGCGTCGCCCGCTTGTAGCCGTCGGTGCCGAAGCCGATGCTGCCGTTGACGAAGTTGTCGTTCTGCGGCGTCTTCGTGACGATGTCGATGCTGCCGCCCACCGAGCCGCGGCCCGCGTACACGGAGTCCGGACCCTTGATCACGCTGATCTGCTCGACCGCGAACGTCTCGCGGTTCTGCACGCCCGAATCGCGCATCCCGTCGACGAAGATCGAGTTGCGCGATTCGAAGCCGCGGATCACCGGACGGTCGGCCGACGGGTTCGCGGCCGCGTCGCCGCCGAGGAACGTGATGCCCGGCACCGAGCGCAGCGCGTCCGCGAACGAGGTGACGTTCTTCTCCTTGATCAGCTGCTCGGGAATCACCGTGACCGAGCGCGGCGTGTCGAGCAGCGGCGCGGTGAACTTGTACGACGGCGAACGCTTCACCTGCATGTCCGACAGCGCGGACGACTGCACCGCGATGGCCGGCAGCGTCGCCGACGGCGCGGGCGCTGCGGAACGGGAGGAATCGGTCGAAGCCGTGGACGGGGCCGAAGCGGCGGCGGTTTCCGCACGCGCGAGCAGCGGCGTCAGGAACACGGAGCAGGCGAGTGCAGACACGACGGCACGAGGCCGCGTCTTGAACGGGACGGACATGGCGAAAGGCAGCGAAAGTAGCGTGAATCGGACGCGTCGTCGCGACACGGCCGGCCGCGGCCGTCGTGTCGGAAAACGTCAATACAAATGCGTATGATTCGCATTAGTGATTGCGATTGTACGGAGCGGTAGGAAATATGTAAACAATCGTATTGTTCCGCAACGAAATCGTCATACTCACGGCGCGGAGCGCGGCGACGGCTTTGCGCATCGCGCAAAGCCGCTTTCCATCGGTGGGCGCTGCGCTCGAACGGCGAGTCGATACACTGCCGTACCGGTTGCACGGGCCCCGGCGAATCAGGCCCCGACGAAGGAGACAGTAGAAGATGGACACCCAACGCGCAGCGGTCGTCACGTACCGCGGCAATGCGATCGAGAACACGCACGTCGCCGATATCGCGGTGGTGGATGCGCACGGCAAGTTGTTGTTCCAGTTCGGCGATCCGTTCCGGGTGACGCTCGCGCGTTCGGCGGCGAAGCCGGCGCAGGCGTTGTCCGTGATCGAGACGGGCGCGCCCGAGCGCTTCGGTTTCGACGACGCCGACATCGCGCTGATGTGCGCATCGCACAGCAGCGAGGAGCGGCACATCGCGCGCACGCGCGCGATGCTGGCGAAGGTCGATGCGCACGAGTCGGACCTGCGCTGCGGCGGCCATGCGCCGCTGTCGGATGAGGTGTACCGCTCGTGGATCAAGCGCGACTACACGCCTACCGGCGTGTGCAGCAACTGTTCGGGCAAGCACGTCGGCATGCTGGCCGGCGCGCGCGTGCTCGGCGCCGCGATCGCCGACTACCATCTGCCCGAGCACCCGATGCAGCTGCGCGTCAAGGAGGTGCTCGCCGACGCGTGCGGGCTGCGCGAAGACGAGGTCGACTGGGCGATCGACGGCTGCAATCTGCCGACCCCGGCATTCCCGCTCGACCGGCTCGCGCGTCTCTACGCGTCGCTCGCCGACAGCGCGGATGCGGTCGAAGCCGGCAGCGTCGCGACCACCGATCGCGTGCGCGCGCTCGCGCGCATCCATCGGGCGATGACGGCGCATCCGGAGCTGGTCGCCGGAGATGGCCGCTACTGCACGGTGCTGATGAACGCGTTCGAAGGGCAGGTGGTCGGCAAGCTCGGCGCCGATGCATGCTACGGGATCGGCGTGCGCGCCTGCGCACGCACGCGCGAACTCGGCGCGCAGGGCGCGCTCGGCATCTCGGTCAAGATCGGCGACGGCAACATCGACGTGCTGTACATGGTCGTCAGCGAGTTGCTCGAGCGGCTGGGGATCGGCACCGACGCGCAGCGCGCGCAGCTCGCCGCGTTCCATCGGCCGCGCATGCTGAACACGCAGGGTGTCGAGATCGGGCACGCGCGCTTCCCGTTCGAGCTGCAGCCGGCCTGACGCGAGCCGCCGCGCCGGGCGCGGAAAGCGCTCGGCCGCTGCACACGCCGTGGAGCCCGGTATCCGAACGGACCATGGCGATGCCGCTGACCCTGACGCCCGCATGCCTGGCGCGACACCGCCCATGCGATGGCACGGCCGCGATCGCGGCCGCCGCCGCGCCGGTTACGCGAGCGCGTCGCGAATCTTCATCAGCTCGACCTCCGACAGCTCGCCGATGTGCGCGAGATGTTCGGCCAGAAAGTCCTTCAGCACGCGCAGCTTCGCCGAGCTGCGCCGGTTCGCCAGATACGCGATGTAGATGTAGTCGCCGGTCAGCTTGTTGTGCAGCCGGTAGCGCGGCAGCACGGCCTCGAGCCGGCCGCTCGCGAGCAGGTCGCGCACCAGCCAGATCTCGAACTCGGCGATGCCGAGCCCCGCGCAGGTCGCGTCGAGCAGCAGCTCCGAGTGATCGGTGACGAGGTTGCCGGCCGGCAGCACGCTGTGCCGCTCGTCGCCGCGCACCAGTTCCCAGCGCGGATCGCCGTCCGGATGCACGTAGCGCAGGCAATTGTGCTGCTGCAGATCCTGCGGCGTCGCCGGTCGCCCGCAACGGTCGAGATAGCCGGGCGTCGCGCACAGCACGCTGTCGTTGCGCGACAGCCGGTGGACGACGAGATTGTCCAGATAGTTCTCGCCCTCGTGGATGTCGAGATCGAAGCCGCCGGCGACCAGATCGTTGTGGTTGTCGGTGAGCCGCACGTCGAGCTGGATCGTCGGGTAGCGCGCGAGAAACGGCGCGATCAGCGGCGCGAGATGGCGGCGGCCGAACGCGACCGGCGCGGTGAGCTTCAGCGGCCCGCTCGGCTGCGCGTTCAGCTCGGCGACGACGCGCAGCGTGTCGTCGAGATCGGCGATCAGCGTGACCGCGCGCTCCAGGTAGATGTGGCCGGCCTCGGTCAGCGTCACGCTGTGCGTCGAACGATGCAGCAGCGCGACGCCGAGCGCGTCCTCGATCGCGGTGATCTTGCGCGCGACCGTCGACGTCGACACGCGCATCTCCTTTGCCACCGCGGAAAAGCTCCCCATTTCGACGACCCGCACGAACGCGCGCATCGCGCCGAGGTGATCGATGCCGGTGTCTCTCGCCATGGTGTTCATCCGTCTCCTGCTGTTGCGTTCCACGCAAAACCGCTTTCGATAATACAGAAACGAGCATCACTCTGCAAAGGCATAGAATGCGATCCCGCGCGTCGGACAGCGGTGCACGCCGCCGTTTTCGGCAGCGCAACGAGACAACAGGAGGGACACCATGACGGAACGCGGCTTTCGCGTCGAAGCGGATCTATTAGGGCAGCGAAACGTGCCCGACTCGGCGTACTACGGCGTCCATACGCTGCGCGCGCAGGAGAACTTCGACATCTCCGGGCGCACGATCGCGTCGCTGCCGTACCTCGTCGTCGCGCTGGCGGCGGTCAAGGAAGCGGCCGCCGACGCGAACTGCGAGCTCGGGCTGCTGCCGCGTGCGTATCGCGACGCGATCGCCGCCGCCTGCGCCGAAATCCGCGACGGCCGCCTGCACGACCAGTTCGTGGTCGACGTCATCCAGGGCGGGGCCGGCACGTCGACCAACATGAACGCGAACGAGGTGATCTGCAACCGCGCGCTCGAAATCATGGGGCATGCACGCGGCCAGTACGAACATCTGCATCCGAACGAGCACGTCAACCTCGCACAGAGCACCAACGACGTCTACCCGACCGCGATCCGCATCGCGACCTGCTTCGCGGTCGAGCAACTGCTCGAGGCGATGGCGCACCTGCGCGACGCGTTCGCGCAGAAGGCCGACGCGTTCGCCGATCTGCTCAAGCTCGGCCGCACGCAGTTGCAGGACGCGGTGCCGATGACGCTCGGCCAGGAGTTCTCGACCTATGCGGTGATGGTGAGCGAAGACATCGCGCGCTTGCAGGAGGCCGGCTGGCTGATGCGCGAGATCAACCTCGGCGCGACCGCGATCGGCACCGGCATCACCGCGCATCCCGACTATGCGGCGAAGGCGCTGGCCGCGCTGCGGCGCATCACCGGCCTCGACCTGAGCACCGCGCCGAACCTGATCGAGGCGACGCAGGATTGCGGCGCGTTCGTGCAGATGTCGGGCGTGCTGAAGCGGATCGCCGTCAAGCTGTCGAAGATCTGCAACGACCTGCGGCTGCTGTCGAGCGGCCCGCGCGCCGGCTTCGGCGAGATCAATCTGCCGCCGGTGCAGGCCGGCTCGTCGATCATGCCGGGCAAGGTGAACCCGGTGATTCCGGAGGTCGTGAACCAGGTCGCGTTCGAGGTGTTCGGCAACGACCTGACCGTGACGTTCGCCGCCGAGGCCGGCCAGTTGCAGCTCAACGCGTTCGAGCCGGTGATCGCCAGCGCGCTGTTCCGCAGCTTCGGCCATCTGAGCGCGGCCTGCACGACGCTCGCCGATCGCTGCGTGAGCGGCATCACCGCGAACCCCGAGCGGCTGCGCGACACGATGGAGCGCTCGGTCGCGCTCGCCACCGCGCTGAACCCGTACATCGGCTACAAGCGCGCCACCGCCGTCGCCAAGGAGGCGCACGAGAGCGGCAAGTCGATTCGCGAGGTCGTGCTGGAACACCGGCTGATGACCGATGCGCAACTCGACGACGCGCTGCAACCCGAAGCGCTGATCCGCCCGCGCGCTTACTGATTTCGGCCACGCGGCGCCGGCGCCTGCCGCCGGCCGCCCGTGCGCCGTTCCCGCGGCGCCGCGTCGGCGGCGCGACACATCAAGAAACGGAGACACACCATGAAGCACGTCAGCGAGCGCGCGCCGGCCAAGACCGGCGGCGCGCAACCCCGCGATGCCGAGCGCGACGCGATGTTCGCGTCGCACGAGGCCGGCTATGAACAGAAGCTCAAGCCGCGCCACGTGCAGATGATCGCGATGGGCGGTGCGATCGGCACCGGCCTCTTTCTCGGCGCGGGCGGGCGCCTGCAGAGCGCGGGGCCCGCGCTCGCGCTCGTCTACCTGGTGTGCGGCGCGTTCGCGTTCCTGATCATGCGCGCGCTCGGCGAGCTCGTGATGCACCGGCCGACCAGCGGCTCGTTCGTGTCGTACGCGCGCGAGTTCATGGGCGAGCGCGCGTCGTTCGTCGCGGGCTGGATGTACTACCTGAACTGGGCGACCACCGGCATCGTCGACATCACCGCCGTCGCGATCTACATGAAGTACTGGGCGGTGTTCACCGACGTGCCGCAATGGGTGTTCGCGCTCGGCGCGCTGGGCATCGTGTCGGTGATGAACATGATCGGCGTGAAGGTGTTCGGCGAAATGGAATTCTGGTTCTCGATCGTCAAGGTCGGGACGCTCGCGCTGTTCCTCGCGGTCGGCGCGGTGTTTCTCGCGAGCGGCCATCCGGTCGCCGGGCAGATGCCGGGCCTGCATCTGGTCGCCGATCACGGCGGGATCTTTCCGCACGGCATCCTGCCGGCCGTGCTGATCGTGCAGGGCGTCGTGTTCGCGTATGCGAGCATCGAGCTCGTCGGCGTCGCCGCGGGCGAGACCGCCGACGCGCGCAAGGTGCTGCCGAAGGCGATCAACAGCGTGATGTGGCGCATCGCGCTGTTCTACGTCGGCTCCGTCGTGCTGCTGACGATGCTGCTGCCGTGGACCGCGTACAGCGCCCACGAAAGCCCGTTCGTGACGTTCTTCAGCAAGCTCGGCGTGCCGTACGTCGGCACGGTGATGAACGTGGTCGTGCTCACCGCCGCGCTGTCGAGCCTGAACTCGGGCCTGTATTCGACCGGGCGCGTGCTGCGCTCGCTCGCGATGGGCGGCTCGGCGCCGCGTTTCGTGTCGCGGATGAATGCGCGCGGCGTGCCGTACGGCGGCATCCTCGTCACGGTCGCGGTCAACGCGCTCGGCGTGCCGCTGAACTACATCGTGCCGGCGCAGGCGTTCGAGATCGTGCTGAACATGGCGTCGCTCGGCATCATCACGACCTGGGGCTTCATCGTGATGTGCCAGATCCTGTTCCGCCGCGCGGTCGATCGCGGCGAGCTGAGCCCGGTGTCGTTCCGGATGCCCGGCGCGCCGTTCACGTCGTGGCTCACGCTCGGATTCCTGGTCAGCGTGCTGGTGCTGATGGCGTTCGACTATCCCGGCGGCACGTGGACCGTCGCGATGATTCCGGTCGTCGTACTCGCGCTGGTGGTCGGCTGGAAGCTCGCGAAGCGCGGCGCGGCGCGCGATGCCGCTGCTGCGGCCGCGGCCCAGGCTGCCTCGCCGATCGCCGCCGATCCCGCGGGCAGCGTCTGACGATGCCGGCCGCGCGCGCCGGCGCCCGGCCGGCCCACCGCGCTCAGTTCAAGCCGAACCGCGCACCGATCCATTGGCTGAAATCGGCCGCCATCTGCGCGGTGAGTTCGTGGCCGGCGTCGTAGCGCCACGTGTCGTGCGCGACGCCGAGCGCCGTCAGCTTCGCGTCGGCCGTGTCGGCCCATGCGAGCGGCAGCTTGTCGTCGAAGCGGCCGTGCATCACCAGCGCGTGCAGCGGCTTCAACGCGTCGCGCGGTGCGATCAGCGGATCGATTTCCGGCAGGATGCGCCCGCACAGCACCGCGAACGCGGCGACGTCGGACGGCGACGTGAGCGCGACGCTCGCGCTCATGATGCCGCCCTGGCTGAAGCCGGCGATCGCGACCGGCAACGCGGCGGCTTGCTGCGCGGCGTCGCGCGCGCGTAGCGCGCGCAGCAGCGCGATCAGCTTCAGGCGGCTCGCATCGGCGCGGGCCGCGTCGATTTCCGGGCCGTTCGGGCCGAAGCGCACCGGAAACCATGCATGCTGGCCTGGCCCGAACGCCAGCGGCGCGCGCAGGAACGCGATTTCGATGCGCGGGTCGATCGTATCGGCCAGGTTCAGCAGATTGGTTTCGTTGCCGCCGACGCCGTGCAGCAGCAACAGGCGGCCCGCCGGGCGGCCGACGGCCGCGCGCAGCCGGTAGTGGAGGCCCGATTCGGGGTCGGTGGTCAGCTGGGCAACGTCGGTCATCGCGTGGGTCCGGTAGCGAAACGATCCGACAGTCTATGCCGCGCAGCCGGCAGCGTGAACCGCCGGATGGTGATTGATCCTTTCCCGACAGGAATGAATGCCGTCCGGCATCGCGGCCGGCGCTGCGTCGCGCGTATTGCGAATCAGCCACCGGAAAACTGCCGCCAAATGTCCGGCCGGCAGCCAGCCGACCTCGACGATTTGCAGGCGTTCTGCCGGAATCGACACCATTTGAATTGCCGAATTACGAATGGAAAGCGAATATCCGAATTCGCCCGTCGCCGCGCTGAAAGGAGATGGCGAACCCTTGCCGGATAACGATTAACGGCCGATTCCGTCGGAACTTTAGGAATTCGGCTGCGCAATTAATCATTGCAATTTCATCAACGATCCATTGATTTCCGGTCATCGGACCGTCATACACCATCCCCGATAATTCGCCGCTCATATTCTTTCAATAGACCAGAGGGCGATTGAAGCCGGATCGCTGCGGGGAGCTGTACTCATGACCATTCGTCATCGCATTACGCTGCTAGTCGTCCTGACGTTCATCGCGCTGTCCTCGATCGGCGCGTACGCCGTGTACCAGACGCGCAAGAGCGCCGCCGAGGTCCGTCAGGTTACCCAGGGAATCGTGCCGAGCGCGCTCGCGTCGGCGGATCTCGTCGCCGACGTGAAGAACATCCAGATCGCGACGATGACGCTGGTGTACGCACCGGACCCGCAAACCGCCTCGCAGGCGCGCGACGAGCTGAAGGCGAAGCAGGCGGCGCTGCGCGCCGCGCTCGACGCGCAGGCGAAGTCGGCGGTCGGCCAGGCGCAGCAAGGGCTCGTCGCGCAGGCGCGCGACAGCGCCGCGAACTACTTCGCCGCGATCGACGACACCGTCAAGATGAAGGCCGACGGCAAGGCGGAGATGGCGCAGGCGTACCTGTTCGCGAACGTCGCGCAGTATCGCGACGAACTCGAAGGGATCGTCGACACGCTGCGCATCGAGAAGAACCGCCAGAAGGACGACGCGATCAGCGCGCTGAACGGCATGCTGGCGACCACGGCGACCGCGATCGCGGGCGTCGCGGGTACGGTCGTCGTGCTGCTGACGGCGCTCGGCTTCGTGCTGTACCGCCAGATCACGCGCCCGCTGAGCCGGATGCAGACGATGATGAGCGAGATCGCGACGAGCCAGGACTTCACGCGGCGCGTGCCGGTCGGGCGGATGGACGAGATCGGTCACTCGATCGTCGCGTTCAACGGGATGATCGAGAAGATCCAGCAGAACGCCGCGCAGCTGAAGCAGAAGACGGCCGACATCCAGGCGATGCTGCAGAACATGCAGCAGGGGATCCTGACCGTCGTCGAAGGCGCGCGCGTGCACGGCGAGTATTCGGCGTATCTGGAAACCATCTTCGAGACCGACGACATCGCGGGCCGCGACCTGATGGCGCTCGTGTTCGACGATTCGAGCATCGGCGCCGACGCGCGCTCGCAGGTCGAAGCGGCCGTGCACGCGTGTCTCGGCGAGGACAGCATGAACTTCGCGTTCAACGAGCACCTGCTCGTCAACGAAGTCGCGAAGCGGATGCCGGACGGCCGCGAGAAATGGCTCGACCTGAGCTGGTCGGCGATCACCGACGACACCGACACGGTCGTGCGGCTGATGCTGTGCGTGCGCGACGTGACCGAGATTCGCGAGCTGACCGCGCAAGCGGGCGAACAACAGCGCCGGCTCGAGATGATCGGCGAGATCCTGTCGATCAGCCAGGACAAGTTCCACGACTTCGTGCACAGCGCGAAGGGCTTCCTCAGCGAAAACGAGCGGATGATCCGCCAGCACGAGCGCGCCGATCATTCGATCGTCGCCGCGCTGTTCCGCAACATGCACACGATCAAGGGCAATGCGCGCACGTACAGCCTGCAGCACCTGACCAACATCGTGCACGAGGCGGAGCAGGCGTACGAATCGCTGCGCCGCGCGGACGGCGGCCCCGAATGGAACCGCGATGCGTTGATGGAAGACCTGGCCCGCGTGCGCGACGCGGTCGACCATTACGCGACGATCAACGCGGTGACGCTCGGCCGCGACGGCGAGCCGGTGCCGCGTGACGGCGCCGACTACCTGATGGTTGAGCGCGCGCATATCAGCGAGAGCCTGCGCATGCTCGACGGCGCCGATCCCGCGAACGCGAGCGACTGGCTCGCCGCGCGCGATTCGGTGCGCCGCCTGCTGAGCCAGTTCGGCACGCAGCGGATCGGCGATGCGCTGGGCGGCGTGATCGAATCGCTGCCGTCGCTCGCGGCCGAGCTCGGCAAGCCCGCGCCGGTCGTGCATATCGACAGCAACGGGCAGCGCGTGCGCAGCGAGATCGGCGCGACGCTGAAGAACGTGTTCATGCATCTGCTGCGCAACGCGCTCGACCACGGCATCGAAACGTCCGACGAGCGGCGCGCGGCCGGCAAGCCGGTGGCCGGCACGATCGACATCGCGGTTGCCGCCGACGGCGACGCGCTGCGCTTCGTGCTGCGCGACGACGGCCGCGGTCTTGCGCTCGCCCGCATCCGCGCGATCGCGCGCGAGCGCGGCTGGATCGACGCCGGCAACGACGCGGCGATGACCGATGAAGCCGTGGCCGAGCTGATCTTCCGGCCGGGCTTCTCGACCGCGCGCGCGGTGACCGAAGTGTCGGGGCGCGGCGTCGGGATGGACGCGGTGCGCAATTTTCTGAAGCGCGACGGCGGCGACATCGCGCTGCGCTTCACCGACGATCGCGTCGGCGCGTCGTATCGCGCGTTCGAGACGATCGTGTCGCTGCCGGCGCGTTTCGCGGCCGAGGGCGACGGCCGGGACGTCGAGTCGCACGCGCGCGCCGGCATCGCGAACGTCGACGCAGCGGAGTGAACGTGCAGGCGTGGATGATTCCGGTCGGCGCCGCTCTGAGCGGCGGCGTGGCGGCCGCGGCGATCGCCTTCATCGTCGCGCGGGTGTTGCGCGCGCGTTCCGCAGCCGCGATCGCGAGCGAAACGCACGCATTGCGCGACGCGCTGAACGCCGCCGACGCGCGTGCCGACGCGGCCGTCGCCGCGCATGCGCAGGCGGCGCTGGCCTGGACGCAGCGGGAAGCGGAGCTCGAACAGGCGCTGGCGCGCGAGACGGCCGGCGCCGACGAGCGGCGCGACGCGCTGCAGGCGCTCGCGGCCGAGCGCGCGGCGCTGTCGCAGCACGCGACGAAGCTCGCCGACGAAGCCGCGCGGCTGCGCGGGCTGGCCGGCACGTTCGAGCGCTGGCACGAGCAGATGATCTCGCTCACCACGCAGAACCAGGACATGCGCGCGAAGAACCAGGAGCTGTCGGCGATCGTCGCGCACGTGTCGATCGTGTCGTTGAACGCGTCGATCGAAGCGGCGCGCGCCGGCGCGGCCGGGCGCGGCTTCTCGATCGTCGCGAGCGAGGTGCGCGGGCTGGCGGCGCGCTCGCAGCAATTGTCGAACAGCTATCGCGACAGCCTGAACCGCAACGACCTCGTGACGGCCGCGACGTTCCAGGACATCCAGGCCGGCGGCAAGATGATCACCGCCGCGCTGGCAACCGTCGAGACGCTCGCGGCGCAACTGCACGCGCGGCTCGAAGGAGCGGCGGCGTGATCAGTGCGCAGGCGCGTGCCGGCTTCGAGCGGATCTTCTTCGATGCGGCGCGCACGCGGCTCGCGGGCGGCGGCCCATGCGAGATCCGGCCGGTCGCGCACGATGCCGGGCGCGCACCGGACGATCCGTCGCGCACCCAGCGGCGCGCCAAGCCCGATGCGCGCGAGCAGGTCGTCGTGCTGACGATCTCGGCCTTGCATTTCCGTCTGCTGCTCGCGCTGCGCTTTCGCGACGATGCGCCGACGCAACGTCATTTCGCCGCGACGACGCCCGGAGCGAGCACGCAGCGGCCGCTGGCCGAAGCGTTCATGGAAGTCGCGAACCTGTGCTGCGGCGCGATCAACCAGGCGCTCACCGCGCCATTTCCCGATCTCGGGATGTCGACGCCTTATCTGCTGAGCGGCGAGAGCGTCGATTACCTGGCCGCGCTGCATCCCGCTCACACGGCCGCGTACGACGTGACGCTCGACGGCGACGTGCGGATCGGCGCGACGCTCTGCGTGTGCGCGAACGCGCCGGTGGATTTCCACGTGCCGGAAGCGGCTGCGGTGGACACGGGCGGCGAGCTCGAACTGTTTTGACCGAATCCGAGGATTATCCGAGATGACCGTGGACCAACCCGTCAGCAAGGTGCTCGTGCTGGACGACAGCCGCGCGCATGCCGCGACGATCAAGCGCTTTTGCGACGAGCACAACCTCGTGGGCCTGACCGTGCGCCGCAACCGCCTGTTGCAGGTGCTGCGCTCGAACATCGATCTCGGCGCGATCCTGCTCGCCGAAGACTACGGCGGCTCGCCGGCCGAGAGCGCGATCGTCGCGACGCAGATCGACGCGCTGCGCCCCGAGTTGCCGATCATCCTGCGCCGCGCGGCGGATGCGTCGCGCGACGGGCTGCCCGATGCGCTCGCGCGCGTCGCGTGCGCGGCCTACGTCGCCGATGACCTGACGCCGCTCAAGCGCGCCGTCGACGAATACCTGTTCGGCCGCGATTACCCGAACGCGCTCGTGCGCGGCATCGCGGAGATCACCGAGGCGCGCCTCGACGGCCTGTTTCCGGGGATGGCGATCGAATGCGACACGCCGTGCATCGTGCGCGACCAGATCATCTTCGGCGAAGTGTTCAGCCTGATCGCGCTCGAAAGCGCGTGGTGCCGCGGCTACATGCTGCTGCAGACGAGCGAGCAGCCGCTGCTCGACATGATCGGCGGCACGCGCGACGACGGCCGCGCACCCGATTTTCGCGACGTCAACAGCGTGCTCGGCGAATTGACGAATCTCGTGTGGGGCGCGTTCAAGGACCGCTATCTCGGCGACGCCGACGCGCTCGCGCGCCATCCGGTGCAGGTGCCGCTCGTCGTCAATCACAAGCAGAAGTTCATCTCGTTCGGCGGCGACTGCCCGCAGCTGTGCTTCAAGTATCGCGTGACGGACCGCGCGTCGGGCCGCGCGGTGCAGCTCGATCAGCGCTTCGTATTCAGCTTGAGCTGGTCGCCGGAGGATTTCCGCGAAACGGTGCACGACGTCGGGCCGATGGTCGAGTCGGGCGAGCTCGAACTGTTTTGAACATTGAAGTCGGCAACGACGCAAAAGGGGAAGAAAGCATGGCAAAGATTCTGGTGGTCGACGATTCGGGCACGGTGCGCGACGAAGTCGCGGGCTTCCTGCGCAATCACGGGCTCGACGTCGCGACGGCGGTGGACGGCAAGGACGGGCTCGCGAAGCTCAAGGCGACGCCCGGCGTGCGCCTCGTGATCAGCGACGTCAACATGCCGAACATGGACGGCCTGACGATGGTCGAGAAAATCCGCGGCGAACTGGCGAACACGTCGGTCAACGTCGTGATGCTGACGACCGAAAGCAGCCCGGCGATGAAGGAGCGCGGCAAGGCGGCCGGCGTGAAGGGCTGGATCGTCAAGCCGTTCAAGGGCGACGCGGTGCTCGACGCGCTGAAGAAACTCGCGGGCTGACCGCGCGGCGTGGGCTTCCCCGTTGGACTATATTGATGCGTGATCGCATCGACATCATTTCAACCGGGGACGTCATGGATACGAATTCCGCTTCGGCAGCACCCATCCTGTTGCACGACGTGCGTGACGGCGTCGTCACGCTGCGGCTGAACCGTCCGCAGCAGTTCAACGCGTTGTCCGAGGAACTGCTCGCGAGCCTGCAGGCGGCATTCGATTCGATCGCCGCCGACCCGCAGGCGCGCTGCGTGGTGCTCGCCGCCGAAGGCCGCGCATTCTGCGCGGGCCACGACCTGCGGCAGATGCGCGGCAAGCCGGAACTCGATTACTACCGTGCGCTGTTCGCGCAATGCAGCCGCGTGATGCTCGCGATGCGCGCGTTGCCGGTGCCGGTGATCGCGCGCGTGCAGGGGATCGCGACGGCGGCCGGCTGCCAGCTGGTTGCCGCATGCGATCTCGCGATCGCGGCCGATACCGCGCGTTTCGCGGTGTCGGGGATCAACGTCGGGCTGTTCTGTTCGACGCCGGCCGTCGCGCTGAGCCGCAACGTGGGCGCCAAGCGCGCGTTCGACATGCTGGTCACCGGCCGCTTCGTCGATGCGGCGACGGCCGCCGCGTGGGGGCTCGTCAACGAGGCCGTGCCGGAGGATGCGCTCGACGCTGCCGTCGCGCGCAAGGTCGCGGAGATCGTCGCGAAGAGCCCGGCGGCGGTGCGCTACGGCAAGCAGATGTTCTACCGGCAGCGCGAGCTGCCGCTCGACGATGCATACGCGTATGCGGGCGACGTGATGGCCCGCAACATGATGGAAGAAGATGCGGGCGAGGGAATCGACGCGTTCCTGGAGAAGCGCGAGCCGATCTGGCGTTCGTAGCGGGCAGGGGAGCGGCGCGGTGCGGGGCCAGCGTTGCCTTCGCCGATGCGCGGCGCCTCTACGCGGCGGCTGCGCGCACGCGCCGCGTGCAATGCGGCCCGCAACCGTATGCGGCGCGCTGACGGCACCTGCAACGCGCCGCCGCCGCGCTCGTCAACGTCCGTAGCTGCCGGTGCGCAGCGCCGGCTCCGCTGCCGACGCGCCGGGCGGCACGACCACCACCGGCACGCGGCGTGCGAGTGCGCACATCAGCTCGTAGCCGATCGTGCCGCTCGCTTCCGCGACGTCGTCCACCTTCACCTGATCGCCCCACAGCTCGACGCTCGAGCCGATGCCGGCGTTCGGGCACGGCGTCAGATCGACGGTCAGCATGTCCATCGATACGCGGCCGATCACGCGCGTCATCACGCCGTCGACGGCGATCGGCGTGCCGGTCGGGGCGTGGCGCGGATAGCCGTCCGCATAGCCGCATGCGACGACGCCGATCCGCATCGGCTGCTCGGCCGTGAAGCGGCGGCCGTAGCCGACCGTTTCCTGCGGCGCGAGCGTTTGTACGCCGATGATCTTGCTGGTGAGCGTCATCGCCGCCATCAGCGGCGTATCGGCGATGTGCCGCGACGCGCCGGTCGGCGATGCGCCGTACAGGATCGTGCCGGGCCGCACCCAGTCGCGATGCGCCTGCGGATGCCACAGCACGGCGGCCGAATTCGACGTCGAACGCTCGCCCGGGATCCCGGCCGTGGCTGCATCGAACTGGTCGAGCTGCCAGGCGACTTCGCCTTCGTCGGCGTTCGCGAAGTGCATCATCAGCGTGATGTTGCCGATCGACGGTGCAGCCGCCGCGCGTTCCCACGCGGCGCGGAACAGGTGCGGACGGTAGCCGAGCCGGTTCATCCCCGAGTTCATCTTCAGCTGGATGTCGATCGGTCGTTGCGGCTGCGCGGCGATCAGCAGATCGAGCTGCTCGTCGCAGTGCACGGCTACCGTGAGCCGGTGGCGGTCGGCGAGTTCGACGTCGACCGGCTCGAAGATCCCTTCGAGCAGCAGCACCGGCTTGTCCCAGCCGAGCTCGCGCACGCGCACGGCTTCGTCGAGATCGAGCAGCGCGATGCCGTCGGCGGCCGCGAGGCCCGGATAGATCCGCTCGATCCCGTGACCATATGCATTGGCCTTGATCACGGCCCACACGCGTGAGTGCGCGGCGGTGCGGCGGATGAAGTCGAGGTTGTGGCGGACGGCGTCGGGACGGATATGGGCGACGATGGGACGGGGCATGGTCGGTTCGGATCGAAGGTCGTTCGGCGCGCGCACGACGGTGCAGCGCGGGGTCGGCAGGGTGGCGTGGCGACGTGCCAAGCCAGTTTCGATCGCTATCTTATGTATGTTGGGCCAGTTTTAATTAACGTATTTAGCGTCGATTTGGTGGAATATTCGATCTCGCGGGCGGGTCGTCGCGACTTCGCGCAGCCGGCCTTGCCGAGTCCGCCGTCTAGAAAACCGGTGCGCGAACGGGGTGTCGCGATGCTAAGCTCTGCGAGACCGTGTCATTGATCGATGTAATCATAAAGGAGGAGACTTTGATGACGACGTCCCAGCTGTGCCTGTTCATCGTGGCGCTGTTGCCGTTCCCCATGACGTTTCTCGCGAAGGCCCGCAAGGGCTACGACAACCATGCGCCGCGCGCGTATCTCGCGCGGCTCGAAGGCTGGCGCGCGCGGGCGCAGGCCGCGCACCAGAACGCGTGGGAAGCGCTCGCGCTGTTTACGGCCGGGCTCGTCGTCGCGTGGCACAACGGCGCGAATGCGCATCACGTCGACCAGCTGGCGATCGCGTTCGTCGCGATCCGCATCGTGTATGCGCTGATGTACGTGCTGGACTGGGCGGCGCTGCGCTCGCTCGTGTGGTTCGCCGGGATGGCCTGCGTCGTCGCGCTGTTCTTCGCCGCGCCGTGACGACGATGAGGTAACGAGCCGGCGATGCCCGCGCCGCTGCGTGCGTGGGCTCGCCCGGCGCCGCCCGCGCCGCGCGCGTGAACGTCGTGGGATGCGTTCGATGCGGGCGCAACGGTCATCGCACGCTTGAACGGCGGCGCGCCGGCTTTGCGGCGCAGGAACGCGGTCGACGGCGACCGGCGCGCGCCGGCCCAGCGTGAGAGGGGACGCTTCGCACCAAGCATCCGGCCCCGCTGCCCGCGGCAGCGTCCCTCGCTCGCTCCTTCCGCGGGATGCGCAGTCGTCAGTCCATTCCCGGATCGCCACGGCAACACACGAGTTCGCCGCAACGGCGCTCGCCCACATCGCCTCGTCGGCACTGTCGCACTTCCACGCTCCGCAACGGCGCGCCATTGACACCGACCGACCGGTCGCTCCCGCCCCGCATCTCTGACGCCCCCTTTCCCCCGATCAAACCCGCTTGCACCGTCTCGGGTTTGTCTCGATACATTTTTCCGTTGCGCACTTTTTTGTTGTCGTAGTATCCACGTTGACAACACATGTTGAACTAATGTCTAATTAAACATCGCATGTTGCGGTGCGGCTTGATGTCGTCGTTCCCCGCCCAGCCGGCCGGTTACCTCGCTCAACCATGCGAAGAAAAGTCATGAGTCGCCGTTCCTTCCTGAAAGCTGCCGCGCTCGGCGCCAGCATCGCCCGCGCGGACACCAAGACGCTCGTCGTCGGGACCGATACGTCGTTCATGCCGTTCGAGTTCAAGCAGGGCGACAAGTACGTCGGCTTCGATCTCGACCTGTGGGCCGAGATCGCGAAGGACCCGGGCTGGAAGTACACGATCCAGCCGATGGATTTCGCGGGCCTGATTCCGGCGCTGCAGACGCAGAACATCGACGTCGCGCTGTCGGGGATGACCATCAAGGAGGAGCGCAAGAAGGCGATCGACTTCTCCGCGCCGTACTACGACAGCGGGCTCGCGGCGATGGTGCAGACCGGCAATACGTCGATCAAGTCGATCGACGACCTGAACGGCAAGGTGATCGCCGCGAAAACGGGCACCGCGACGATCGACTGGATCAAGGCACACCTGAAGCCGAAGGAAATCCGCCAGTTCCCGAACATCGACCAGGCGTACCTCGCGCTCGAGGCAGGCCGCGTCGACGCGGCGATGCGCGACACGCCGAACGTGCCGTTCTTCGTGAACAACGAAGGCAAGGGCAAGGTGAAGGTCGCGGGCCAGCCCGTCAGCGGCGACCAGTACGGGATCGGCTTCCCGAAGGTCAACGCGTCGCCCGTGAAGATCAAGGCCGACGGCCGCTACGCGCTGATCTACAAGAAGTGGTTCGGCGCCGAGCCGCCGAAGATGTGGGCGTGACGCCACACGATGGCGCGGCCGGGCGGCCGCGCCGGTCTTGAATCGAACGGGGAGCGACACGTGAATTTCGATTGGTCGGCGATCTGGGCAGCGCTGCCGGACCTGATGGACGGGGTCCGGTTGACGGTGTTCATCGCACTGGTGGGGCTGGTGGGCGGTTTCGTCGTCGGGATGATTGCGAGCATGTTCCGCGCATACGGACCGAAGGCGATGAACATGCTCGCCCAGATTGATATTGAACTGATCCGCGGCACGCCGATCGTCGTACAGGTGATGTTCCTGTACTTCGCGTTGCCGCTGCTCGCGCATATCCGCATCGACGGCCTGACGGCCGCGATCACGGTGAATTCGGGCGCGTATCTCGCGGAAGTGGTGCGAGGCGCGCTGCTGTCGATCCCGAAGGGGTTGACCGAAGCGGGGCTCGCGGTGGCCGTCATCTATCTGATACTGACCGGTGCGATGACGCTGGCGCTTCGGCTCGTCGAAAAGCGGATGAAAATCTTATGAGCAGAATTCCAGAACGTGTCGAAGAGCTTCGGCCACGTGCCGATGCTGAAGAACATCGACCTGAAGATCGACGCGGGCGAGGTGGTCGTCGTGGTCGGCCCGTCGGGCTCCGGCAAGTCGACGATGCTGCGCTGTATCAACGCGCTCGAGAAGATCACCGGCGGCGAGCTGCTGGTCGACGGCCAGAGCGTGCGCGGCAACGCGACGACGATCCGCGACATCCGGCTCGAAGGCGGCATGGTGTTCCAGCGGTTCAACCTGTTTCCGCAAATGACCGCGCTCGAGAACGTGATGTTCGGGCCGATCCAGGTGCGCGGCGCATCGCGCGCGAATCACTATCCGTCGGAGCTGTCGGGCGGCCAGCAGCAGCGCGTCGCGATCGCGCGGGCGCTGGCGATCCGGCCGCGGCAGCGGCTGATGCGGTTCGACGAGCCGACGTCAGTGCTCGATCCGGAATTGCGCCATGAAGTGCTGAAGGCGATGCAGGATCTCGCGACCGAAGGGATGACGATGATCGTCGTCACGCACGAGATCGTCCGGCGACCGTCGGCGGCGCGTCGATGCGCTGCTGCCGGGCATCGACGTGCCTGACGAAGCCGCGCTGCTGCGTGCGCTCGGCGACCGCGCACCGGAAGGGCTGCCGATCTATCGCGACGATCCGGCCGACCCGGACGACCCGGACGACCCGGACGACGAAAACACGCTGGCGACCGCGGTGTTCGAGATCCGCGACACCGCGATCGACTTCACGATCCATCAACACGGCACGCAGCGCTTCGCGACGCGCATCGTGCCGTCCGGGCACGCGCCCCGCGCGTCCTGATCCATGAGGCAACGCATGACGACCGTTTTTCATCGCGCTCCGCGCGCCACCTTGCCCGTCGCCGTCGCAGGCGACGGCATCGAGATCATCGATTCGACCGGCAAACGCTATATCGACGCCTGCGGCGGCGCGGCCGTATCGTGTCTCGGCCACAGCAACCAGCGCGTGATCGACGCGATCAAGCGGCAGGTGCAGCAGCTGCCGTACGCGCATACGTCGTTCTTCACGACCGACGTGGCCGAGGAGCTGGCCGACCGGCTCGTCGAGGCCGCACCGGCAGGGCTCGAGCACGTGTATTTCGTGTCGGGCGGCTCCGAGGCGATCGAGGCCGCGCTGAAGCTCGCGCGCCAGTATTTCGTCGAGAAGGGCGAGCCGCAGCGCCGCCACTTCATCGCGCGCCGCCAGAGCTATCACGGCAACACGCTCGGCGCGCTCGCGATCGGCGGCAACGCATGGCGGCGCGAGCCGTTCCTGCCGCTGTTGATCGAAGCGCATCACGTGAGCCCGTGCTATGCGTATCGCGACCAGGCGGCGGGCGAGACCGACGAAGCGTATGCGCAGCGCCTCGCCGACGAGCTCGAGCAGAAGATCGTCGCACTTGGCGCGGAGAACGTCGCGGCGTTCGTTGCCGAAACGGTGGTCGGCGCGACCGCCGGCGCGGTGCCGCCGGTACGTACGTACCTGAAGAAGATTCGCGCGGTCTGCGACAAGTACGGCGTGCTGCTGATCCTCGACGAAATCATGTCGGGGATGGGGCGCACCGGCTACCTGTTCGCGTGCGACGATGACGATGTCGCGCCCGACCTGCTGACGATCGCGAAAGGGCTCGGCGCGGGCTACCAGCCGATCGGTGCGACGCTGGTGAGCGATCGCATCTATCGGACGATCGTCGACGGCTCCGGCTTCTTCCAGCACGGTCACACGTATCTCGGCCATGCCACCGCGTGCGCGGCCGCGCTCGAAGTGCAGCGCGTGATTGCCGACGAGAAGCTGCTCGACAACGTGAAGGCGCGCGGCGAGCAACTGCGCGCGTCGCTGCGCGAGCACTACGCTGCGCATCCGCACGTCGGCGACGTGCGCGGGCGCGGGCTGTTCGTCGGCGTCGAGCTGGTGCGCGATCGAGACAGCAAGGCGCCGTTCGATCCCAAGCTGAAGCTGCATGCGGCGGTCAAGCGCGAGGCGATGCAGCGCGGGCTGATGGTGTATCCGATGGGCGGTACGATCGATGGCGTGCACGGCGATCACATTCTCGTCGCGCCGCCGTTCATCTGCACCGCGCAGCAGATCGACACGATCGTCGAACGGCTGTCCGGCGCGATCGGTGCGGCGCTCGCGTCGGCCGGCGCGTGAATCCCGAACCCCTGGAGAGGTTGCGATGACAGACAGATTGCCTCCGTTCGATCCGGCATCGGCGAGCGACGAGCAGAAGGCCGTGCTGGCCGAAATCCTCGGCGGCCCGCGCGGCAACCTGAACGGCCCGTTCGTCGGCTGGATCGCGAGCCCCGAGCTGGCGCAGCATGCGCAGCGGCTCGGCGCGTTCTGCCGCTATCGCACCGGCTTGCCGCTGCGGCTGTCGGAGCTGGCGATCCTCGTGACCGCCGCGCGCTGGCGCTCGCAAGCCGAGTGGCACATCCATCATCCGATCGCGCTCGAAGCCGGCGTGCCGGCCGCAACGGCCGACGCAATCCGGCGCGGCGTGAAGCCGGCGTTCGAATCGGACGACGATGCGCTGATCCATGCGTTCGCGACCGAGCTCTACGACACGCAGCGCGTGAGCGACGCGACGTTCGCGCGCGCACGCGCGCGCTTCGGCCACGAGACGGTCGTCAATCTGGTCGCGCTGCTCGGCTATTACGCGCTGGTCGCGATGACGCTCAACACGTTCGGTATGCGCGCAGACGGACAAACTGATTTGCCGTTTTCGGAATAATTGCCGCGTGCGCAGGTGCGGCCGGCATCGCGCGCATGCGTTGCGATGGCGCCGAAAAGCCCGTCGGCACGGGCTTTTCGGCGATGTGAGAGCGGGCGGCCGGCATCGTGGTCGCGCGTGGATTGCGCGCGTCGTTTCGCGTGCGCTTCAGTGCATGAATTTTTCCCCTTCCCTAAAATTTCTGCAAAGAACTTACGGGGGAAATATCGATGCGCTGGGTCCTGTTGATCGTGTTCATTGCGTGTGTGGTCCACACGCATCGGCGCGGCAAGGTTCGGCATCGGTTGTTCAGGCAACTATCCGATCACTCGACCTTCACCGCGCCGCTGAACTGCTTTTCGTATGCGTTCTCGTCGGTGCCGACCACGCCGTTCATCGAGATCGGCCACTTTCCTGAACTCGCGGTGCTGCAGCGCGAATGGCGCACCTTCCGCGACGAAGCGCTCGCGCTGCGCGATTCGAGCCGGATCAAGGCGTCGGCCGAGTACAACGACATCGGCTTCAATTCGTTCTTTCGCAACGGCTGGAAACGCTTCTACCTGAAGTGGTACGACGCGCCGCATCCGTCCGCGCAGGCGTTGTGTCCGCGCACGGTCGAGATCCTGTCGCGGATTCCGTCGATCAAGGCCGCGATGTTCGCGCAGTTGCCGCCGGGCGGGAAGCTCGGCCTGCATCGCGATCCGTATGCGGGGTCGCTGCGCTACCACCTCGGGCTCGACACGCCGAACGACGCGGCGTGCCGGATCGTCGTCGACGGCGAGTCGTATGCATGGCGCGACGGCGAGGCCGTGATGTTCGACGAAACCTATCTGCATTGGGCCGAGAACCGCACCGAGCACGATCGCGTGATCCTGTTCTGCGACATCGACCGGCCGATGAAATACCGCTGGGCGCAGCGCGTCAACGACGCGTTCGGGCAGCTGCTGATGCGCGCGGCGGCGTCGCCGAACGAAACCGGCGACCGCACCGGCGGCCTCAATCACGCGTTCAAGTATCTGTATGCGATTCGGCGCCTGGGCAAGCGGCTGAAGGCGTGGAACCGGACCGTGTACTACATCGTGAAGTGGGCGCTGTTCGGCGGGATCGCGGTCGCGATATTCTGGGTCTGATCGCATGACGGGCGGCAGCGGGGCGGTTCGGGCGGGCTGACGATCGCGGAGCCGCGCTGCATGGTGGGCCGGCTGCGCGTCAATGCAACCAAATGTATTCGCACGGGATCGCGCGCCGACGCGCGGGTATCATGGCTTGTTCACGTCGACACGATCGGTGAGCAAGCATGACGAGTACCCGAAAGACATTGTGGATCGCCGGTGGGCTGCTGGTCGCGGCCGCGGGCGCCGGCTACGTAATGCTGCTGCGTGCGGACCACCGCGCGATCGCAGAGGCCGGCATCGGCGACGCAGCCGCACCGGCTGCTACGGCCCCAGCCGACGGCCGCACCTCGCAGGGCGCGATCGCGCCGCCCCCGCCCGATGCCGCTCCTTCCGCGCATGTAGATGAGGCACTGCCGCAACAAGCGGCCGCACGTGACCGTTCGGTGCCGGCGTCTGCGGCGGTCGCGCAAGTTGCGCCGGCCGCGCCCGTCGCTGCCGTGCCGGCGCCGAAGCCGGCTGCACCGCCGCCCGCCGTCCACGTGGTCGCGGTCGAGCCGGCCGATTCGACTCCGACGAATGCGAAACCCGCGCAGTTGCCACAGGCAGCGCCGCAGACGATTCAACCGGCTCAGCCGACTCGCGCAGCGCAACCCGCTGCACCGGTTGACGCCGCGCAAGCGCCTCGGTCCGGCAAGCAACCGAGCCAGCCGAGCCGCCATGCCGCACGCACCCGCGACGGCCTCGAGCGCCACGCGGCAACGGCGCAGCCGGCGCAGCGCGCCGAAACACCTGAAACCGCCGCGCTGGTGCGCGAGTCCGCCAAGCTCGATCCGTCGTTGCCGCCGCCGCAATACGTGGCGACGCCGGGCCTCGCGCAACCGCATGCGGCCGCCGGCTCGAACCCGGTTGCCGCCGCGATGACCGAGCAGTTGGTGCGGCAATCGAGCACCATCAGGACGACGCCCGCGTCGACGAACGGCGCGCCTGTCGCCCCGTGACGAGCGGCAGCGCGCTCGCGCGGCGCGACGCCGGATAAAAAAGGGCCCCGCACGCCGACCAGAGCATGCGGGGCCAAGAGAGACGAATCGGTGCGCGCGTCGCGCGTTACGCGTTACGCGGCGAGTGCTTCGGCGGGCTGCGGCGCGGCGGTCGTGACCGGCGTCGCGTCCTGCCGGATCAGGTGATCGAACGCGCCGAGCGATGCCTTCGCACCTTCGCCGACCGCGATCACGATCTGCTTGAACGGAACCGTCGTCACGTCGCCGGCGGCGAACACGCCGGGCACCGACGTCGCCCCGCGGGCATCGACGACGATCTCGCCGTGCTTCGACAGCTCGACCGTCCCTTTCAGCCATTCGGTGTTCGGCACGAGGCCGATCTGCACGAACACGCCTTCGAGCGCGATACGTTTCGTTTCGCCCGACTGCAGATCCTTGTAGACGAGCGCGTTCAGCTTGTTGCCGTCGCCGGTCAGCTCGGTCGTCTGCGCTTGCGTGACGATCGTGACGTTCGGCAGGCTGCGCAGCTTGCGTTGCAGCACCTCGTCGGCGCGCAGTTGTGCGCCGTATTCGAGCAGCGTGACTTCCTTCACGATGCCGGCGAGGTCGATCGCCGCCTCGACGCCGGAGTTGCCGCCGCCGACCACCGCGACACGCTTGCCCTTGAACAGCGGGCCGTCGCAGTGCGGGCAGTAGGCGACGCCGCGGTTGCGGTACTCGCGCTCGCCCGGCACGTTGATTTCGCGCCAGCGCGCACCGGTCGCGAGAACGATCGTCTTCGCCTTCAGCACCGCGCCGTTCGCGAGGCGGATCTGATGCACGTCGCCGGGGATCAGCGCCTCGGCGCGCTGCACGTCCATGATGTCGACGTCGTACTGCTTCACGTGCTGCTCGAGCGCGGCCGCGAACTTCGGCCCTTCGGTTTCCTGCACCGACACGAAGTTTTCGATGGCCATCGTGTCGAGCACCTGGCCGCCGAAGCGCTCGGCGACGACGCCCGTCGCGATGCCCTTGCGCGCCGAGTAGATCGCCGCGGCCGCGCCGGCCGGGCCGCCGCCGACGACCAGCGTGTCGAACACCGGCTTGTTTTCGAGCGACTTGGCGGCGCGTGCGCTCGCGCCGGTGTCGAGCTTCGCGAGGATTTCCTTCACGCTGCTGCGGCCCTGGCCGAACGTTGCGCCGTTCAGGAACATCGTCGGGACGGCCATGATCTGGCGCGCGTCGACTTCATCCTGGAACAGCGCGCCGTCGATCGCGACGTGGCGGATGCGCGGGTTGATCAGTGCCATCACGTTCAGCGCCTGCACGACTTCCGGGCAGTTCTGGCATGACAGCGAGAAATACGTTTCGAACGCGAAGTCGCCGTCGAGCGCGCGAATCTGTTCGATCACGTCGTCGTCGAGCTTGATCGGATGGCCGCCGGTCTGCAGCAGCGCGAGGACGAGCGACGTGAATTCGTGGCCCATCGGAATGCCGGCGAAGCGGATGCCGGCCGGCTTGCCGGGTTCGCCGATCGAGAACGACGGCTTGCGCTCGGCATCGTCGCGGCGCTCGATGACGGTCACGCGCGACGTCAGCGACGCAATCTCGTTCAGCAGCGCAAGCAGTTCCCGAGATTTCGCACCGTCGTCGAGCGAGGCGACGAGTTCGATCGGGCGGGTGATCTTTTCGAGGTACGCTTTCAGTTGATTCTTGAGATTGGCGTCGAGCATGGCGTTCTGAATTCCGTATTGATGTGGCTGCTCGGGCACGGGGTGCCGGAGGAGGGCGGGCGGCGAGGGCCGGCCCGCGGTGGCGTGGCGCGCGCCGTGCGGCGCGCGCGGGGCGATCGTCAGATCTTGCCGATCAGGTCCAGCGACGGGGTCAGCGTTTCCGCGCCCGGCGTCCACTTTGCCGGGCACACTTCGCCCGGATGTGCGGCGATGTATTGCGCGGCCTGCACCTTGCGCAGCAGTTCGCCGGCGTCGCGGCCGATGCCGTTGTCATGGATTTCGCACAGCTTGATCTCGCCTTCCGGGTTGATCACGAACGTGCCGCGCAGCGCCATCCCTTCTTCCTCGATCAGCACGTCGAAGTTGCGCGACAGCGTGAGCGTCGGGTCGCCGATCATCGGGTACTTGATCTTGCCGATCGTCTCCGACGTGTCGTGCCATGCCTTGTGCGTGAAGTGCGTATCGGTCGACACGCCGTAGATTTCGACACCCAGTTTCTGGAATTCGGCGTAGCGGTCGGCCAGATCGCCCAGTTCGGTCGGGCACACGAACGTGAAGTCGGCCGGATAGAACACGACGACGGACCACTTGCCCTTGAAGTTCTCTTCGGTCACGGGCACGAAATCGCCGTTGTGGTATGCGGTTGCCTTGAACGGTTTGATTTGGGTGTTGATGATCGGCATCTTGAGCGTTCCTTTGCGGTGGTGTTGATGAAGTGTGCTCAGTATCCGGGTTCACCCTTGCCTTGTGAAATTGCTTGTTTTAATCCGCTGCATCGGGAATTTCTATCTGGTTGCGGCGCGGTTCCGAACGGGCATGGGCGGGGCTTTGGATCCGTGAGGCGGAGCGAGGCACGGAGGGGCAGCATTGCGTGCGGCGCGTGCGCCGTGGCCGAACGCGAGGAAGCTCGATGCATCGCCGGGGCGCTGCGATCGGTCGCTGGTCGCTGGGCACGAGGCCGATGCGATATCGGCACCGCGGCCACGCGATGTACGGAAATGCCGGGTGCTTCGCATGTGCCGTTGCTCGGTGGTGCGGTTGCGCGATGCGGCGGTTAGTCCATGCGTGTAGTGCGTGTCGGGGCGTCGTCGAGCGCACGAAGCGTATCGAGTACGTCGAGCGCCGGCACGCGTGGACCGGCGTGCGACGCTTGGCCTATACGGTCGCGCGGCTGCCGCCATGCGGCAGCGACTGGCAGGGCAGGACGGGGCAGACATTCGCCCCGCCGCCGCCTTCGCTACAACTGATAGGGCGCCCGGATGCCCGGTTCGGTGACGGGAAAATCCTTCGTGTTGCGCGATACGAGCAGCAGGCCGTTCACTTGCGCGGAAGCCCACACGATCGCATCGGGCAACCGAATGCGGCGCGCCTGGCGAATCGCGACCGCGCGATTCGCCACCGCGCCGTCGAGCGGAATGATGTCGAACG
Source organism: Burkholderia vietnamiensis LMG 10929 (assembly GCF_000959445.1). NCBI lineage: Bacteria > Pseudomonadati > Pseudomonadota > Betaproteobacteria > Burkholderiales > Burkholderiaceae > Burkholderia > Burkholderia vietnamiensis. The sequence goes on along the minus strand of NZ_CP009630.1, from coordinate 1,432,449 downwards.
ACGACAGCCACGTGCGGATCGCTGCGTCGTCGCTTGCCGTTGCGCCGACCAGGACTTCCATCCAGGTCACCACGCTGATCGCGCGCGACTCGTAGCGGGCGAGTTCCTCGCGCGCGGCTTCCACGCCGCCGAGATAGTCGATCAGGATGTTGGTGTCGAAGAGGGCATTCACCATTCCGCGCGCAACGCCTGTTGATACGCGAGCCCGTCGAGCGCGCGCGTTTTCCAGAGACCGAACACGGTGCCGGCATGCGGCGGCCGAAGCCGTGCGGGACGAGCGTCGGCCGCAAGCCGGCGGCTCCGGCATGCGGTGACGTAACGGGTGTCGATGATCGCTTTTACCATTCTGAACGCAGTGCCTCCTGATAGGTGAGCCCGTCGACGGCGCGGTCCTTCCACAGGCCGAACACGATATCGGCATGCGATCGCTTGTGTTGTGCGATATACGCATCGATTGCATCGCGAATGATCGCGGCGCGAGGGCGTTGCTCAGTGTCGACGATGGCGGCCAGCTCGTCGAGCTGGCCATTCGACAGATCGATCAGGATGCGGCTCATGGCATTCTCCGATATATGATATGCGTATCATATATACATCGAGTGACGTCCGCAAGCTGGGGCATCGCCGACGCGCGGCCGCTACGACAACATCTGCGTGTGCTGAAGGCCCCGATGTCGTATGCGCGCCACATCGGCGCGGTGCGCGACGCGGCGCAGGCGTTCGGCTTGTCGCACCTGGACATCGTGTCGGGCGCAGGCCACGACGCGTGCCATGCCGCGCGTGCCGTGCGTCGACGGTCTCGGCCCAAACGAGGCCGACGCGATCACGCCGGAATGGTCGACGGCCGGCGCCAACGTGCTGCTGCAAGCGGTGCCGCGAAGCGCCCGTGAGCGCCGTGGCTTATTTGCCGGGCTTGCGCCGCGCGACGTACGTCAGGTACGCGACGATCTGGTCGAGTTCCCGGTCGCTCAGCTGCTCGGGCGGGAACGCCGGCATCACGCGGCCCGGCCAGTCGCGCACCGAGGCCGGATCGCGGATGTAGCGGCGCAGCGCGGCCGGCTGGAAGTAGTCGACCGGATTCATCGGCGTGTTCAGATCGGGGCCGGCCTGGCTGCTGCCGGCGCCGTCGATGCGGTGGCAGGCGAGGCACAGCGTGACGAACAGCCGCTGCCCGGCGCGGGCCGGCGCGTTCGCCGGCAATGCGGGATCGACCGCGAGCGACGGCCAGCGCGCGAGCGGCGACGACTGGATCGTGATGCGCACGATCTGATACGGCCACTGCTCGCCGCGCACCGACGCCGCGTCCGGCCCCGACCACACCAGATAGAACGGGCCGGCGCTGACCTGCTTGCCCGGCAGCTTCGGCCACGGCCGCGCCGGGTCCTCGATCGCGAGCCATGCAACGGCGCCGGCCGGCGCACGACGGCGCACCAGATCGAGCGGCAGCTGAGCGGCGAAACCGTCCGCCGCGCGCGTTTCGAGCACGCCGTCCGCCGGCAGCGGCGCATCGCCGAGCAGCGCTGCGAACGGCACCGCACGGAACGTCATCGGCCGCCCGTACGCGATGTCGTGCGGCACGTGCAGCTCGGTCGCATCGGCGCGCGCGAGCAAGGCGTCGCGCGTCAGCACGCGCGGCGCGCCGCCGGTGTCGAGTTCGAGCGCGGACTGTGCGGATGCGTGCGTGGCGAGCGCGCACGCGAGCAGCAACAACAGCGAAAACCACCGGCGCTTCAGCATTCGTTCTCCGTACGAGGGTGTTCCGGCCGCGAGAAAACTGCAGGGGCGCTGGCCGGTGAATGGGATCGGGCGACAGTCTAGCCGGTGCGCGCGGCGTTGGCGACTTCGGAACGCGCGGCGTGCAGCGTGCGCGCGATATAGCATCGGGTACCGAAACATGCGCGGTGCGGTGCGCTGCCTCCTTCACGGCATCGCGGACATCGCGATACAGTCGGTCGCGCCGACGCTACCGGACCATCGGCATGGACACTGTCGCAGACCGTACGCTTTGCCCATATCCGACGATCGTGGCCAGCCAACTGGCGTCGGCCCGGAATTTCCCGTCACGCCGAATTTCCATCCGGACACGCTGCTGGACGGCGTCTCAACGCTCGAGCGCATCGTTCGCGAAGGCGTCTATCGCTCGCAGTTCGAAACCGTGACGAGCAACGAGCGCTGAACGCGCAGCCACGATGTGCGCGCGGGCGCTCGCCGCACCTTGATGGTCAGCGGCGCGCACACTGCGCGTCCGCGTTCGGCAATGGCGTCTCGCGCGCCGTGTCGAAGTCGGCTTCGCGTACGCCGGTCGGTGTCAGCGACACGAAATGCATCGCGGCGGCGCGCGCCGGGAATCCGACGATGCCGGTCGCCCCCCACGGCACCGGCGAGCGCTGCACGCCGCTTACGGTCATGCCGGTCGGCGACAGCGCCAATGTCAGCAGCCGGCCGTCGCGGGTCGGCACGTACGCGTGTGCGCCGTCGATGCCGATCCCCGACTCCCGCACCGACGCCGGCAGACAGTCGAGCGTCGCGACGCGGCGCCCGTCCGGATCGATCAGCATCGCGACGCCGCGCTCGTCGGCCGTCGTCGTCACGACGACGAAGCGGTCGATCGCCGGCACGTAGGCCGACGAGTACACGTAGTACTGGATCGCGTCGCTCAGCGTGCCGAGCTTGTCGAGCTTCGCGGTGACCGGATCGAACATCGCGTATTCGAGCGTCGCGTCGGTGCTGCCGGCGATGTACTTCTGCCAGACCAGCAGCGCGCGGCGCGGCGAGCCCGCGACCAGCGGCCACCATTCGCGGCGATGCGGCGCGACCGGCACGTGGTTCAGCACGCGTCCTTCGGCATCGTAGGTTTTCACATAGACGCCGTTGCCGGTGCCGAGATTGTCGACGCCGCCGCCGTCGATCCAATCGGTGGAATAGAACACGACGAAGCGTTCGCCGACCGCGGCGACATGGCCCGAATGTCCGCCCGACTCGACGTCGTTCGGATAGGGCTTGACCGGTTTCAGGTCGCGCCGATAGATGCCGTAGCGCTGGCTGACCACCTGCGGCGTATTCCAGCCGTCCTCGAACGTGACGAAGATGTCGCCGCGCGGGTTCTGCGCGATCGACACGGGCTCCTGCGCCTCCGGTCGGCTGATGAACGTATGGACGCGCAGCATGCGCGGCTTGCCGGGAAGCCATTCGCCGACGTACACGTCGTGCGGCCAGTTGCCGCTGCGCAGTGCGCCGCGCGGCGCGATGCCCGAGCTGCTGAAGAACACCCAGCGTCGCCCGCCGCCGGCGTCGGCCACGCCGACCCCGTGCATGAAGCGCCGCGGGTCGCCGTCGTCCTGCGGCGCGGCGCGTTCCTGCACGGTGACGGTATGCACGGCCGAGGTGCCTGCACACGCGAGCGACGGGACCGCGGCAGCCCAGCAGACGCCGCACAGCGCCGCCCCGAGCCGCGCGCGAGCGCCGCGCCGGCCCGCATGCGCGACGACGGCCAGCCGCCCCATCATTCGACGGTCACCGATTTCGCGAGATTGCGCGGCTTGTCGACGTCGGCGCCGCGCGCGCAGCCGACGTGGTACGCGAGCAGCTGCAGCGCGATCACGTTGACGATCGGCGACAGCGCATCGCCCGATTCGCGCACGCGGATCACGTGCGTGTCGCGGTCGGCGTCGATCCCCAGATGCTGGCCGGCGAGCACGTACAACCGGCCGCCGCGTGCGCGCACCTCCGCCATGTTCGATTTCAGCTTCTGGAACAGGCGGTCGTCCGGCGCGATCGTGACGACCGGCATCGCACTCGTCACCAGGGCGAGCGGCCCGTGCTTCAGCTCGCCGGCCGGATAGCCTTCAGCGTGGACGTACGACACCTCCTTCAGCTTCAGCGCGCCTTCGAGCGCGATCGGATAGTGCATGCCGCGCCCGAGGAACAGCGCGTGGTCGGCGCGCGCGAACTTCGCGGCCCAGCCCATGATCTGCGTTTCGAGCGCGAGCGCGTGGCCGATGCGCGCCGGCAGCGCGCGCAGCCCGTTCAGGTGCAGCGCGACCTGCGCGTCGTCGAGCCGGCCGCGTTGCCGCGCGAGCGTCAGCGTCAGCAGGAACAGCGCGACGAGTTGCGTCGTGAACGCCTTGGTCGACGCGACGCCGAGCTCGATGCCCGCGCGCGTGAGGAAGCAGAGCGGGGCGGTGCGCGCGATCGAGCTGGTCGCGACGTTGCAGATCGCCATCGACAGATGCTGGCCCATCGCGCGTGCATACTCGATCGCGCCGATCGTGTCTGCCGTTTCGCCCGACTGCGAAATGCCCACGACCAGCGTGTGCGGATCGGGCACGGTCTCGCGATAACGGTACTCGCTGGCGATCTCGACCTGCGCGCGGATGCCCGCGATGCTCTCCAGCCAGTACTTCGCGGTGAGGCCCGCGTAGTAGCTCGTGCCGCAGCCGAGCAGCAGCACGCTGCGCGTTTTCGACAGCAGCGCGCGCGCGGTTTCGTCGTCGCCGAACAGCGCGGGCGACACGGTGTCGACGCCGTCGAGCGTGGCGGCGATCGCCTTCGGCTGCTCGAAGATCTCCTTCTGCATGAAGTGACGATACGGTCCGAGCGCCGCGTCGTGGTCGCGCGCCCGGACCACGCACAGCGGACGCTGCGCGTCGCTGCCGATCGAATCGACCACGGCGATGCGCTCGGGCGTGATCAGCGCGACGTCGCCGTCTTCGAGGTAGACGAAGCGGTCGGTCAGCTCGCCGAGCGCCGCGCAGTCGGACGCCAGATAGTTCTGGTCCGCGCCGATGCCGATCACGAGCGGCGAGCCGGCGCGCGCGGCCACCAGCCGCTGCGGCTCGCAGGCGCTCAGCACCGCGATCGCATAGGCGCCGTGCAGCCGCTTGACCGCGCGCCTCACCGCGTCGAGCAGATCGTCGCGATACACGCTGTGGATCAGATGCGCGATCACCTCGGTGTCGGTCTCGCCGCGGAACGTGTAGCCGCGCTGCCGAAGCTCGGCGCGCAGCGTGTCGTGGTTCTCGATGATGCCGTTGTGTACGACCGCGATCGTGTCGCCCGACATGATCGGGTGCGCGTTCATTTCCGACGGCGCGCCATGCGTCGCCCAGCGCGTGTGCGCGATGCCGGTCTGCCCTTCGAGGCCGAGCGTCAGCACGCGGTCCTGCAGGTCGGCCACGCGCCGCAGCGTGCGTTCGCTGCGCAGGCGGCCGTCGCGCAGCACGGCGATGCCGCACGAATCGTAGCCGCGATACTCGAGCCGGCTCAGCGCCTTGACCAGTTGCGGCACCTGATTGTTCAGGCCGCTTGCTCCGACGATTCCGCACATGATTCACCTCGTCTACAGAACGGGAAGTTGCCGCCCGGCGCGCGGCGCAAAGCGAACGATGCGCCGCGCGCGGACGGACGCGCACGCCGACCTACTCGCGGGGCTGCGGCCCCGCGTGCGCGATCCATTCGATGCCGGCGATCGAGCCGTTCGCGTCATGCGACGCGACCAGAATGCGCGTCGTGCGCCGCGCGCCGTGGCGGCGTGCGCCGGCCAGCGCGTTCGCGGGCACCGCGCGCGCCTGCACGCTGGCCGAGCGCCGCAGCATCTTCGACACGCGCAGCCGGTACGCGAGCGGATGCACGACGCGCCCCGCGATCAGCCACGTGACGATGGTGCCGGCGATCAGCGCGATGCTCGTCACATAGAACACGATCTGCTCGATCGGCATCTCGGCCTCGTTGAAGGGCAGCAGATAGCGGTACGTATAGATGCAGATCGATGCCCAGACCCCGCCCACCAGCGCGGGCCGCACGAGGCGGAACCATGCGACCAGCACGGGGCCGACGAGCGTGCCGCGCTCCGCGATCATCTCGTGCGGCGCACGCAGGGAAAGGTCAATAATCGGCGCGTTCTTCATGTTGAATGCCTCGGTCGGGACTGACCCACACGGCGCGCTTGCCGCGGCCCCGCAGTACGACGGCGGGTAACGCGACGACGGTGGTGATCATGCTGATCAGCCAGAACGCCACGGGGTACCAGATGGTGTCAAGGAAGTACATCAGGAGTTTTTCGTCGTAACGACGATCGATCATGCTGCCGATGATCAGCTGCAGGATGCAGGTTGCGACCAGCAGCATCCCGTGCCAGTGCGGCACCACGGACACATGCCAGTTCGCCGGGAGCGGGTACACCACGTCGATCAGCGCGAGCAGCAGGATGAACGACATCGCGTACGCCCATGCGATGCCGATCAGATACTCGGCGAACAGCGGCCACATCATCATCTGGGTCGGCCGCGCGAGCGTGCCAGCGTACTTGAGCAGCACCTGGATGCCGCCCTTCGCCCAGCGCAGCCGCTGTCGGTACAGTCCTTTCAGCGTCTCGGGCATCAGGATCCAGCTGAGCGCATGCGGCTCGTAGACCACGCGCCAGTCGCGGCACTGCAGCTTCCAGCTGATGTCGATGTCCTCGGTCAGCATGTCCGAGCTCCAGTAGCCGACGTCGGCGAGCGCGGTCTTGCGGAACATCGTGATCACGCCCGACACTGTGAAGATGCGGCCGTACACCTGCTGCGTGCGCTTGATCAGCCCGACGATCGACGAGAATTCGCCGACCTGCATGCGGCCGAGCAGCGACGTGCGCGTGCGGATGCGCGGGTTGCCGGTGACCGCGCCGACGCCCGGATCGGTCACGAAATGCTCGAGCATCCAGCCGATCGCGTCGTGCGCGAGCAGCGCGTCGCCGTCGATGCACAGCAGATACTCGGCGTTCGATACCGCTGCGGCGGTGGTGAGTCCGACCGCCTTGCCTTCGTTGCGCGCGTGGTGAATCACGAGCAGGCGCGGAATCTCGACGGCCAGTTCGTTGAGGATCTCGCCGGTGCGGTCCTTGCTGCCGTCGTTGACCGCGATGACGTCGTAGTTCGGATAATCCATCGCATCGAGGTGGCGGATCACGCTGCGCGCGTTCGCGGCCTCGTTGAAGCAGGGCACGACGATCGAGACCTTCGGAATGCCGCTCGCCGCGATCGCGCGCGTGCCGAGCGTGCGGCCTTCCTCGAGCAGGAAGTAGTGAACGACGCCGCCGATCATCCACAGATACGACATGAAGAAAGGGTAGTAGAACACGAAGTCCTGCACGCGCTGGATGAGGCTGTGGCTGGTCATGGCGTCCGGGTCCCCTGCGCGTTCTGCATCTGCATCAGCGCGTTGATCGATGTCGGGTCGAGGCGCGACTTCAGCGACATCACGTCGCGCATTGCGTCGAGCTCGGGTTGGCCGTTGAGGAAGTTGTCGGGGTAGTAGCCGAAGTTCACCGCGCCCTCGCTGCGCAAGCGCCGCATCTGCGCGAGCAGCGTGCCGGCCGACACCTCCTTGCGCGCATGCCAGTCGTACGACTGCAGTTCGAATACGGTGCGCTGCAGCCCGCGCTGCTTCGCGCGCACCGTGCGCACGAGCTGGTCCAGCCAGCGCTCCGGGTCGCTCGCCTGCTCCATGTACGGCATCGCCATCAACGCGACGTAGTCGTAGGTCGCGAGGAAGTCGTCGTAGTTCTGCGCGTACCACGCCTCGGACTCGGGCTTGATCACCGGCAGCGCGAACAGGTTGCGCGCGGTCAGCACGTCGCCGACGTTCTGATAGGCGAGCACGATCTGTTCGAGCTGCCGCGTCAGGTCGATCAGGTAGCGCGACTTCTGGCGGGTCCAGCGCTTCATCAGGTCGGGGCTCTCGCGGATTTTGCCGACATCGGCCGGCAGCCCCCACAGCGAATAGGTGTGCAGCGCATGCCGGCCTGCGTCCTCGTAATCGTCGAGCACGGCGTCGTCGCTGAACAGGATGCCGCTGAACGACGCGTGCTTGCTGAGATCCTCGTAGATCTGCTCGATCATCAGTCGCGCATCCGGATCGAACGGGCTCAGCCGGAACACGCGCGTGCCGTTCTCGCGCGCCGGCGCGCCGCCGTATGCGGTGACGGCCGCGAGCCCGCGCAGCTTGTCGGGCGGCGGCCGGAACGCGAGCACCGGCATCCACGCGTACACCTGCACGTTCGAGCGCGTGTTGAGCTGCCACGCGGCGCGCGAGAACAGGTCGGCGCGCATCGGCAGATGGCGGTTCGGGAAATACACGGCTTCGGCGACGCCCGTGCCCTTCGGGTCCGCATAGGCCTGCAGGTAGACCGACTTCGGCTGCATCCGGTAGATGCGCTCGATCAGCTTGCCGAGATTGGCTTCCTGGCGCGCCGGGTCCGGATCGTAGACCTGATCGAGATCGACCTGCACGATGCGCTCGGGCACGTCGACGTCGCCGCGGTTCGACGCCGGCTCGCGCATCGAGCGCTCGAACCCGCCGATGTCGACGTCGTACATCATCAGGATCCGCCTCAGCCGGTCCAACGGCACGTCGGGCGTGTTCGGGCCGGCATCGAGGCTGAACTGGATGTCCATGCCGAGCGACGTCGATATCCTGCGCACGGGCTGGTTTTCCGCACCGTACGGCCACACCATCGCGCGCGCGACGATGCCGGTGCGCTCGCGGATCTGCCGCACGCAGGTTTGCAGGTCGTCGTGCACGCGTGCTTCGAACTCGGCGTCGGTTTCATAGCGCTTCTCGTCTTTGAGATACAGATGCGACGTGGTCGCCGGCAGCTCGTTGCCTTGCGGGTTCGCGACCGCGCCGTGATGAAGGTTGTGGGTGTGGCAGCCCAGCTCGACGAGGTGCGACTGGCCGATCTGCTTCACCTCGTCCCACGACATGAAGTAGTCGCGCGGCACCTGGACCTTGTCGCTGATGCGGATCGGCAGATCGGGCGGCGCGTCGATCCACGCGGTGACGATGCCCATCACGGCCGGATATTGGAAGCGCTCGAGCAGCGGCAGCACCTTGGTGTAGTGGCTGCGGTAGCCGTCGTCGAACGTGAGCAGCACCGCACGCGGCGGCAGCGGCTTGCCGCCGCGCCGCGACTCCTCGATCTGGCGGACCGTGATGGTGTGATAGTTGTTGGTCTGCAGCCACGAGAAGATCGCCGTCAGCGTGCCGGTGTCGACCGCGAACGGGTCGACCATCGCCGACGCGGACGAGAACGACGCCATCAGGTTGTCGCGCACGTCATGCAGGCAGATCACGCGAAACGTCTTGCCGTCGGCCGGATCGGACGGCGGCAGCAGGTCGATCATCTTGGCCCCCGTCACGCCCGGGAACAACGAACAGGCAGCAAACGTGCCGACGCATCCGCACATGAAGGTCCGTCTCGATTGCATTGTCCGATCTCCTTGCTAGAACGGCAGGTTGACCGACAGGAAGCCGGTTTCGGAGCGCTCGCGCTGGCCGTCATACGCGTGGCTGCTCACCTCGATGCCGTAGCTGAGCGTGATGTCGCGCTTGAAGGTCCACGCGTGTTCGATGCGCGCGCTCCACAGCGCGCTCGTGCCGAAACCGCGCTCGTTGTACATGCCGCCCGACACCGACACGCGCTGCCGCAATCCCATGTCGCCCTTCTTCCACAGCGTCAGCTGGTGCATCACGGTGGCGGCCGCCGCATAGTCGCGGCCGGGGCTGAAGTACGGCGCGTCCTGCCGCGTGTTGCTGTCGGTGCCGAGATCGAGCGACACGTTGACGAGCTGGTTGGCCGACGTGTACACGCGCTGCGTCGCGCTCGCCGCGATCTCCTGATGCAGGTTCGAGTCGCTGTAGCGGTTCACGCCGTAGCTGAGCCGAACCTCGCGGCGATCGTTCTGGCGATACACGACCGCGACGTTCGCGGAGCGGCCCCAGATGTGCGCCGCATAGGCCTTCCACGGGAGCGAGTTGTCGTTGCTGTCGAGCGCGCCGCTCACGGTCCAGTAGTCGTTCAGCGCGTAGGCGATCGTGCCGCGGCCGCCGGTTCGGCCATCGGTGCCGAGCGAGCGCGTGGCTTCCGCCTGCACGGTCAGCGGCCCGTGCCGGTAGTCGCCGCCGACGCCGGTGCGCGTGCGGCTGATCCTGCCGGCATCGGTCTGCGCGTAGCCGAAGAACGTATGCGAGAACACGCGCCAGTTGTCGCCGAACGGCTGGGAGTACAGATAGCTGTCCGACGTGAAGCTGTTGTCGGCCAGTGCGCTGTTGCCGTGTTCGTAGCTCAGTTCCGTCGTGAACACGGGGCTGCGATAGGCGTTGTAGTCGCGCTTGAAGCTGCGCACGGCGCCGCTGTCGGGGAACGTGTTGCCGAGCGTCTGATCGGCGTATTTCGCGCTCGCGTAGTCGTCGGCCGCGAGCGCCGCGCGGCCGAGACCGGCGAGCATCTCGACGCTGTCCGGATGATCGGTCAGCGAGGCGCGGTACATCGAGATCGCCTGGCGCGGATGCGACTGGCCCGACACCGCGTCGGCGTGCGCCGCGCGGATTTCCGCATTGAACGGCACCTCCTTCTCGAGCTGTTCGAGCGCGGCGATCCCTTCGTCGACGTGCCCCGTGACGATCAGGTATTGCGCGCGCAGCCGGTAGTAGCGCAAATAATCGCTTTCTTCCGGGCCGTAGTTGCGTACCTCCTTCGCGGGCGGCAGCGACGTGCGCATGTCGTCGAGCACTTTTCCGGCGTCGGCCGCGCGGCCCTGGTCGACGTACGACCAGAACAGCCCTTCGCGCAGTTCGATCGCGCGCGTGCGGGCGCCGTACTGGAAGCCGCGGGTCGCGCGGTCCGTCGGCGATGCGGTGGCCTGTTTCAGCGCACGCTCGTATACGGCGTGCGCTTTGGCCGGTTCGCTCAGGTACAGGTAGGCATCGCCGACGGCCGCGAGCGCGTCGATCGAGATCTCCGCGTTGGACGGGATCGTCTCGAACGTCGCGACGGCCGTTTTCATGTCGCCGCGTGCCGCATGCGCGATCGTGCGGTCGCCGGCGAGCGCGGTGCGGACCGGCGAATACTCGGGGGTCGGCGGCATCCGCTGGTCGAGATCGTCGGCGGCGCGCAGCGCGTCGTCGATCCCGTCGAAGCGGTCGGCGCTCGTCATCGAGCGCGACTTGTCGCGGCCGCCGCGGACCTGCTGGCGTATCGACAGTTCATCCAGTTGCGCGACGTCGACCGCCGAGAATGCGTCGGGCCGTGCCTTCGCTTCCTCGAGCGCCTTGACCGCGCCACCGCTCGCCGCGAGGCCGAATACGTCGTTGCGCACGGTGGCGACGTCGGCGGTTCGCAGGTTCGGTGCCTGCGCGTTCGGCGCTTCGACGTCGGGGCCTTGCGAGCGCTGCGGCGTATCGCCGGGGAGCTGGGCGCCGGGCGACTGCGAGTTCGGCGCGTCGAGCGTGGACGGTTGCGCGCCGGGCGGCCGCAGGGTGGGCGCGTCCGGCAGCGGCGGGGCGGATGCCGGGGCGGTTCGGGTCGGTGCAGCGGGGGGCGCGGCCTGGGCTAGCAGTTGCGGCATGGCCGGCGTGGGCTGCGCTGGTGTGGGCGGTTGGGGCAGGGCGAACGCGGATGTAGGCGGCGCAGTAGGCGTGCGCGTCGGCGGTGTAGCGGGTGGTGAAGGTGGCGACGACATCGAGGACACCGACGACATCGACTCAGCCGCACCCGGCGAACTGTGCAGCGATCCATCCGGCGTATGCTCAGCGGCCGGCGTCGTGTCCGGCATCGTGTCCGCGGAGGCGGCGTCCGACGTGCCGACCGCGTCCATCGACCGAACCGGAGCGGCCAGCGCCGGCTCGACCGCACGCGGTTCGCTTGGCGGCGACGTATCCGGCTCGACGACGATCGTGGTCGGCATCGCCGACGCCTGCCGCGCCTGCGCGACCTGCATCGATGCATCGGAGGCCCGGGCGATCGGGGTCGGCGCCGTGGGCGGCTCGGCGTCGGCCACCTGCACGACTTGCACCGTCGTACCGGCCGGCTGCATATCGGGCGGCAGCGCATCGCGCCCGCCGCCGGCGTCGGCCTCGGCGATTTCGCGCGCGCCGAGAGCTGACGCATCGCCTTCGCCGGCCAGACACGAGCCCGACGCGACGAGCAGCAACAGCAGGGGCGCATGCAGCAGGATCCGCCGGTTGGGCGGCGCGACGGACGTGCATTGTTGCTGGCGATTGCTGGCCACGATGTCTCCTCTGTCCGAATCGGTCACGACCGTTGCGCGCCCGGCGACGCACGTCGCCGCGATCGCGCGGGCGGGCGGCCATGCCCGCCGGCCGTGGACCGTCTACAGACGATTGCGTATCGCTTGCCCAAGCAGCGCACGCGATTCGCTATTCGTCGGATCGATGGCGAGCGCACGGCTCGCGTTTTGCTCGACGCATTGCCACTGGTCGAGCTGCGCGCACCGGCGCGCTCTTGCCAGCGCACGAGCGCTTGCGAGCTCGTCGTGCGTGACGCTGGTGGTCTCCATCCGGGCCGCGTCGGTCAGATACGACTGCGCCGGCGCGGGCGGCTGCGCAGGAAGCTGCTGTTGCGGTGGGGGCCGCAGTTGCGACGCAGCCGCGCGGTGCCTGCGCGTGTGTCCCGGCGCTGGCGAACGCGACGTCCGGTGCGTGTCGCCGGTGTCCGTTGCGCGCGCGCCGCCCGATGTGTCGTGCGGGCTCGTCGCGAGCGCCGCGTGCCGCGGGTCCGCACCGCGCGGCGGTTTCGCGGCGGAACCGGCGTCCGCTTGCGGTGCGGCGGCCGCTTCCGCGTCCGCGGCCGATGCAGGCGGGATGAGCGACGCCGACAGCGCGGCCGTCGATGCGGCGCCGACCGGTGCCGACGCGGCGACGAATGCGTTGCGATACCTGCCGACGGCCGTGCCGATCTCGCCCGCCACGTCGCGGGCGATGCTTGCGTGGCCGCGGCCCGGGTTGCGCTCGACGAGCGCAAACGCGCCGAAGATCGCGGCAAACGCCACGACGCTGAGCGCCGCATTCCTGCCGGGGCCCCACGAGGGTTTCGGTGGCCCGGCGGGGGAGTCGCCCGGTCGTTCTCCACGAGTCATTCGATGCTCCTCGGTGCGCGCGGATCCGATGGATGGCGCAACCGCGCGCGATCGGCCGGCGCCTACCACTTCAGTTGCGTGGTGAGCGCCCCCGTTTCGACGACCGCGAACTGTGTCGCGCCCGCATAGGTTCCTTCGATCCGGTAACTCGCGTCAGGCACGCTGAACAGGCAGCGCGGCCCGCTCGACTTGAACTCGACGAGTACGCGGCCATGTCGTCTGAGCCGCACCTGAACGTTCGACAGCGGCTGCCCGGTGCCGCCCGACACGAACGACACGCCGAGGTTGTACGGGCGACCGTCAGGCGGCAGCGGCGCGGTTCCGTCGATGCGTGCGTCGCCGCAGATGTACGAAATCATGTAGCGACCGGGCGCGATGCCCGACGCAGGTGCACCGCCGCCTGGCTGCGTCTGGGCGCCGGCATGCGCGAGACATGCGAATGCGACGACGCCGACGAGCACGCGCGCATGCTCCTTGAGCGACGAGGAAGACATTGTCACCTCCATCCGGAATTCATCGCACTGATTTATTCCGGGTCGAAATTAACGGCGTTCTTTTGCGACACGCTATTGATACACGATGGATTTTGAACAAACAACCACGGGTGGCGGATATCGGACGCGCTTTAAAGGTATTATTTAAACGGAATATGGATTAATTGGACGAAATGAATCAGCTCTGAACAAAGTCGCTATTTCCGGTCGTCGAAATTGGGCCGCGGTAGGAATGGCAGGAAGCAGGTCTCTGCGTGGTGGTTGTACCGAACTTCGTGCCGAAAAATAACGACTGATAAAAGAAACATTTGCGTCTGTATTCGACGCGCTGCAGTGACGGCGAATGCACAGATTCAATCGGCAGTAAATGAGGGTGCGACGTTTTTGGTGATTATCACCATTGCGCGCAAGTCGGGATTTTTATTTTGTTTTGTAACGAGGTATTTCCGGCATACGAATCGCGCAGCGGCGGCGATCGATTTTGCATTCGGCAATAACGGCGGTCCGGATTCGCAAACGTTTGGCGTGATGGCCGATTTGATCGGGCGTGCGGCTGCCTGCATATTTACCGGCACAGGCTCGAAAAATGTGCAGCCGCGCCCGCCTGGGCGATCGGCCGGCGCGTGCAGGATCGCCGCCGACGTACCCCGCGAACCGCGACGCCGCTACCGCCCGCGCGCGCTGCCGCGCGCGACGCGCACCGCTGCCGTGGCAGGCGACTGGCCGCCCACGGCGGCGTCGTTCGCTGCGCGTGGCCGGTTCATGATGTAGGTCCACAGCTGCTCGGCCGCGAGCCCGCGCTGGCGCGCCGAGCGGTACAGCCGGATCTCCAGCTCGGTGACCCACTCGGCGGACCCCGCGCGCACCAGCGAGCCGTCGGCGAGCTCCTTCGCCACGCAGCTCTCCGGCAGCCAGCCGATTCCGTGGCCGGCCACCACCATGCCTTTCAGCGCCTCGGACATATGCGTCTCGAAGCACCGGTGCAGCGCATACGGCCCCGCCGCATTCAGCAGCAGCATTTCGACGACGTTGCCGAGAAACGCGCCGGAGGAGTAGGCGAGCAGCGGCAGCGGCGCATCGGCGGCGCCCGGCAGCTCGAATACGGGCTTGCCGTGCGCATCGGGCGTCGACACCGGCAGAATCCGCTCGACGCCGAGCGTGACGAACGGGAAATGGTTGGGATCGAGCACGATCGGCAGTTGCGGATGGTGATAGCCGAGCAGCAGATCGCATTCACCTTCGACGAGCTGCTGCACGCCTTCCGGCACGTTCACCGCATTCACGCGGGCGGTCACATTGCCGACTTCGCCGTTCAACTGCTTCAGCCATTCGGGGAACAGCGTGAATACCAGCGTATGCGCGACCGCGAAGCGCACGACCTGATCGCTGGCGGCGAACTGGTCGTAGCCGTTCACGAGGTTGCGTGCCGCGTACATGCTGCGCAGGATGTCCGCCGCCAGCGCGCGGAACATCTGTCCGGCCGGCGTCAGCGCGACCGGGTTGATGCTGCGGTCGACCAGCTTGGCGTCCATCCAAGTTTCGAGCGCGGCGATTCGTCTGCTGAATGCCGACTGCGTCAGGTGCCGATGACGCGCGGCTCGGGAAAAACTCTTGGTATCCGCGAGGCTCAGGAAATCTTCCAGCCACTTTGCTTCCATTTCTTTCTTCGCTTTTTATAGTCGGGCGCCCACGGCGCGGCGCCACGGATTCGCTGCACGAACTTTCTAGCGTACCGCGCCTCGCCGCGAGCAGACCGATGTTTTTTTTCGATCGGTGTCAGTCGAAATATGCATGGGCATTGTCGGCGGCATTACGGCTGCATAAGTTTGAGACGCCGGAACCGGCTAACCGGTTAGTTCATCGCGTCGAACCGGGCGCCGCAGACGGTACTTCCCCAAGGGCCGGCCGCGGCAACCGTGGCCGGCCCGCTTCAGCCGCGATTCGGGGCCGCGGCGTGCCGGCGAATCGTCGCGGTGCAGATTGCATACGCGTGACACGCACGCGCACTAAGTTCGACGTCTGGCGCGGTGATCGCGCAATTGCACGCTGTCGATGCGACGCGCCGGGCCGCCGTTGCACCGACATGGTGCGGCATGGCGCGCAAGCGTGCGCGGGGCGGTGCAAAACGGGGGAAACGCACGGGTACGGCAAGGCACGGTCCTTGCAAAGCAGTATTTACGCCGGTCCGGCATGCGCAATGCCGGGAAGAATGATCGATGGAGAAAAAGATCGATGAAGCCATTCGATGAAATGCTGCAATCCGGCGACATGGTGAGGGCGCCTTATGCGCGCCTCAAGCAGTGGCTCGACACGCAGGACCCTGCCAGCCTCGCCCAGAAGGCCCACGATGCGGAGGCCGTGTTCCGCAGGACGGGCATCACGTTCGCCGTCTACGGCGACGCCCAGGCGGCCGAGCGCCTGATCCCGTTCGACATCGTGCCGCGCATCATCTCGGGCGCCGAATGGAGCCGCCTGTCGCTCGGCATCGAGCAGCGCGTGATGGCGCTCAACGCCTTCCTCGACGACATCTACCATCGCCAGGAGATCGTGCGCGCGGGCATCGTGCCCAAGCATCTGATCGCGCACAACGAGGCGTTCATCCCCGAGATGATCGATTTCCGGCCGCCCGGGAACGTCTATACGCACATCATCGGCGTCGACATCGTGCGCACCGGCGAAGATCAGTTCTACGTGCTGGAGGACAACGCGCGCACGCCGTCCGGCGTGTCCTACATGCTGGAGAACCGCGAGACGATGATGCAGCTCTTTCCGGAGCTGTTCCAGCAGGTCAAGGTACGCCCGGTCGAGACCTATCCGCAGATGCTGCGCCAGTCGCTCGCGGCCGTGTGCCCGCCCGGCGGCAACGCCGACAATCCGACCATCGCCGTGCTCACGCCGGGCATCCACAACTCCGCGTACTACGAACATTCGTTCCTCGCCGACCAGATGGGCGTGCATCTCGTCGAAGGCAGCGATCTGCAGGTGATCGACGGCCGCGTCGCGATGCGCACGACCGAAGGCTTTCGCGCGATCGACGTGCTGTACCGCCGCGTCGACGACGCGTTCCTCGATCCGCTCACGTTCCGGCCCGACTCGGTGCTCGGCGTGGCCGGGATCATGGACGTCTACCGCGCCGGCAACATCACGATCGCGAACGCGCCCGGCACCGGCATCGCCGACGACAAGGCGATCTACTCGTACATGCCGGAGATCGTCGAGTTCTACACCGGCCGCAAGGCGCTGCTGGAGAACGTGCCGACGTGGCGCTGCGGCGACGCCGACAGCCTCGAATACGTGCTCGCCCATCTCGACGAGCTGGTCGTGAAGGAAGTGCACGGCTCGGGCGGCTACGGGATGCTGGTCGGCCCGTGCGCGTCGAAGGCCGAGCTCGCCGCGTTCGCCGCGAAGCTGCGCGCGCGGCCGGCGAACTACATCGCGCAACCGACGCTGGCGCTGTCCACGACGCCGATCCTGACCGACGCCGGCCTCGCGCCGCGCCACGTCGACCTGCGGCCCTTCGTGCTGGTGTCGGACCGCATCCGCATCACGCCCGGCGGCCTCACGCGCGTCGCGCTGCAGGAAGGCTCGCTCGTCGTCAACTCGAGCCAGGGCGGCGGCACCAAGGACACCTGGGTGCTGGCCGACTGAGCCGGGAACGCACGCACGCGCGCGCCACAGCCGGCGCGCGAACCGAACGAAGACGGAGTGGACACGAGATGCTTCTGGGACGAACTGCGAGCGGTCTGTACTGGATGTACCGCTATATCGAGCGCGCGGAGAACATCGCGCGCATCGTCGACGCCGGGTTGCGGATGGCGCTCACGCGCACGTCCGACGCGCCGGCCGAATGGTCGTCGGTGCTGGTCAGCTCGGGCGCCGACGACGGCTATCGGCGCAAATACGACGCGTATGCCGCCGACACCGTGACCGACTATCTGCTGCGCGACCGCGACAATCCGTCGAGCGTGCTGTCGTGCATCGAAGCCGCGCGCTCGAACGCGCGGATGGTGCGCACGGCGCTGACGCGCGAGGCGTGGGAGAGCGTGAACGGCGCGTGGCTCGCGCTGCGCCAGGCGCTTGCGCGGCCGGTGCCGGAGAGCGCGCTGCCCGCGGTGCTCGACGAAGTGAAGCGCGAGACCGCGCTGATCCTCGGCAGCTTCTACAGCACGATGCTGCGCAACGAGATCTTCGATTTCGCGCAGATCGGCGCGTTCGTCGAGCGCGCCGACAACACCGCGCGGATCATCGACGTGAAGTACCACCTGCTGCTGCCGTCGGTGTCGCACGTCGGCACGATTCTCGACAACTACCAGTGGGAGACGATCCTGCGCTGCGTGGCCGCGCACCGTTCGTACCGCTGGGTGTACGACGTCCAGTACAAGCCGATGAACATCGCCGACTACCTGATCCTGAACGGCCGCATGCCGCGTTCGCTGCGCTATTGCTACGGGCGCGTGGTGTCGAGCCTGAACCTGCTCGCGAAGGATTACGGCGTGACACATCCGTGTCACGACACGGCCACCAAGATCCTGCAGATGCTGTCCGACACGTCGGTCGAGCGGATCTTCAAGAGCGGCCTGCACGAGTTCCTGACCGACTTCATCGGCCGCAACAACAGCCTCGGCGTCGACATCGCCCAGGCCTACAACTTCGACTGAGACTTGCCATGCGACTCGCTATCCGACACATCTCGCGTTATCAGTTCGACGAGCAGGCGTCCCACGCGCTGCAGCGGCTGCGGCTGCGGCCGCAATCCGGGCCGGGGCAGACGGTGCGCGCGTGGCAGGTGACGATCGACGGCGTCGAGCCGACGTTGTCCTATGCGGACGGGCTCGGCAACCGCGTCGATCTCGTGCGTCACGAGCGCGGCGCGAAGCCGGAGATCGTCGTGGTCGCGGCCGGCGTCGTCGAGACGCAGGACCGCGCGGGCATCCTCGGCAATCAGGACGGTTATGCGCCGCCGTGGATCTTCGAGCGCGAGACCGCGCTCACGAAGGCCGGCGACACCGTGCGCGAGTTGACGCAGGCGTTGCCGATCGAGCCGCACAGCCTCGATGCGCTGCACTGGCTGATGACGGAAGTGCACGGCCGCATCGCGTATGCACCGAATCTGACCGACGCGCCCGTCGATGCCGAAACGGCGCTGCAAAACGGCGAGGGCACGAGCCGCGATCATGCGCATGCGTTCATCGCGGCCGCGCGCGCGCTGAAGGTGCCGGCGCGCTACATCTCGGGCTACGTGCTCGCCGACGGCGCGATGCAGCGCATGGCCGACGCGAAGCAGAGCGCGGCGGACGACGAACAGGAGGAAGCGCTCGCGCTGCAAAGCGCCGACGGCATGCAGCAGGTGCTCGGCGCGTCGCACGCCGCGCAGTCGCAGCGCGTGCCGCTGGCGGCGCTCGGCGCACAGCCGCAACCGGCCGCGCTGATGCAGCAGCCGGCCGGACACGCGTGGGCCGAGGCTCATGTCGAAGGGCTCGGCTGGGTCGGCTTCGATCCGTTCATGAACCGCTGCCCGGACGAGCGCTACGTGCGCATCGCCGTCGGCCTCGACTATCGCGACGCGCAGCCCGTGACGGGGCTCGGCGCGAGCACCGTCGGCGTCGAGATCAGCGTCGTGCAGTCGCCCGAACTCGTCTGACCCGCAACTCTGCCCAGGCCGCCGCGCCGTCCCGCCGTATCGGCGGCGACGCGCGATGCG
The DNA here is from genome assembly GCF_000959445.1 of Burkholderia vietnamiensis LMG 10929. NCBI lineage: Bacteria > Pseudomonadati > Pseudomonadota > Betaproteobacteria > Burkholderiales > Burkholderiaceae > Burkholderia > Burkholderia vietnamiensis. Next base: position 1,413,340 of record NZ_CP009630.1, on the reverse strand, counting down.
CGGCCGGCTCAACCCGAACCGAGCGGCTCTCCCATGCCCATCCACGTCGCGCTGCATCACACCACCCGCTACCGTTACGACCGGCCGATCAACCTCGGGCCGCAGATCGTGCGGCTGCGGCCCGCGCCGCACTGCCGGACGCCGATCCTCTCGTATTCGATGACGGTCGAGCCCGCGCAGCATTTCATCAACTGGCAGCAGGATCCGTTCTCGAACTATCTCGCGCGGCTGGTGTTTCCGGAGCGCACCGAACACTTCGAGGTCACGATCGACCTCGTGGCCGAGATGTCGGTGTACAACCCGTTCGACTTCTTCCTCGAAGCGAGCGCGGAGCAATATCCGTTCAGCTATGACGACGCGCTGAAGACCGAGCTCGCGCCGTATCTCGCGTGCGACGCGCAGACGAGCGCGGCGCCGCTGTTCCGCGCCTATCTCGACGGCGTCGACCGCACGCCGGCCGGCACCGTGAACTTCCTCGTCGCGCTGAACCAGCAGCTGCAGGGCGACATCGGCTATCTGGTGCGGATGGAGCCGGGCGTGCAGACGCCCGAGCAGACGCTCGAGCTCGCATCGGGCTCGTGTCGCGACAGCGCATGGCTGCTCGTGCAGCTGTGCCGCCATCTCGGCATCGCCGCGCGGTTCGTGTCCGGCTATCTGATCCAGCTGACACCCGACGTGAAGGCGCTCGACGGCCCGAGCGGCACGTCGGTCGATTTCACCGACCTGCATGCGTGGTGCGAGGTGTATCTGCCGGGAGCGGGCTGGATCGGCTTCGATCCGACCTCGGGGTTGCTCGCCGGCGAGGGGCATATTCCGCTCGCGTGCACGCCGCAGCCGACGAGCGCGGCGCCGGTCGAGGGGCTGATCGACGAATGCGAAGTCGCGTTCGAGCACGAGATGGTGGTGACGCGCGTGTACGAATCGCCGCGCGTGACCAAGCCGTATACCGACACGCAGTGGGACGCCGTGTGCACGCTCGGCGGGCAGGTCGACCGCGCGCTGACGGCAGGCGACGTCCGGCTGACGCAAGGCGGCGAGCCGACCTTCGTGTCGATCGACGATCGCGACGGCGCCGAATGGAACACCGATGCGCTCGGCCCGACCAAGCGCGGCTACGCGACCGAACTGGTGCAGCGGCTGCGTGCCGAATACGGCGACGGCGGCTTCCTGCATTTCGGGCAGGGCAAGTGGTATCCGGGCGAGCAGCTGCCGCGCTGGGCGCTGTCGATCTACTGGCGCGCCGACGGCCAGCCGGTGTGGCACGACCCGTCGCTGTTCGCCGACGAGCGCGAACCGTCCGCATGCACGACCGACGACGCGAAGCGCTTCATCGACGCACTGGCCGCGCGCCTCGGCCTGACCGACGAATTCGTCGTACCCGGCTACGAGGACGTGTGGTACTACCTGTGGCGCGAGCGCCGGCTGCCCGTCAACGTCGATCCGTTCGACTCGCGGCTCGACGACGAGCTCGAACGCGCGCGACTGCGCAAGGTGTTCGACCGGCAACTCGACAGCGTGGTCGGTTACGTGCTGCCGATCAAGCGCGTCGACGAAGGGGCGGCACTCGACGGTCCGCGCTGGCAGACCGGCCCGTGGTTCTTCCGCGACGAGCGGATGTACCTCGTGCCGGGCGATTCGCCGATGGGCTATCGGTTGCCGCTCGATTCGCTGCCGTGGGTCGCCGATGCCGACTATCCGTATCTCGTCGAGCGCGATCCGTTCGCGCCGCGCGACGTGCTGCCCGACGCGGCCGCGTTCCGCGCGCGTCATGCGGGCGCCGCCGACGCGCCGCGCTACCTGGCCGGCGTGCAGCGCGAAGCGCCGGCGCACACGGTGATGCAGTGGCGCAGCGACGGCAGCGTCGAACGCAGCCGGCCGGCCGACGGCGGGCGCGGGGAGCATGGGGAGCACGACGCACAGCGCCGCCCCGAGCGCTTCGAATCGGCCGCGTGGATCACGCGCACCGCCCTGTGCGCGGAGGTGCGCAACGGCATCCTGTATCTGTTCATGCCGCCGCTCGCCGCGCTCGAGGACTATCTCGAACTGCTCGCGGCGATCGAGCTGACCGCGCACGCGCTCGACGTGAAGCTCGTGCTCGAAGGCTACCCGCCGCCGCGCGATGCCCGGCTCAAGCTGCTGCAGGTCACGCCCGATCCCGGCGTGATCGAGGTGAACATCCATCCGGCGAAGAGCTTCGACGAGCTGGTTAACCAGACCGAATTCCTCTACGACGCCGCGTGGCAGTCGCGCCTGTCGACCGAGAAGTTCATGGTCGACGGCCGGCACGTCGGCACCGGCGGCGGCAACCATTTCGTGCTCGGCGGCGCGACGCCGGCCGACAGCCCGTTCCTGCGCCGCCCCGACCTGCTCGCGAGCCTGATCGCGTACTGGCACAACCATCCGTCGCTGTCGTATCTGTTCTCGGGGTTGTTCATCGGGCCGACGAGCCAGGCGCCGCGCGTCGACGAAGCGCGCAACGACCAGCTGTACGAGCTGGACATCGCGTTCGCGGAGATCCAGCGCAACAAGCTGCTTTATGGCCAGGACATGCCGCCGTGGCTCGTCGACCGCGTGCTGCGCAACCTGCTGATCGACGTGACGGGCAACACGCACCGCAGCGAGTTCTGCATCGACAAGTTGTATTCGCCCGACTCGTCGACCGGGCGGCTCGGGCTGCTCGAGCTGCGCGCGTTCGAGATGCCGCCGCATGCGCGGATGAGCATCGTGCAGCAACTGCTGCTGCGCGCGCTCGTCGCGCGCTTCTGGGCCGCGCCGTACACGACGCCGCTCACGCGCTGGGGCACCGCGCTGCACGATCGCTTCATGCTGCCCGCGTTCCTGAAGATGGACTTCGACGACGTGCTCGCCGAGTTGCGCGATGCCGGCTTCGCATTCGATGCGGCGTGGTTCGCGCCGCATTTCGAATTCCGCTTCCCGCTGTTCGGGCAGATCGCGGTGAACGGGATGCAGCTGTCGCTGCGCGGCGCGCTGGAGCCGTGGCACGTGATGGGCGAAGAGGGCGCGGCCGGCGGCACCGTGCGCTACGTCGATTCGTCGCTCGAACGGCTCGAAGTGCGCGTGACGGGGCTCAACGACAACCGGCACGTCGTGACCGTCAACGGTCGCGCGCTGCCGCTGCAGCCGACCGGCACCGCCGGCGAATACGTCGCGGGCGTGCGCTACAAGGCATGGGCGCCGCCGTCCGCGCTGCATCCGACCATCGGCGTGCATGCGCCGCTCACGTTCGACATCGTCGATACGTGGCTCGAGCGCTCGCTCGGCGGCTGCCGGTATCACGTCGCGCATCCGGGCGGCCGCAACTATGCGACGTTCCCGGTGAACGCGTACGAGGCCGAGAGCCGGCGGCTCGCGCGCTTCGTCGCGATGGGGCATACGCCGGGGCGGATGGCCGTATCGCCGGTCGCGCCGAGCCGTGAATTTCCGTTCACGCTCGACCTGCGACGGCCCTGAATCGCCGATGAAAGGACGGACCACGATGCGCGTTTCGCGCGCCCCCGGCACGCCGCGTCAGGTGCTAGGATGCCGACAGGCCGCGGCCGGCCGACGCGCCGGCCGTGACCGCATGCCGGGCGGCAGCGCGCAGCTGCCATCCCATCCTGACGACGCAACGCCCTGACCGTGCCGCCCTTATACCCCGACGATCTCGCCGACGCCGACGCGATGCCCACGCTTTTCGATACCGGCGCTCAGCCGGACGCCGCGGAACTCGCCGCCGCGCTCGCGGCGCCGGCTGCGGCCGGCCGCTACGACGAGCTGCGCGGCAGCGCCGCCGGCCTGAACGCACCCATGCTCGCGCCCGCGTGGCGCAGTTTCTTCACGTCGCTCGGCAGCGACGGCGTCGCCGACCTCGATCGCCGCGCCGACGCGCTGCAACGGCGCATGCGCGAGAACGGCCTGTTCTACCAGCTCCATGAACAACGCGTGGGCGACGGCGCCGCCGGCCCGTGGTCGCTCGATCTGCTGCCGCTGATGGTCACGCCGGACGACTGGGCCGCGATCGAGCGCGGCGTGCTGCAGCGCGTGCGGCTGCTGAACGCGACGATGGCCGACCTGTACGGCCCGCAGACGCTCCTGGAGCGCGGGCTGCTGCCGCCCGCGCTCGTCACCGGCCATCCCGGCTATCTGCGCGCGATGCGCGGCGCGCGCGTGCCGGGCGATACGTGGCTGCACGTCGTTGCGTTCGATCTCGCGCGCGGCCCCGACGGGCAGTGGCGCATCGTCGCGCAGCATACGCAGGGCGCGGCCGGGCTCGGCTATCTGCTGGAGAACCGGCTGATCGTGTCGCGGCTCTTTCCGCGCGCGTTTCGCGGGCTGCGCGTGCAGCGGCTCGCATCCGCGTACCGGTCGCTGCTGCAAAGCATGCAGGCGTTGAGCCCGACGGCGAAGAACTCGCGGATCGTGCTGCTGACGCCGGGGCCGCACAGCGCGACGTATTTCGAGCATGCGTATCTCGCGCGCTACCTGGGGCTGACGCTCGTCGAGGGCGGCGATCTGACCGCGCGCGACAACCACGTGTTCCTGAAGACGCTCGGCGGGCTCGAGCCCGTGCACGGCATCCTGCGGCGCGTCGACGACGCCTGGCTCGATCCGCTCGAGCTGCGGCCCGATTCGCTGCTCGGCGTGCCGGGGCTGCTGCAGGCGGTGCGCGCGGGCAACGTGCTGCTCGCGAACGCGCCGGGCTCCGGCTTTCTCGAATCGCCCGGCGTGCTTGGGTTCCTGCCGCGGCTCGCCGAGGCGCTGCTCGGCGAAACGCTGACGCTGCCCGCCGTGCATTCGTGGTGGTGCGGCGAGGCGGCTGCGTGCGACGACGCGCTGCCGCAACTGGCGCGCTGCATCGTGAAGCCGTCGTATCCGCCCGACGTGCAGGCCGGCGGCGCATTCGACCCGGTGATCGGCGCGCGGCTCACGTCGGCGCAGCTGGCCGAGTGGCGCGCGCGGATTCTGGCGCAGCCCGAGCACTACACGATACAGGCCGATCTGCCGCTGTCGCAGGCGCCGACCTGGCCGGGGAACGGCACGTCCGACGGTCACGGCGGCGCGCGCATCGTGCCGAAGCCGCTGCTGCTGCGCGTGTTCGCACTGGCCGACGGTGCGCAGCGCTGGCGGATGCTGCCGGGCGGGCTGTCGCGGGTCGGCACGCGCGACACGCTGTTCAACGCGCCGATGCCGCGCGGCGGTAGCACCGTCGATACCTGGGTGATGACCGACGGCATCGTCGATTCGACGACGCTGCTGCAGGCGCGCCTCGGCCCCGACGATCTGGTCGGGCGGCCGCGCGCGATCGCGAGCCGGGCGGCCGAGAACCTGTTCTGGCTCGGCCGCTACACCGAGCGCGCGACCAATTTGATGCGCCTCGCGCGTGCGGCGCTGGAGCGCCTGCGCGGCGAGGACGACGTCGACAGCCCCGCGCATCTCGAGCTGATCGACACGTTGTGCCGCGACACCGGGCTGGTCGCCGCCGATGCGCCGAATGCCGTCGAGGCGCCGCGCGCGTTCCAGCATGCGCTCGCGACGTCGCTGACGCGCGGCGCGGATCGCACCTCGGGCATCGCGTCCTGCCTGTTCGGGATGCGCGGCGCGGCGGCCGCGATCCGCGAGCGGCTGTCGAGCGAGCAGTGGCGACTGATCGACGACGCGACGCAGTTGTTCGCCGACAGCGCCGACCATCCCGAAGCCGAGGAGCAGATCGGCAACGAGGCGTTGCAGCTGCTGGAGCGCGTCGGCCTGCTGCTCGGCGCGATTACCGGCGCGCAGACCGACCACATGACGCGCGACGACGGCTGGCGCCTGCTGTCGATCGGCCGGCAGATCGATCGGCTCGACTTCCTCTGCAGCGTGCTGAAGTTCGCGTTCGACGAAGGCGCGGTGCATCGGCAGGACGGCTTCGAGCTCGTGCTGGAGCTGTTCGACAGCACGATCACGTTCCGCTCGCGGTTCCAGCGCCGCTTCGACATCGCGCCGCTGCTGTCGCTGCTGGTGCTCGACACCGACAACCCGCGCTCGCTGGGCTGGGTCGTGCAGGCGCTGCGCGGCCGGCTCACGAAGGTCGAGCGCAGCGAAGGCTATGCGTTGTCCGAGCTGGCCGAGACGATCCCGGACGTGCCGGCGTGGTCGCTGCACGAACTGTGCGAGACCGAAGGCGGCCGGCACGAGCGGCTGCTCGCCGCGCTCGACGAGACCGTGAAGGCCGTGTGGGATCTGTCGAACCGGATCGGCGAGCGCTATTTCAGTCATGTGCGCGAGGCGGGCAGGACGCTATGGTGACGAGCAAACATGCGACGAAGACGAAGGCGAAGGCACAGGCGAACGGCGAGGCTGGCGATGCCGTCGGCGCGAAGCAGACGGAGGGCGCGATCGCCGCATCGGCAGCATCGACCGCATCGACGCCATCGGCCGGCGCGCGCGGGCGCTTGTTGCGCGTCACGCACGACACCGAATACCGCTACGCGGCGCGCGTCGAATCGGCGCAGCACCAGGCGCGGCTGCAGCCGCTCGCGACGCCGCGCCAGCAGGTGCTGTCGTTCGCGCTCGACATCGAGCCGGTGCCGGAGACGGTCGGCACCGACGTCGACGCGTTCGGCAACGCGCGTGCCTCGTTCGCGCTGAACCAGCCGCACGATGCGCTGCTCGTGCGCAGCTGCAGCACCGTGCGCGTGACGCCGCCCGTGTGGTCGCGGGGCGCGCGCGGCGCGCCGCCGCCGGCGATCGCGAACCCCGATGCCGATCATGCGACCGCGTGGGAGGCCGTGCGCGAGCGCCTGCGGTTCCGCGCCGGTGCGCCGTACGATGCGGCGAGCGAATTCGTGTTCGCGTCGCCGCATGTCGCGTGCGATCCGGAACTGGCCGCGTATGCGGCCGTGAGCTTCACGCCGCAGCGTCCGCTGGTGCAGGCCGCGTGGGACCTGATGCGGAGGATTCACGCGGACTTCGCGTACACGCCGAACAGCACCGACATCACGACTACCGCGCTCGATGCGCTGCGCTTGCGCAAGGGTGTGTGCCAGGATTTCGCGCACGTGATGATCGGCGCGCTGCGCTCGCTCGGGCTGGCCGCGCGCTATGTGAGCGGGTATCTGCTGACGCAGCCGCCGCCCGGCCAGCCGCGGCTGATCGGCGCCGATGCATCGCATGCGTGGGTCGACGTGTACGATCCGGCGTGGCCCGAAGATGGCGGATGGCTGCAGCTCGATCCGACCAACGACCGCGCGCCGGGCGACGACTACGTGATGCTGTCGATCGGCCGCGACTACGCGGACGTGACGCCGCTGCGCGGCGTGATCCGCGGCGGCGGCGCGGATCAGGAGCTGAAGGTCGGCGTGACGGTCGAGCCGCTCGACGAGGGAGCGTGACGCGGCATGATCGGCCGCGCGCGCCGCGCGCCCTGCGTTTAAGTCTTCGTTAATACTGCCGGCTTAGCATGGTGATGCTGGCGAACGGATCGCACGCTGGTCCGGCGCCGGTGGCACGTGCGGGTGCGCCGCCGCGATGACGGCGCGCCGACGCGCGTCGCCGGCCGAATGCAGGGGCGGCATCCATGATCAAGCACTTCGACTACACGCTCGACGATCAGACGATCGCGCTTTGCGCGAGCTTCGGCGCGGGCCCGGCATTTCGGCGCGTGCTCGTGAGCCGCGCGGATTCGATGGAGACGCTGGTGGTGCTCGACGCGCGCGGCTTGTCGGGGCTGCTGAAGGTCGCGACCGAGGCGCCGGAAGGGCTGCTCGACGATGCGATCCGCAAGGTCGGCGACGAACGGCTCGTCGAGCGGGCGATCAGCGGCCGGACCATCGTCGAAGCCGCGTTGTGAGCGCAGTCGCGCGTGCACGCGCGATGTCGCCTCGTGCCGCTTACGCGGCGAAGCGGTCCGTCGCGGCGAGCAGCGCTTTCAGGATGCCCGGTTCGTTGTACGCATGGCCGGCGTCCGGCACGATCTCGAAGGTTGCGTCCGGCCATGCTTTCGCGAGTTCCCACGCGGTGCGGGCCGGCGTCGCCACATCGTAGCGGCCTTGCACGATCACGCCCGGAATGCCGGCGAGGCGATGTGCGTCGCGCAGCAACTGGCCTTCGTCGACGAAGCCGCGATTGACGAAGTAGTGATTTTCGATCCGCGCGAAGGCGAGCGCGTAGTGGCCGTCCGCGAAGTGTGCGGCCAGCGCCGGGTTCGGCAGCAGCGTGATCGTGCGGCCTTCCCAGATGCTCCATGCGCGCGCGGCTTCGAGCTTCGCGGCTTCGTCGTCGCCCGTCAGCCGGCGATGGTAGGCGGCCATCAGGTCGCCGCGCTCCGCTTCCGGTATCGGCGCGAGAAACTCTTCCCACAGGTCCGGGAACAGCCACGACGCGCCTTCCTGGTAGTACCAAAGCAGCTCGGCGCGACGCATCGTGAAGATCCCGCGCACGACGAGCGCGCTCACGCGCTGCGGGTGCGTCTGCGCATAGGCGAGCGCGAGCGCGCTGCCCCATGAGCCGCCGAAGACGAGCCACTGCTCGGCGCCGACCATTTCGCGCAACCGTTCGATGTCGGCGACCAGATCCCAGGTCGTGTTGTTGTCGAGACTCGCATGCGGCGTCGAGCGCCCGCAGCCGCGCTGGTCGAACAGCAGGATGTCGTAGCGCGCGGGATCGAACAGACGCCGATGGTCGGGGCTGCAGCCCGCGCCGGGGCCGCCGTGCAGGAATACCGCGGGCTTGCCGGACGGGTTGCCGCAGCGCTCCCAGTAGATGCGATGGCCGTCGCCGGTGTCGAGGTGGCCGTGGGCGTAGGGTTCGATCGGTGGGTACACAGGCAGGCTCCGGGTGAGGATCGGCGAAAGTGCGTGATATTGCGGTGCCGCAACGGATCGTTGTGCGTGCATCGAAGCGGCCGCCGGCGAGTACGGGTTGTCATTATGCCCGTGCAATTTGGGGTGGTGTGGGGCGGTGTTTTGTGGGCGTGGGGCGGCCGCGGCGGTGTGAATCGATCGCGAATTCGGCATTGCCGGGCGCGGCTTGCGTCCTTGCCCGGTTTCGTTTGTCCGCTGTCGACCGTGACGGGCAGCTACTGCTGGTCGAGAAACCGTTTCGGGGAGGGTTTGCTATATCGCGCGCGACACGCAGGTCGTCGGCGCGTTACTTGACGCGCTCCATCGCGGCGGGCGAATACCAGAAGGTCCGGTACGTGTCGATTCCGTACGACTTGCCGTCGTATTTGACGACGGTGCGCACGGTGTGCTCTCCCGTGTAGGAGGATTTGGCGCTGTCGCTCTCTGCCTTCGTGACGTGTGCGGTGATCGATAGGGCCGCAAAGCCGGTTTGCTCGATGCGGCTATGCCGGCAGAAGACCAGCGATGCGATAACTTTCAATCAATCCGTCATAGAGAGAAATGTCCGAGCGACTCCTGGCAACGAGCTGAGCGCCGACGACGGCCGCGTAGATGGCGCGAGCACGCCGCTCGATATCCTCGGGGCTGACCACGGCCGCGGCGGACAGCACCTTGCTCAGCCACGCAACATTGACATCCGCAAAAGTCTGAATCTCTTTCACCACCGTTTCCGGCAGGTCATCAGATTCGGCAGCCAGGAAGCTACACAGGCATATGCGATTGCCGCGCTCAAGCGCCTTGCGAAACGTATCGGGATAGTGGCGCAGGCAATCGAGCGGATCTGCGGATTCGGCCAAAAGCGCATCCAGAGTCGCTGCTGATTCCTCCCAATACCGCCTTGCCACTGCTGCGCCGAGATCGGCCTTGCTTGCGAAGTGGTGGTAGATGCTCGCAGCCTTGATGCCGACAGCTTCGGCGAGATCACGGAAATTCAAGCCGCTGTAGCCATGGGCCTGCGCAATCTTTGTGGCTGCCACCAGGATTCGCTCCCTGGAGCTCAGGCCTGAATCATTCTTCACTGCTACCGCCTCCGCGACCGTTGACACGAGCAATTATACGCTCTAACGTAAACCTAACTAACGTTAGGTTGGATGTAGGTGACAGGCCGGATATCGTCCGCCCCCCGTGTGACAGACCGCTTAGAGAGAGGCACGCATGGCTTCCAGCAGCATGAACTTCGACGTAACCAAACTTCCGATCATGACGATCTACGATTTCCCCAAAGGACCCTATCCGACACGCGTCCGTATCGCCCTGGCCGAGAAGGGGCTGCGATCGCGCGTCGAGTTCGTGATGGTCGACCTTTACAAAGGGGAGCACAAAAGGCCCGAGTTCATCTCCGAGAAAAACTACTCGGGAACGCTGCCGGTCCTCGAGCTCGAAGACGGAACGTGCATTGCCGAATGCACCGCCATTACCGAATACCTCGATACGCTCGATGGTGCGCCCACGCTGACCGGCCGGACACCACTCGAAAAGGGTGTGATCCACATGATGAGCAAGCGCGCCGAGCTGGAGTTGCTCGACGCAATCAGCGTCTATTTCCACCATGCCACGCCAGGGTTAGGACCTAACGTCGAGCTCTATCAGAACGCCGAATGGGGGCTTCGTCAGCGCGACAAAGCCCTGAGAGGCATGCACTACTTCAATGACGTTCTGAAAAGGCAGCCATTTGTCGCTGGAGATGCGTTCTCTATGGCCGACATCACCGTTATCGGCGGACTGGTCTTTGCGTCAATCGTGAAGTTGCCCGTGCCTACGGAGTGCGAGGCCCTTGTAGATTGGTACGTGAGAATGCGGCAGCGCCCAAGCGTCAAGAACCAGCCGGCGCTCGCGTGAAATAGCAGCCGCGCCCGACCGTCATCGATGATCGGCCAATCTTTGGTTGCAATCGGGGACGGCCTGCCTACGCGACATCGGCGACTCGTCTATTCAATCGATACCGGATCAGACGACGCCAGTGTTGCGCAGTAAATCTGTCGACCGTAACGGTTCCGAGGCCTGCGCGCGGTGGTCGCGTTGCAAAAGCGGGGTGGCAGGACGCGGTGGCGGCACGTGCGTCTACAGATTGCTTGCTCACCCAACCGGAAAACCCGCTTTAGCCACCCGTTCACCAACCGGCCCTCAGCGTCCACATCGCATTCGCCGGTTGGCAAATCAACCAGACGCGTCGCGCTACGCACCAGCCCCCGCCCTGATCACATGCTCGAGCCCCACTGGCCCGACCGGCGCCTCCGCAAGCCACGGAATCAGCGCGGTCCGCTGCGCCAGATCGTCCGCCACGCGGCGCACGAACGGGACCTCGTACGTGCCGCGCTGACACAGCATCGGATCGGTCGTGCCGCTCGCCAACAGCGACTGGTTGATGACCCAGGCATATGGCGTGATCCCGGCACGGGCGAGGTCGGCGCTCAGGCGTTCGGCTTCGTGAACCGGCGTCGCTTCAGGCAGCGTGACGATGAGGATGCGGCTGTAATCCGGATCGCGCAAACGCGGCAGCAACTGGCGGACCGACTCCGGCATGTCGCCCTGCGTGCGCATCACTTCGCGGTGATAAGCCTCGGCAGCGTCGAGCAGCAGAATGGTATGCCCGGTCGGCGCCGTATCGAGCACCACGAAGCCGGACTTGCCTTGATCCACCGTCCGTGCGAACGCGCGAAAGACCGCAATTTCTTCGGTGCACGGCGAGCGCAAGTCTTCCTCGAGCATGGCCCGGCCGCCCGCATCGAGGTGCGATCCCGCTTTCGCCAGCACCTCTTCGGTGTACTGCTGTACTTCGCGCGCCGGGTCGATGCGGGTGACGCTCAGCCGCGGCACCACGCCGTCGACCGTGGCAGCCACGTGCGAAGCGGGGTCGGTGGTCGACAGGATCACGTCGTGTCCGCGCCCCGCGAGCGCGACGGCGATGGCGGCCGCAACTGTGGTCTTGCCCACGCCGCCTTTGCCCATCGTCATGATTACGCCGTGGCCCGTAGCCGACAGCGCGTCGACGAGCCCGCCGAGGCCGGGCGGCAATGCGGTGTCGGGCATGCGGCGCTCGGTCGGCATGCGCACGCGTTCGGGGTGCGCCATGTCGCGCAGCGCGTCCAGTCCGACTGTGCCGCGCGGCAGAAACGGAATGCGCGTCTGCGGCAGCACCGACAGCTCGCGCGGCATGTCGGCCAGTGCCTGTCGCGCGCGCTCGGCCATCGCGGTTGCAATCGCGTCGTCATGCCGCTCGGTGGCAAAGAGGCCATTGATCGCCAGCACCTGGTTGCGAATGCCGAGCTCGGCCAGTTCGTGCCGCGTGCGATTCGCTTCGCGCAACGCGGCGACTTCCGGCCGGCTCACCAGGACGACGGTGGTGTCCACCGCGCTCGACAGTCGTTCGACGGTCGCCGCGTACAGCGCCTTCTGCTTCTCCAGTCCGGCTAACGGCCCGAGGCAGGAGGCGCCCCCGGTCGACGACGAAATGAACTCGTTCCACGCGGAAGGCAACGTCAACAGGCGCAGCGTATGGCCGGTCGGTGCCGTATCGAAGATGACGTGATCGAAATCGGCCGTCGCGGCGGGATCGCCGAGCAGTTTGGAGAATTCGTCGAAAGCCGCGATCTCGACCGTGCAGGCACCGGAGAACTGCTCCTCCATGTTGCGGATCGCCGCGGCAGGCAGGACGCCGCGATACGGTCCGACCATGCGCTCGCGGTACGCCTGCGCGGCCGCTTCGGGATCGATGTTCAAGGCGAACAGATCGGGCGCGCCGGGCACGGCCGTCGGCGATTGGCTCAGGCCGACGCCGAGTACCTCGTCGAGATTGGACGCCGGGTCGGTGCTGACGATGAGCACCTTCTTGCCGGCATCCGCCATCGCCAGCCCGGTCGCACAGGAAAGCGAGGTCTTGCCGACGCCGCCTTTGCCGGTGAAGAACAGATAGCGGGTCCGCGTGTCAGGGAGGGACATGTGCGCTCCCTAGCAGCAGCCGGAGCCGGGCGAGCAGCAACTGCCGGCCTTGACATGAGGCTTGTCCGCCGTCGTCAGCGCGATGCCCAGCTTCTGCGCAAGCTGCTGGCGGGACGGATACATGCCGGTCGATACGATGTGGCCGTCGATCGCGAGGATCGGCAGCCGCTCCATACCCGCTTCCATTTCCTTGACCACCGCCGCGTTGGCGGCGAATGCCTGCGGCTGCTGACCCAGGTTGTAGCGGGCCACGGTCACGCCGTGCGCCTCGACCCACTTCAGATCGGCGGCGAATTGCGCCAGCACCGGGTCGACGTCCACACCGCAAACGCCCGTCGAGCAACACATCGCCGGATCGAACACTTCGAGCTTCTTCATGGCACTTTCCTCAAGGCAATCGAAATTCAGCGCTTTCCACAGGCACGGATGCGTCTGTGGGCACAGGTGCGTGAATTCGGGCAGACCGCGAATCGCCTCGGGAAGGTGGCGTCGCTCGATCTGCGTGAAGCCGCGCCGCACAAAGAACGCGAGCGCAGGTTCATCGTTCGGAATAAGGTAGAGCGCGCGCAGCGATCGCGTTTGCGCTAGCGCAATGGAGGCGTCGATGAGGCGGCTCCCCAGGCCGGATTGGCGCATTTCCGGCCGAACTGCGACCGAGCGCAACAGGGCCGCATCGCCGGATTGTTCCAGTCCTGCCACTCCGACGATCTCACCGGCGAGTATGGCGACATGGAAGCCGTCGAGGCTCTGTGGTGTGAGATCGCTGGCCGGCAGCCCGCACAGGTTCAGCAACGCGACGATGCGGTCGAAGTCCGTGGCGACTGCCCGGCGAATTTCGTCCACAGGTGTGCTCATGACCGCCGCTCCTTCAAGTGTGTCGTGATGATTCGTATGCGGAATGGCGATGCATCGCTCGCGATCGTGCCGCGCAGTCCTGACATCGATAGCGGCTGACGCCTCTCATGTTCGACCGCTTCAGCATCTATCACCCCGCTCGTACCAGTCCTTCGTCCGGTTGACGATACGGACCACGAGCAGCATGACCGGCACTTCGATGAGCACGCCCACCACGGTGGCCAGCGCCGCGCCCGAATTGAAGCCGAACAGGCTGATGGCCGCCGCGACCGCCAGCTCGAAGAAATTGGATGCGCCGATCAGCGCGGACGGGCACGCCACGTTGTGCTTTTCACCCACCGCGCGATTGAGCCAGTACGCGAGCGCCGAGTTGAAGAACACCTGAATCAGGATCGGTACTGCGAGCAGCGCGATCACGAGCGGCTGGTCGAGGATGGCCGCGCCCTGGAACGCGAACAGCAGGACGAGCGTCGCGAGCAGCGCCGTGATGGACCAGGGGCCGATCTTCGCGATGGCTGCGTCGAATGCTGCCTGTCCTCTTGCGAGCAGCGCCTTGCGAAGCAACTGCGCCACGGCTACCGGGATCACGATATAGAGCACGACCGAAGTGAAGAGCGTCGCCCAGGGCACCGTGATGGCCGAGATGCCGAGCAACAGGCCGACAAGCGGCGCGAAGGCCACCACCATGATGCTGTCGTTGAGCGCCACCTGCGACAGCGTGAACAGCGGATCGCCGCCGGTCAGCCGGCTCCAGACGAACACCATCGCCGTGCAGGGCGCGGCGGCCAGCAGGATGAGGCCCGCAACGTAACTGTCGAGTTGCGCTGCAGGCAGCATCGGAGCGAACAGGTGCTTGATGAACAGCCAGCCGAGCAACGCCATCGAAAAGGGTTTGACGAGCCAGTTCACCACCAGCGTGACGCCGATGCCCTTGAGGTGCTGGCGTACCTCGTGCAACGATCCGAAGTCGACCTTCACGAGCATCGGGATGATCATCACCCAGATCAGCAGGCCCACGGGCAGATTGACCTGCGCGTACTGCATGCGGCCAATCGTCTGGAACATCGCAGGGAAAAACTGGCCGGCCAGGACGCCGGCGACGATGCAGAGCGCGACCCAGACGGTGAGGTAGCGCTCGAAGAAGCCGATGGGCGGCTTCGCGGGCGGCTTGTTCGAAGCGGTAAGGTCGGTAGCGGTCATGGGGCGATTCGCAAAAGGAGCGCTCAGCTTTTCAGGATGCCGTCGAGCGCGTGCAGGAGTTCGGCATCGCTCAGACGGTCGAGCGGAAGGGCGAGCAATTGCAGCATGCGATAGCCGATGGCCTCGCGCGTGAGTTCGAACGCCTGCCGCTTGCCGTCATCGCCGCCCGGCGCATTCGACGGATCGGCATAGCCCCAGTGGACCTTGACCGGAGCGCCCGGCCAGAACGGACATTGTTCCGCGGCTGCGCTGTCGCACACCGTGATGACGATGCGCATGCGCGGTGCGTCGTCGGCTGCGAATTCGTCCCAGCTTTTGCTGCGATAGTCGCGCGTATCGACGCCCGCGTTCGCGAGCGCTTCGAGCGCGAACGGGTTGACCCGGCCGCTCGGTGCGCTGCCGGCGCTATATGCGCGCACATCCTTGCCGAGCTTCTGCGCCCAGTGGTTCAGCATGCCCTCGGCGAGCACGCTGCGCGCGGAATTGTGGGTGCAGAGAATGAGTACGTTGGTCGTCGTCACGGGCGTGCCTTATCGCTTGCTGATGTCGCGCACAAGTTGGGTTGGCGCAGAGCTGCCGCGACGCTGGCCGCCGGAGCGCGGATGTCGGCGCGAATGTAAAACCGTCTCATGAACGTGATCCTTCAGCACTTGCAGGAATCGGCGGCCGCGGCGACGCACGGCTCGCCGCGGCAACAGTTCTCGGTGAGAAAGCCGAGCAGCGCGTTCATCTGCTCGAAGGCAGCTCGGTAGATCAGGCTGCGGCCATCGCGCTCCTGCGTGACGAGCGCCGCGTTCGTCAATTCCTTCAGATGGAACGAGAGGGTGGCGTTGGGAATGTCGAGTTGCGCCGCGATGGCGCCGGGCGTCAATCCGGCCGGGCCTGCGACGACGAGCATCCTGAATACGTTCAGGCGCAGCTCGTGAGCAAGCGCGGCGAAAGCGCGGACAGCATCTTTGTTTTCCATATTTCGAATATAGTCGAAATGATGGGCGGGAGCAACAAGGTGTTTGTCCGGTCTGCTCGATTCGTTCAAGATCGACTACCCAACAAAAAAGGCCCTCACGGGCCTTTTCCTTGACGCAACCTGCAACCACCACTCACCGCGTCAACGCCGTAAACCCCTCCAGCAACCGCTCGACATCCGCGGCCTCGATCGCGCCCATCGTCGAGATGCGGAACAGCTCCTTCGACAACCCGCCTTGCCCGGCATAGATGACGAACCCGCGCGCCTTCAACCCGTCGTGCAGCGCTTCATACGCCACGCCCTGCGGCAACCGGTACGCACGCAACACGACCGACGATTCACCGTCAGGCAACACCAGCGGCATCCCTCGTGCGGCGAGCCCGGCCTGAACCTGATCGGCGAGCGCCTTGTAACGCGCATGCCGCGCGCGCCAGCCGCCGGCTTCGTCGAACTCGCGCAACGCTTCGACGAGCGCGTAATACGCATGCACCGAAGGCGTAAACGGCGTATTGCGCTGATCCTGCAGCTTCGCCAGCCGGCCGAGATCGAGATAGTAAGTCCGGCTCGCGGCCTTCGTGAGCGCGCTGCGACGCACGATCACGAACGCGGCACCGGGCACGCCGTGCAGGCACTTGTTCGCGGTCGCGGCAACGGCATCGATCACGCCGCCGCCGAAGTCGATCGCCTCGGCGCCGAAGCTGCTCACGCCATCGACGAGCATCCTCACGCCGCGGGCACGGCACACGTCGGCGATCGCACCGAGATCGTTCAACCGGCCCGTCGTCGTCTCATGATGAATCACCGCGACGTGCGAATAGCCGCCCGCGTCGAGCCGCGCGGCGACTTCCGCGACATCGGGCGCCTGCATCCATTCGTGCTTCAGCACGTCGTGCGCGATCCCGTACTGCGTCGCGATCTGCGTGATGCGCTCGCCATATACGCCGTTCTCGATCACGAGCAGCTTGCCGTCCTGCGGCACGAGCGCCGCGATCATGCTTTCGACGGCGGCGGTGCCCGAGCCGGTCATCAGCACGGCGGCCCATTCGGCCGGATCGAGCTCATACGCGGCGACGAGCCGCGCGCGCGCCTCGTCCTGCAGATCGAAGAATTCGCTTTCGCGATGGCACAGGTCCGGTTGCAGCAGGCTGCGGCGCACGCGTTCGCTGAGCGTGACCGGGCCGGGATTGAGCAGCAGCATCAATGGGCTCCTTCAACGTGGGCTTCGGTCCGTGCGGCGCCGATATGCCGCATCAGGCGCGTCTTCACTTCGACTGGCGTGACGGTCGGGCGGGGCAGCCCGTCGGGCACACCGGTGCGGATCGCGACCCGTACGAACTGTGCGCCGTCGGCCTGCGCCGCGAGCGTCGCATCGAGCACGTCGAGCGTGTCGCCCTCGACGGCCGACGCGTAACCGCACGCGGCAGCCACGCCCGCGAACGACACATGCTGCGAGACGGTCGCCTGACCGCCCGTCGATTCGTGCGCGCCGTTGTCGAGCAGCACGTGCGTGAGGTTCGACGGCCCATAGGTGCCGAGCGTCGCGAACACGCCCATGCGCATCAGCGCGGCGCCGTCGCCGTCGACGGCCACCACGCGCAGGTCCGGGCGCGCGAGCGCAAGACCGAGCGCGAGCGGCGTCACGCAGCCCATCGAGCCGACCATGTACAGCTGGTTCGGCCGATCGTCGATCGCATACAGCTCGCGGCCGCAGAAGCCGGTCGACGCGAGCACGACGGTCGAATCGACCGGCGTATGCGCGATCACGCGCTGCAACGCGTCGTGGCGCGTCGGCCACGCGGCCGGCGATGCGGCGCGCGCGCCCGACTGCGCGGCGACGTGCGCGCGCGGCGCGGCCGCCGGGTTCGCCTTCAACTCATACGACGCGACGCTGCCTTTCTGCATCACGAGCGCGTACGGACGGCCCGTCGCGTCCATGTGCGCGACCGCGCGGTCGAGCGCCGGGCCGACCTGTTCGGGGTCGGTCGGGAACGTCTCCCACGGGATCTCCATGGTGTCGAGCATCGCCGGCGTGATCGGCCCCATCAGCGCATGCTGCGGCTCGTCGGGCACGCCCGGCTGGCCGCGCCACGTGACGATCAGCAGCTGCGGCAGCCGGAACGTCCACGTCAACGACGTGAGCGGGCTCACGGCGTTGCCGAGGCCCGAGTTCTGCATCATTGCGATGCCGCGCTTGCCGCCGAGCGTCGCGCCGGCGATCAGTGCGACCGCGTCGCCTTCGTTGGCCGCCGACAGGTAATGCAGCGTCGGATCCTGCAGCACGTAGTTGATGAACGGCGTCAGGTAGGAGCACGGCACGCCCGCGTACCAGTCGAACCCGCGCTCGCGCGCGGCCTCGACGAACTGCGCCGCTTCGATCATTGCGCGCCTCCGTTGGCGGTGCCCGGCTCCGACAGCGGCGTCTGGCCGTGCGCGAAGTCGCCCGCGCGACGGAAGTCTTCGAGATCGTTGACGCCGCGCCAGTGGCCGTGCACGTACTGCACTTCGATCTTCTCGCCGGCGGCGATCAGCTCGTTGAGCAGCGACGGGATGTCGAGCGTGTCGAAGTCGGCGCGCGCCTGCAGCGTTGCGAGCATCGCCTTCAGCCGCTCGACGCCCGCGCCGCGCACGTTCAGCAAGCCGATCCAGCGGCCGTGCGGCGCGCCGGCGGCAACGTCGCTCGACACGCGTTGCAGATACGTCTTCTGGCCGAACAGCCCGCGATCGTCGGCCGCCGAGCACAGCGCGAAGTCGCGCACGCTCTGGTTGGTTTCGGTCAGCGACGAATCGACGACGACGCTGAACTCCGCCTCGCTCTCCGCGAGGTCGCGCAGGATGTAGCTGCGGAACAGCAGGTCGCCGTACGAGATCACGGTGTCGCCGGTCAGGCGTTCGGCCGCGCATGCGAGCGACGCGAGCTCGCCCGTCTGCGCATGGCGCTCGTTCACGACCAGCTTGATGCCCGACGTGTCGATCGCGTCGGCGCGATAGCCGCCGACCACGGTGATGTCGTTCACGCCATGCTTCTTGAAGCCGTCGACGAGCCAGCGCAGCAGCGGCTTGCCGGCGACCGGCAGCATGACCTTGGGCTTGTCCTCGGTGACGGCCTCGAGCCCCTTGCCGCGGCTCGCGGCGAGCACGATCGCGGCGTTCGACGCACGCGACGACGACGACAGGTAGATGCGCTCGGCCGCCGAGTATTCGTCGGCGTCCTGCAGGCGGAAGATCTCGTTGACCGACGCGACGCGGTCCTCGACGTTGATCAGCGTTTCGTTCTCGTGGATCTCGCGTGCGACGGCCTGCATCGCGGAGGCCGACGCGCGGATCAGATGGTTCGCCCAGATCACGGTGCTGATGCCGGCCTGGCGGAACACGTCGGTCGGCGTGCTGTAGTACTTGGTCGGCACGATCACGAGCGGGGCTTTGCCGCTCCATTCGCGCGCGAACTGCAGAATCTCGTCGGGGCGCGACAGCTTGCTGTGGATCAGGATCGCGTCGGCGCCGGCTTCGGCATACGCGTTCGCGCGGCGCAGCGCCTCGTCCATCCCCCAGCCGGCGATCAGCGCCTCGACGCGCGCGACGATCGAGAAGTCGGGGTCGCTCTGCGAATCCTTGCCGGCCTTGATCTTGCCGCAGAATTCTTCGATCTCGGCGAGCGGCTGGCGCTCGCCGTCGATGAAGCTGTTGGTCTTCGGGAACTGCTTGTCCTCGATGCACACGCCGGCGATGCCGCGCTGCTCGAGCTTCTTCACGAGGCGGCGCACGTTGTTGAAGTTGCCGTAGCCGGTGTCGCCGTCGAGCAGGATCGGCAGGTCGCTCGCGTCGGCCATGAACTCGAGCACGTCGACGACCTGGGTCCAGCTCGCCTCGTTGTTGTCGCGCACGCCGAATTGCGCGGAGATCGCGAGGCCCGACGCCCAGATCCCCTTGAAGCCGGCTTCGCGGACGATCCGTGCCGACAGGCCGTTGTGCGCTTCCATCAGGAACTCGAGCTGGTCGCTGACCAGCATGCGGCGCAGTCGCGCGCTGCGCGATTCGGAGAAGTTGGGTTCGCGTGCGTTCATCGTGCGGCTCCTGCGGTCGTGCGTTGGATCAGGGGAAGGATGTCTTGGGTCGCGCGTGCGACGTCGTTCGGGAAGTCGATCTCGATCCACGGCATGCCGGTGACGTCGGCGACGTCGAACGAATGGCCGCCCTCGAGCAGCAGATCGCGGACGGCTTCCTCGTGCGGCAGGTTCGCGCGGCCGCTGTCGACGTAGCCGGCGACGATCGTCGCGAGGCGGCGCGCGGTGGCCTCGGTGAAGCGGAAGAAGCCGACCGATTCGCCGATCGTGTCGTAGTCGAGATCGACTGCGAGCTGTTTGCGCAGTTCCACCGGCACGCCGTTCTTCAGGCACAGCTTGACGGGCTCGTCGCCGGCCTCGAAGTCGCGATCGATCAGCAGGCGATCGACCGGGCGGTCCGCGTTCGCCACCAGCGCGTGCAGGATGTTCTCGTCGTACAGCACGTCGGCGTCCATCAGCAGCACGTCGCCGCCGCGCGTCATCGCGTCGGCGACGGTGTGCACGGTCAGCACGCTGCCGAGGTCGTAGCGCTCGTTCAGCACGATCTCGGCGCTGCGGCCGAGGCGCTTCAATTCCTGTTCGACCTTCGCGGCCTGGAAGCCGAGCCCGAGCACGATTTCATCGACGCCCGCGGCGTCGAGCACGCGCAGATGGCGCTCGAGCAGCGACACGTCGTCGAAGCGCAGCAGGCATTTCGGAAATTGCGCCTCGGGTGGTTGTTGCAGGCGCAAGCCGAGGCCTGCCGCAAGAATGATGGCTCGCATGGGTTCTCCAACCAAAAAGCCGGCGATCTGAACGATCAGTCGGCGAGCGGCTGCGGCGCATGGCGCCGTTGCCAGTTTCTTTCACTGAAATGCAGATAGAGCAGGCCGGGCAGGCCGAGCGCGAGTTCGCGCGCGCGCTTCGCGAGCGACAGCGCGAGCGCCGCGTCGGGCGGCAGTCCGACCAGCGGCGCGAGCAGCAGATAACCGCCTTCCTGCGCGCCGAGCGAGCCGGGAATCGCGAACGCGGCGCCGCGGATCGCCTGGCCGACGCTCTCGAGCAGCAGTGCGTCGAGCCAGCTGACCGGGTGGCCGAGGAAGTGCAGCGCGAGCCACACCTCGGCGGTGCCGACGATCCAGCCGACGAGGCTCAGTGCGAAGGTCTTCGCGACCTTCGCGCGATCGCGGTACAGCGCGCCGACCGCGTGGTCGATCGCGTCGGCGCGCGTCGCGAGCGACGACCAGTCGCGTGGGCCGAGCAGCTTCGACGCGAGACGCATGCCGCGGCCGAACAGCCCGCGCCGCTGCGCCGCGTAGAACGCGACGGCGAGCGCGCCGAGCACGCCGGTGGCGATCAGCGCCGGCGTGCGCAGGTGCGTGACCGATTCGTGCGTCGCATACGCGCTGAACGCGGCGATGCCGATCAACGCGAACGCCATCTGCGCGAGCGCCTGCATCGTCGTGCTGACGGTGACCGTGGCGGCCGCGTCGGCCATCCGCGTGCCGCGCTGCGCGAGGTAGCGCACCATCAGCACGGGGCCGCCGATCTGACCGGCCGGCAGCAGGCTGTTCACCGATTCGCCGACCCAGCGCGCGCGCAGCGCGTTGCCGAGCGCGGCGCCGGGCTGGCCGCGGCGGAACATCGCCGAGATCGCCAGCGCGTCGATCACGAGCGGCACGACGTGGAACGCCGCGACGAGCGCGAGGCCCCAGCCGGCCGCGAGGAACGTCGACGCGACCGCGCCGACGCCTTGCCACGCGAGCAGCGCGACGAACAATGCCGTTCCGACGGACAGCAGGATCAGGCCAGCGCGTGTCATGACCCGGTCGCGCGTCGCGTCGCCAGCTGCTTGAACACCTGGCGGAAGCCGAAATAGGCGATCGCGTCCTTCATGTTCGAGACGAAGCGCTTCCACGGCCGCATGCCGGGATTGGTCACGTATTCGAACGTGAGGGACACGCGCATCTCGTTCTGGCCGAGCGGGGTGACGCGATGGCGCAGCTTGTCGCCGTCGAACAGCACGATGCCGCCGTCGGCGATCTGCACGGAGCCCGCTTCGTCGGGCACGTCCGGGTTGCGGGTGTGCAGTTCGTAGTCGAGCCGGCACGTCGAATCGTCGATCACGCCGAACAGCAGCGTGTAGCGGCGGCCGTCGTAGTACGACGTGTCGTAGTGCCAGCCGATGTGGTCGCCCGGCTTCGTGTAGTAGTACAGCGCGTAAGCGTGCGGATCGTCGTCCGGCGACAGCATCAGCTTGTCGCCGGTGATTTTCTCGAGGAAGCCGATCAGCGCCTTCGAGCGGTACAGCTCGGCGATGTACGGCGCCTGTTCGTCGATCGTGTGCCGGCTCACGCTGCCGCCCTGCTTGTGGCCGGGCAGGTAATTGCGGTTCAGGCCGGCCTGCATCGCGCGTGCGGCGGCCGCGAGTTTCGCGTGCGCGTCGGGCGGCAGGAAGCTGTCCAGATACAGGAACGATCCCTGGCGCGTGTAGTCGCCGCGCAGGCGATCGACGTCGAGACGGCCGACGCAGTCGGCCACGGTGCGATCGGGATCGGCCGCCGCCGCGCGCGCAGGCGCGGGGCGTGCCGGGCTCAGCACGGAGTCGTCGCGCGTGCTAGAAGTCATTTGGAAGCCTGGATTTCAGTTTGATTTTGAGTGCCGCCCGGCCTGTCGCTGCGTGCGCGGCCGCTCGACGGGGACATGAAGACCTGCGGCGCGGCGTTCGATTGCGCGGCGCCGTCGCGGCGCACGACGCGCCACCAATCGATCACGACCCATGCGGCGAACAGCGGCGCGCCGATCGACGCCGCGAGCAGGAACGGCTGCACGCCGTCGACGAGCGTGACGAGCGGCAGCAGGTAGAGGACGTCTTCGGTCTCGAAGCCGCCCGCGAATGCCTGTTTGGTGCCTGCCTTGCCGGCGATCGATTCGATCCGCATCCGCAGGAAGAAGATCAGCGCGACGGCCGCGCCGGCCGCGGCGCCCAGCAGCACCGGCGACGCGATCATCTGGCCGCCCTGTGCGACGACGCCGACGCCCATGCTCACGAACAGCGCGACCGTGACGAGCGCATCGGCGGCGAGGTCGTAAAAGTGACCGATCTTGCTCGACTTGCCGCTGATGCGGGCGAGCTCGCCATCGGTATGGTCGACGAAGTTGGACAGCACGATCAGCAGCGCGCCGGCGTTGATCCAGCCGAAGCCGCCTTGCGCGAGGCACCACGCGCCCGCGACGCCGATCAGCAGGCGCAGGGTGGTGAGGTGGTTGGGGGTAACGGGCGTGTCGATCAGCGGTCGGACGAGCGCGCGCGCGAGCCGCGCATCCCAGGTGCGGGGCAGGGGGGGCTCGGAACGGTTGGCGGTTTTTCTTTGGTCCATCGGCGAAATATATACGGAATTGTAATTTGTTGCTTTTCCTTGGACCAATGTCCTGACATGTGCCTGTGTTATGGAGTATTCCGGGTGTTGGCCAGTTGTAATCCGGGCCCGTGAATTGACGTTCCCGCCTGCGGATCGTACCGGTTCCAGCGGGGTTCGCCGGGCGCCGCCGTCAAGGGCCGGCGGGCCGCGCAGCGGCGCTCGGCGCGGATCCGCGCGGGCGTGCGGCTTTGATCTCGGTCACGGGTCGGGATGGGGCGCCGCGCGACAATTCGCAGCAGCGATTCGCGAAGCGCTCGGCGTGCGCGGATTGCCCGGTTGCCGACGCCGGATCCGGACGGTTTTCGCTCGGTCGACGTTCAGCATTTCGTAAGCTGTCCGGGCGAGAATGGCCGTTTTCTTTCTAATGCCTTTCTGTCGCATTCGGTCGAATTACGACCGACTGACACAGAAGTGCCGTTCGATATCAGGCGCATCCGGCAAGAATCTTTTTCATTCGGGCTGACATTTCGCGACGACGGCGTCTGCGATACTCGGACCGTGCCCGTGGTGCCGGGCCGCCCTCGCGGCCCCAAGGGCTTCGCGTCGCTCAGGAGACACCCCCCGCGACGTCAACGACAGACCAGAAGCTTCAGATATATAGCCATGTCTTCTTCACGCATCCTTGCTCCCGCTTTGCGTTCGCTCGTCCGCACCGCCGACGAAGCCGCCGCGATGATCCGTCCCGGCATGACCGTCGCGATGAGCGGCTTCACCGGCTCCGGCTATCCGAAGGCCGTGCCGGCCGCGCTCGCCGCGCACATCGAGGCGGCCCACGCCCGCGGCGAAACGTTCCGGATCAACGTGCTGACGGGCGCGTCGACCGCGCCTGAACTCGACGGCGCGCTCGCCCGCACCGACGGCATCTCGATGCGTCTGCCGTACCAGTCCGACCCGACGCTGCGCGACAAGATCAACAACGGCGAAGTCGATTACCAGGACGTCCACCTGAGCCACGTCGCCCAGTACGCATGGTTCGGCCTGTACGGCGATCTCGACGTCGCGATCGTCGAAGTCGCGGGCATCCGCGAGGACGGCCTGCTGATTCCGTCCGCGTCGATCGGCAACAACAAGACGTGGCTGGAGCAAGCCAAGCACGTGATCCTCGAAGTCAACTCGCGCCAGCCGCTCGGCCTGGACGGGATGCACGACGTCTATTACGGCACCGCGCTGCCGCCGCACCGCAAGCCGATTCCGCTCACGAAGAGCGACGACCGCATCGGCGAACCGTACCTGCGCTGCCCGGCCGAGAAGATCGTCGCGATCGTCGAAACCGACGCGCCCGATCGCAGCAACGCGTTCTCCGCACCGGACGCCACGTCGAAGCAGATCGCGACGCAACTGATCGACTTCCTGCGTCATGAAGTGAAGCGCGGCCGGCTGCCGGAAAACCTGCTGCCGCTGCAGTCGGGCGTCGGCAACATCACCAACGCGGTGCTCGCCGAACTGAGCACGGCCGGCTTCTCGAACCTCACCGCGTACACCGAGGTGATCCAGGACGGCATGCTCGACCTGCTCGACGACGGCACGCTGAGCTTCGCGTCGGCCACCGCGCTGTCGCTGAGCCCGCCGGCCGTGCAGCGTTTCGCCGACGAGATCGCGACGTTCCGCGAAAAGATCCTGCTGCGTCCGCAGGAGATCAGCAACCATCCGGAACTCGTGCGCCGCCTCGGCTGCATCGCGATGAACGGGATGATCGAAGCCGACATCTACGGCAACGTGAACTCGACGCACGTGATGGGTACGAAGATCCAGAACGGCATCGGCGGCTCGGGCGACTTCGCGCGCAACGGCTATCTGTCGTGCTTCATGTCGGCCAGTACCGCGAAGGGCGGCGCGATCTCGCGGATCGTGCCGATGGCGAGCCACGTCGATCATACCGAGCACGACGTCGCGGTGGTCGTCACCGAGCAGGGCCTCGCCGATCTGCGCGGCCTGTCGCCGAAGCAGCGCGCGCGCAAGATCATCGCGAACTGCGCGCACCCGGATTACCGGCCGATGCTCGAGGACTACTTCGAGCGCGCGTCGCGCGAGAGCTTCGGCAAGCACACGCCGCATCTGCTCGCCGAGTCGCTGTCGTGGCACGAGCGCTTCGTGCGCACCGGCTCGATGAAGGTCTGAGCCTGACCGGCGCGGAGTGGGGCGTGCGCCGCGCGTGCGCCCCCGCCGCGCCGTTAATTTGTCGCTTCCGCGCTGCATGCGCGGCGGGCGGCTCCAATCACGCCGCAACCCCTGCGGCGGCACGCACGCGTCGCGCTTGTATCGGAACGGTCGAGCGACTATCTTGCGGCTTCAAGTTCACTCGAGGCCAAGCATGAATCGTCTGGATATCGCCGAGGTCGCGCGCCGCTCGGGGCTCCCCGCCTCGACGCTGCGCTACTACGAGGAAAAGGGCTTGATCGTGCCGAGCGGACGGCATGGGCTGCGGCGTCAGTACGACGCGTCGGTGCTGGAGCGTCTCGCATTGATCGCGCTCGGCCGGGAAGCCGGTTTCTCGCTCGATGACATGCTGGCGATGTTCGGCGCGGACGGCCGACCGGCGATCGACCGCGCGACGCTCGAGCGCAAGGCCGACGAACTCGACCGTACGATCCGCCGCCTCGGCTCGGTGCGCGACGCGCTGCGACATGCAGCCGCCTGTCCGGCGCCGAGCCATCTCGAATGTCCGTCGTTTCGCAAGCTGCTGCGCATCGCCGCGCATCGCGCCCCGGCGCGCCGGACGAAACCGGATAGCCCTTGACGAGCCAGAACGGGCTAGAACGCCGTACGGCCCGTCATCCCGCGTGGTACACGCGGCATTCCATCTCGCGTCCTCGCACGACCCGCTTGCCGGCGAGCGCGCCGAGCGTCCCGGTGACGACGGTGCGCAACTGTTCGCGTTGCGTTGCATCGTAGAAATAGAGCGCGACCCAATCGGCGGTCGCGGACGGTTCCTGCGCGCGGGCAGGGCACGCGGCCAGTGCGGTGAAATGCCAGCCGCCCTTCGTCATGTGCATCACGGGCGGCGACACGCTGACGTCCGCGTTCAGGCGGCGCGGCACGAGGGTCGGCAGCATGCCGGCGGCCGCCTTGTTGCGGTACAGGCGATCGATATACAGCAGCAGTTCGACCGGCGGCTCGGTGCCGAGGCCGGCGTCGCGCGCATGGCCTTGCCAGCGTCGGCGGCGGCTCAACACGTCGTCGAGCGCGGCGCGGATGCCGGCCGCACGTCGCGGGCCGACGCCCGCGATCGCTTCGAGCTGGCCGCTGCGCGCGGCGCGCTCCAGCTCCTCGAGCGTATCGATCTGCAACTGGTCGTGAATGCGCAGCGCGAGCCCGTGGCCGATGCCCGGCACGGCCTCGAACGCGGACACGCGCTCGGCGTCGCCGCGCAACCGGTCGAGCAGACGCCAGCGGCCGCTCACCAGCAGTTCGGCGATCGCCTGCGCGACGCCTGCGCCGACTGCCGGCAGCGCGCCCAGCGCATCCACGCCGCCCGCGTCGAACCGCGCGCGCAGCGCTTCGTCGAGCGATTCGATCGTATCGGCGGACGCGCGGTAGGCGGCCACCCGATACGGATTCGCTCCCTGGTCGGCAAGCAACTGCGCGGCCTCGCGCAGATGGTCGGCGATCTGCCGGTTTTCCTCGTCGGTGTGGCTGATGGTCGTTTCCATGGCGCGGGACCGGGGCAAGCGCAAACGGGATGGACGCGGCGCGCAATGCGCCGCAGCACGCTTCATTTCAGCACATTGTCGCGGCCCGTGACGGATGGAAATTGACGCGCATCAACGGCGAACGTTGCGGGCGTGCGGCAGCCCACACGCGCGCATTCGCACCGGTGTGCGGCGCGTCGCGCGTGGCCGCTTATGCGTCGAGGAACGACTGCGCGCCTTCCGCCTGCGCGGCCGTGCGCAACGTCGCGAGCGCGCGCTTCTCGATCTGCCGCACGCGCTCGCGCGACATTCCGGCGTCCTGCGCAATGGCGTCGTAGGTGTCGGGCTCGGCGCCCCCGAGGCCGAACCGGCGACGCAGCACGTCGGCCTCGGTCGGCGTGACCGAGCGCAGCAGCGAGCTCACGCATTCCCGCATGCGCGTGTTCGCCAGCCGTTCGAACGGGCTCGCCGAGGTCTGGTCCTCGATCAGGTCGACGAGGCCGGTTTCCGCGTCCGGCAGCGGCGTATCGAGCGACAGCGGCTCGGCAGGCAGCGCGAGCAACGCGCGCAGCTTGTCCTCGGCGAGGCCGGTGTCGGCGGCCAGTTCGGCCGGCGTCGCGCGGCGGCCGTGGCGTTGGCGGAAGCGCAGCGCATGCCGCTGCACGCGCTGCGACTGGTCGCCGACGTGCACCGGCACGCGGATCGTGCGCGAGCGGTCGGCCACCGCGCGCGCGACCGCCTGCCGAATCCACCAGGTCGCGTAGGTCGAGAACTTGAAGCCGCGCCGGTATTCGAACTTCTCGATCGCGCGCATCAGGCCGAGGCAGCCGTCCTGCACGAGGTCGGGCAGATCGACGCCGCGATTCACGTACTTGCGCGCGATCGACAGCACGAGCCGCAGGTTCGCTTCCAGCATCGCGCGCGTGCCGTCGCCCAGTTTCTGCTGGCCGTCGCGCAGCGCGGCGCCGAGCGCGCGCCGCGCGGGCGCATCGAAGCACGCCGCGTCGGTGCCGGCATCGCCGGCCGCGTTGGCGGGCGCGCGCGCCAGTGCATCGACGACGCGGCTCGCGTCGTCGACGGCCGGGACGGCCCAGCCAAGCTCGCCGAGCAGCGCGGCCACGCGGTTGCGCGCGTCGCGGTATTCGGCCGAACGGCAGCCCTGCGCGTGCAGCGCGCCGCGCAGCGTCGCGAGCGCGTCGCGCAACGCGTCCCGGCGTGCGGATGCCCGCGCGCGCGATTCGTCGTTCGGCGTGTCGTCGTCTTCGTCGCCGGCCGCGTCCGTCGCGCTCGCCGCGCCGTGGCGCGCCAGCAGCGCATCGACCGCCGGCGGGTAGCCGGCGAGCGCGTGCAGGATCTGATGGCGGCCCGTTTCGATTTCGCGCGCGAGCACGATTTCGTCCTCGCGCTTGAGCAGCGGCACCGCATGGATACGCCGCATGTAGAGCGCCATCGGATCGGTCGACGCACTTGCGCCGCGGGCGAGGTCGCCGAGCAGCGCGCGGCTCTCGTCGAGCGTGTCGCGATCGACGTCGACCGGCGTCGTGCCGGCGAACGGCGCGGGCGCGGCCGGCTCGTCGAGCACGTCGATGCCGATGTCCGCGAGCGCGGCGCGCACGACTTCCAGCGCATCGGCGCTGTCGCTGTCGGGCGGCAGCGCGTCGACGAGGTCGGCGTGCGTCAGATATCCCTGCTCGCCGGCGCGCGCGAGCAGCTGGATGATCGGATCGAGGGGCGTGTCCGCCCGAAGCGTGGGGCGTGGCAGGGTCATGTCGATAGCGGCGTGAGCCGCGCTCCTGTATGGGCGGGCCAAAGGTCCGCGGGTTTCAGGTCGCCGGGGGCCGCGAACGCCCGTCCGCGCCGGCCAGCCTGACTCGATATCCAACGTGAGGGCGATCGCGCCAACTTCAATGTCGGCGCGGCAGACGCGCAAGCAGGCGGCGTGCCTGTGGGGCCGCATCGGCCCGATTCATGCGGCGAAACAAAAAGTCACCGATCAAACCCGCAGAAATATGTAGGGGACGTAAGCTAGACACAGGCGCGCGCCGCGCGGCGGCGCGCCGATTTCGTACGGAGCATTCGATGATTTCCCTTTCCGCTGCGAAGCGACCTGCGATGGCGTTGGTCATGCTTGCGCTGAGTGGTTGCTATTACACGGGGCCGTACGGTTATGCACCGTATTACGCACCGGCGCCCGCACTGCTGTCGCAGCGCGAGCTTCCCGTCGCGCCGGCGAGCGGGGCGTCCGCGGCTGCACCGGCGCCGACGCCGGCCCCCGCTCGGGCGCCTGCTCGGGCCCAAGCCCAGGTTCCGGCTCCAGCTCCAGCTCCAGCCGAGCCGCCGCCTGATTACACCTACGCGCCGCCCCCCGTTTATGTCGCGCCGGCCTACGTGCCGTATCCGGTCTATTACCCCGCGTACTATCCGGCGTACTACCCCGGCTGGTACGGGCCGCCCATCTCGATCGGCTTCGGTTTCCGCGGATACTGGGGCGGCGGCGGGCACTGGGGCGGCGGACACCACGGCGGCCATCGACACTGAAGGACGCGCGGCTGAACCGCGCGGGAGAGCACCATGAGCAAAACGATCATCCGAAGTCTGTGCGTCGTCCTGTTCGGCATCGCCGCGGCGCCGGGCATCGCCGCCGCGCAAAGCAGCGCCTACACGAACTCGGTCGCGGCGCTCTATGCCGGGCCGGCACCCGACTATCCGGTGGTCGCGCAACTTCCGCCCGGCACCGCGGTGGACGTGTTCGGCTGTCTGAGCGACTACTCGTGGTGCGACGTCGCGCTGCCTGGCGTGCGCGGCTGGATCGACGCGGAGCAGCTCGACTATCCCTACCAGGGCTACTACGTGCCGCTGATCGAATACGGCGCGATCGTCGGCGTACCGGTCACCGGGTTCGCGATCGGCGCGTACTGGGACCGCTATTACCGCAATCGCCCGTGGTTCCACGATCGCGATCGCTGGGAGCGTCGCGCCGAGCCGCGCATCGGTCCGGGAGGGCTCCCGCCGGGACAGGGACACCCGCAGCCGGGCGGCCCGATCCAGCGCGCGCCCGGCGGCGCTCCGCCGTCGCAGCACGATACGCGGCCGTCGGCCACGCGCGGCGGCTGGGGTGGACCGAACCGCATGCCGGCCCCGCAGGCGATGCCCCAGCCGGCGCCGGTACCGCACGCGGCGCCGCAACCGGGCCCGGCAGCCGCACCGCACCCGGCGCCGCCACCCGGGCCCGGTCCAGCCGTCGTGCGCCCGGCGCCCGGGCCGGGCGGCGGGCCGCGCATGCTGCCGCCGCAGGGAAACCCCGGTGGCGGCGGTTACGGCGGCCGGTCGCAAGGTGGCGGAAATGCCGGCGGCGGCCACGGTGGCGGCGTCGGCAACGACGAGTTTCGCCGCTGACACGCGGCGCCCGCGTTGGCGCGGGACGAAAAAAAGCCGCTCCGAAGAGCGGCTTGGGCAGCTTGCCGATCCGGCCGGTGGGCTGCGGGTGGGGCTCGGGTAGAAGCCGGGAACGAGCCCGTCTCGGCCCGTTCCCGGCCTCTAAGGCGACGGTCAGTCGTCGAGCAGCGACAGGTCGCGAACCGCGCCCTTGTCCGCCGACATCACGAGCTTCGCATAGGCCTTCAGCGCCGCCGACACCTTGCGCGGACGCGGCTGCGCCGGCTTCCAGCCCTTCGCGTTCTGCTCTTCGCGGCGGCGCGCGAGTTCTTCATCCGACACCAGCACGTCGATCGTGCGGTTCGGGATGTCGATGCGGATGCGGTCGCCGTCGCGCACGAGGCCGATCGCGCCGCCCGCGGCCGCCTCCGGCGAGCAATGGCCGATCGACAGCCCGGACGTGCCGCCCGAGAAGCGGCCATCGGTCAGCAGCGCGCATGCCTTGCCGAGGCCCTTCGACTTGATGTAGCTCGTCGGGTACAGCATTTCCTGCATGCCGGGGCCGCCCTTCGGGCCTTCGTAGCGCACGATCACCACGTCGCCGGCCTTGACCTTGTCGTTCAGGATGTTCTCGACCGCTTCGTCCTGCGACTCGGTCACGTGCGCGGAGCCCTCGAACACGAGAATGCTCTCGTCGACGCCGGCCGTCTTCACCACGCAGCCGTCGAGCGCGATGTTGCCGGTCAGCACGGCGAGGCCGCCTTCCTTCGAGAACGCGTGCTCGTACGAGCGGATGCAGCCCTCGGCGCGGTCGAGGTCGAGGCTGGGCCAGCGCGTGTCCTGGCTGAACGCGATCTGCGTCGGGACCCCGGCCGGGCCGGCCAGGTAGAACTTGCGCACCGCTTCGTCCTGCGTACGGACGATGTCCCACTGGTCGAGCGCATCTTTCAGCGTCGGCGCGTGGACCGTCGGCACGTCGGTGTGCAGCCGGCCCGCACGGTCGAGCTCGCCGAGGATCGCCATGATGCCGCCCGCGCGATGGACGTCTTCGATGTGGTACTTGTTCGTGTTCGGCGCGACCTTGCACAGCTGCGGCACGACGCGCGACAGGCGGTCGATGTCCTTCATCGTGAAGTCGATGCCGGCTTCGCGCGCGATCGCGAGCAGGTGCAGGATCGTGTTGGTCGAGCCGCCCATCGCGATGTCGAGCGTCATCGCGTTCTCGAACGCGTTGAAGCCGACCGAGCGCGGCAGCACGCGCACGTCGTCCTGTTCGTAGTACTGGCGGGTCAGCTCGACGATCCGGCGGCCGGCGCGCTTGAACAGCTGCTCGCGATCGGCGTGCGTCGCGACCACCGTGCCGTTGCCGGGCAGCGACAGGCCGAGCGCTTCGGTCAGGCAGTTCATCGAGTTCGCGGTGAACATGCCCGAGCACGAACCGCAGGTCGGGCATGCCGAGCGTTCGACTTCGGCGACGTCGGCGTCGGAGTACGACTGGTCGGCTGCGATCACCATCGCGTCGACGAGGTCGAGCTTCTTCAGCTCGATGGTCTTGGTGACCGGGTTCGCGAGGCGCGTCTTGCCGGCTTCCATCGGCCCGCCCGACACGAAGATCACCGGGATGTTCAGGCGCATCGCGGCCATCAGCATCCCCGGCGTGATCTTGTCGCAGTTCGAGATGCAGACCATTGCGTCCGCGCAGTGCGCGTTCACCATGTACTCGACCGAGTCGGCGATGATGTCGCGGCTCGGCAGCGAGTACAGCATCCCGTCGTGGCCCATCGCGATGCCGTCGTCGACGGCGATCGTGTTGAATTCCTTCGCGACGCCGCCGGCAGCCTCGATCTCGCGCGCGACCAGCTGGCCGAGATCCTTCAGGTGGACGTGCCCGGGCACGAATTGCGTGAACGAATTGACGACCGCGATGATCGGCTTCGAGAAATCGTCGTCTTTCATGCCGGTGGCGCGCCACAGCGAGCGCGCGCCCGCCATGTTGCGGCCGGCGGTGGAGGTTTTGGAGCGGTATGTGGGCATTGTGATGGCTGAAGAAATATCGCGGAAAAGGGTGGAGGCACGGGAATAAAGGCCTCTCTCGCGCCCGTGCGAACAACCTCTTGAGCTGCGCCCTGGGCAAACGGGGCAATTATCCCACAGCCGCCGGGCGTGCGCCGGCGGTGGGAGCGGGTGGTGGGGCACCGGGTTTGGCCATTCCATCGGCGATGAGCGGCCGCGGGCCGCGGCGCGCAGGGCAGGCCGTGTAGGCCGGCCCGCACCGCCACGCCTCACTCGACCAGCGCGAGAATCTCGTCGTACAGCGCCCGCGGAATCCGCACGCCGTGCGCGATGCTGCGCGCACGGGCGTCGAAGCGCCGCTGCGACGGCAGTCGCGCCCCTTGCGCGGTGATCGCGTCGAACAGCCGTTCGCCGCGCGCGAGACCCGCGTCGAGGTCGTCGCCGAGGAACACCTTCGGGTCGAACGCGACCACGAGCTCGCCGTGGCACGGCGTGGCGCCGACGCCGCCGTCGAACGCCAGCGACTCCTGACTCGTCAGGTCGCCGATCAGCGCGCCGCCGAGCAGCTCGACCATCGCCGCGAGCGCCGAGCCCTTGTGCCCGCCGAACGTGCGCATTGCGCCCCGCAGGGCGGCGTGCGGATCGGTGGTCGGCCGGCCGTCGGCGTCGATCGCCCAGTGCGGCGGGATCGCGTCGCCCCGTTTCGCGTGCAGCTCGATGTCGCCGCGCGCGATCGCGCTGGTCGCGAAGTCGAACACGAACGGCAGTCCGCCCGGGCGCGGCCAAGCGAACGCGATCGGATTCGTGCCGAACACCGGTTCGCGGCCGCCTTCCGGCGCGACCCAGCTGTGGCTCGGGTTCATCGCGATGCCGGCCAGCCCCTCGGCGGCGATCGCTTCGACTTCGGGCCACAGCGCCGAGAAGTGGTAGCAGTTGTTGATCGCCATCGCCGCGATGCCGTGTTGCTTCGCCATCCCGACGAGCACCGGCAGCCCCGTCTTGAAGCTCAGCAGCGAGAAGCCGCGATGCGCGTCGAGCGCGACGATCGACGACGACAGGCGTCGCAGCGTCGGCACGGCGCGTGGATCGACCTTGCCTTTCTTCAGCGTGCGCACGCACACGAGCAGCCGATACACGCCGTGCGAGTGGCACTCGTCGCGCTGGCCCTGCGTGATGACGTCGGCGATCGCATGCGCGTGTGCAAGCGACATCCCGTGGTGCATCAGCACCCGCAGCGCGAGTGCATGGACGTCGTCGAGCGCCAGCACGACGTCGGCGCGCGGCTCAGACATCGCGCGCTGCCCGCAGCGCCGGCACGCCGTCGATGCGTTGCGGCACGTTCAGCGGGTTGCCGTCGCGGAGCGCGTCGGGCAGCAGTGCGTCGGGCACGTCCTGGTACGACACCGGCCGCAGGAACCGCTCGATCGCGCGTGCGCCGACCGACGTGGTGCGCGTGTCGGACGTCGCCGGGAACGGGCCGCCGTGCACCATCGCGTGGCCGACCTCGACGCCCGTGCCGAAGCCGTTGACCAGAATGCGGCCGGCCTTGCGCTCGAGCGTCGGGCGCAGCGCGGCGAACAGCGGCGCGTCGTCGGCGGCGAGGTGCGCGGCGATCGTCAACTGGCCTTCGAGCGACTTCAGCACGCGATGCAGCGTATCGGCGTCCGGGCAGCGCACGATCAGCGACGCGGGGCCGAACACTTCATTGCGCAATTCGGGGTGCGCGACGAACGCGTCGGCCGACGTCGCGAACAGCGCGGCGCGCGCCTGGTAGCGGCCGCCCTCGGCGCCTTCGGCAAGCAGCTCGACCGCGCCGTGCGCACGCTGCGCGATCACGCCGCGCGTATAGCTCGCATGCATGTGCGGCGTCAGCATCGTCTGCGCCGCGCTCGCCTGGATGGCGGTGACCGCCGCGCCCTCGAACGCACGCAGGGCCGGGCCGTCGATCGCGAGCACCAGGCCGGGGTTCGTGCAGAACTGGCCGGCGCCGAGCGTGAGCGACGCGACGAACTGCGCCGCGATCGCATCGTGGCGTTCGGCGAGCGCGGCCGGGCACAGCAGCACCGGGTTGATCGAGCTCATTTCCGCATAGACGGGAATCGGCTCGTGGCGCACGGCCGCGATGTGCATCAGCGCGACGCCGCCGCCGCGCGAGCCGGTAAAGCCGACCGCCTTGATGCGCGCGTCGGCGACGAGCGCCTGACCGATCTCGCGCGACGCGTCGAACAGCAGCGAGAACACGCCGGCCGGCAGCGTGCAGTCGCGCACGGCCTGCTGGATCGCGCGGCCGACGAGCTCGGACGTGCCCGGATGCGCCGAGTGCGCCTTGACGATCACCGGGCAGCCGGCGGCCAGCGCCGACGCGGTGTCGCCGCCCGCCACCGAGAACGCGAGCGGGAAGTTCGACGCGCCGAACACGGCCACCGGGCCGATCGCGACGTTGCGCAGCCGTAGGTCCACGCGCGGCAGCGGCTTGCGCTCGGGGCGCGCGGGGTCGATGCGCGCATCGATGTAAGCGCCGTCACGCAGCAGCGCCGCGAACAGCGCGAGCTGGCCGACCGTGCGGCCGCGCTCGCCTTCGATGCGCGCGCGCGGCAGCCCGGTTTCGACGACGCAGCGTTCGATCAGCTCGTCGCCGAGCGCGACGATGTTGCGGCCGATCGCCTCGAGAAACGCGGCGCGTTGCTCGGGATGCGTGTCGCGATAGGTGTCGAAGGCGGCGTCGGCGAGCGCACAGGCCGTGTCGAGGTCGTGCGGGCTCGCGCCGCCGAATGCGGGCGCGAGCGGCTCGCCGGTCGCGGCGGCGATCGCGTGAAAGGTGCCGTTCCGTCCGGCGACGGCCGTCTGGCCGATCAGGAGCTGGCCTGTGAGTTGCATGGGGTTCCTTGGAAAATGCGGCGCCGCGCGCACTGCGTGCGGCCGGAGTGGAAGGGAGCGGAAAGCGGGGCGTCCGCCTTCGTCGTCGTCGAGCTGCAGCTCGTCGGCACGGATGCCGGTGCGGGCGCCCCAGTAATGGAGGACGAGCGCGACTGCCGCGACGACCGCCGTGTCGTACGGATGCGCGAGCCGGCCGATGCCGCCGAAGCCGCCGCGGAGCGGGGCAACGGGACGGGCGGATGGGCGTTGCCTTGGGCTGGCATGGGTGCGTCTCCTGGGATGTATCGGGGCCGGGGCCGGTGCGGGTGGCGGCCGGTCCGGACGAGCGGCGCGGGCGCCGGCCATTCATGCGCCGCGCGCGGCGCGCTGCGGCGAACGGGCTCGGCGCCGGCGATGCCGGGCACGCAAATGGCGAAGCGGCGGTGTGCCGCCGCCGCGCTGCCGGCAAGCGCCTGCCCCGCACGTTCGGCGGTTCGCCCGCTGACCGCTGACCAATGACGCACGGCCGGCGCGGTGCGCCGTGACGAAAGCGGCTTAACACCGCCCGCGCACCGGCCGGCTGCCGGGCGCGGCGCGAAGTCCGCCGCTTGTGGCCGACGTCCCGGCGCACCGCGTACGCCTGCCGCATCTCGATCGACGACCGGCGCGGCGACCTGCAACCAGTATCGCCGTGCCGGTGCCCATCACGCTTGAGCCGTATCGCGGAGCGGAATGACGAAATCGGCACAATGCGCGGCGCGCGTCCGGGCGGCGCCCGACGCTGTGCCGATTTCGTCGTCGGCCTCATCGAAAACCCACAAGCGGGCCGACGCGCGACGGAGGAAGCTATGCTCCTTTCCCATCTCGGACGGCTCATGATGAAGCGCATTCAGATCATCGATTCGCACACGGGCGGCGAACCCACGCGGCTCGTCGTGTCCGGCTTTCCTTCGCTCGGCAACGGCACGATGGCCGAGCGTCGCGACGTGCTCGCGCGCGAGCACGATCGCTACCGCACCGCCTGCATCCTCGAGCCGCGCGGCAGCGACGTGCTGGTCGGCGCGCTGCTGTGCGAGCCCGTGTCGCCCGACGCGGCGGCCGGCGTGATCTTCTTCAACAACAGCGGCTACCTCGGGATGTGCGGCCACGGCACGATCGGCGTCGTGCGCACGCTGCATCACATGGGCCGCATCGGGCCGGGCGTGCATCTGATCGAGACGCCGGTGGGCACCGTCGAGGCGACGCTGCACGACGACCTGTCGGTCAGCGTGCGCAACGTGCTCGCGTATCGCCATGCGAAGGCGGTCGAGGTCGACGTGCCGGGTTACGGCCCGGTGAAGGGCGACATCGCCTGGGGCGGCAACTGGTTCTTCCTGATCAGCGAGCACGGCCAGCGCGTCGCCGGCGACAACGTCGCGGCGCTGACCGCGTATTCGTCGGCGGTGCGCGCGGGGCTCGAGCGCGCCGGCATCACCGGCGCGAACGGCGGCGAGATCGACCATATCGAACTGTTCGCCGACGACCCCGAGCACGACAGCCGCAGCTTCGTGCTGTGTCCCGGCCATGCGTACGATCGCTCGCCCTGCGGCACCGGCACGAGCGCGAAGCTCGCGTGCCTCGCGGCCGACGGCAAGCTCGAACCGGGCGTCGTGTGGCGGCAGGCGAGCGTGATCGGCAGCGTGTTCCATGCGAGCTATGCGCTCGCCGACGGCGGCATCGTGCCGACGATTCGCGGCAGCGCCCACCTGAGCGCGGAAGCGACGCTGTTGATCGACGAAGACGATCCGTTCGGCTGGGGCATCGTGTCGTGAGCGGGACGACGACCGACGTCGTGGTGATCGGCGCCGGCATCGTCGGCGCGGCATGTGCGCACGAGCTGGCGCAGCGCGGGCTGCGTGTGCTGGTGGTCGACGACGCCAGCGGCGGCGCGACCGGCGCCGGCATGGGCCATCTCGTCGCGATGGACGACAACGCGGCCGAGCTCGCGCTGAGCCATTATTCGATCGGGCTGTGGCGCGCGCTCGCCGACCAGATGCCGCAGGGCTGCGCGTACCGCAACTGCGGCACGCTGTGGCTCGCGGCCGACGCGCACGAGATGGATCTCGCGCGCGCGAAGCAGGCGACGCTCGCCGCGCACGGCGTGGCCGGCGAGCTGATCGACGCGGCGACGCTCGCGCGGCTCGAGCCGATGCTGCGCGCGGGCCTCGGCGGCGCGCTGAAGATCCCCGGCGATGCGATTCTCTATGCGCCCGTCGCAGCCAGCTGGCTGCTGCAGCGCGCGCCGGGCGTCGCGTTGCGCCGCGATCGCGCGGTGGCGGTCGACGGCGCGAGCGTGACGCTCGCGAGCGGCGACACGCTGCGCGCGCAGCGCGTGGTGGTCGCCAACGGCGTCGCTGCACGCGCGCTGTTACCCGAACTGCCGTTGCGCCCGAAGAAGGGCCACCTGTTGATCACCGACCGCTATCCCGGCCGCGTGTCGCACCAGCTCGTCGAGCTCGGCTATGCGGCGAGCGCGCACGCGAGCGACGGCACGTCGGTGGCGTTCAACGTGCAGCCGCGGCCGACCGGCCAGTTGCTGATCGGCTCATCGCGCCAGTTCGACACCGACGACGCGCGCGTCGAGCAGCCGGTGCTCGCGCGAATGCTGCGCCGCGCGGCCGGCTATCTGCCGGAGCTGGCCGACTTGAACGGCATTCGCGCATGGACGGGCTTCCGTTCGGCGAGCCCCGACGGCCTGCCGCTGCTGGGCGAGCATCCGGCGCGGCCGGGCGTGTGGCTCGCGGTCGGGCACGAAGGGCTCGGCGTGACGACCGCGCCGGTCAGCGCCCGGCTCGTCGCCGCGGCGATGACCGGCGAGCGGCCGCCCATCGACATCGAACCGTATTTGCCGGGACGTTTTCTCGCGACGTCCCCCGTAGCCGGAGCGCATTCTTCATGATCATTCATCTGGACGGCCGCGCGCTGACCGTGGCCGACGGCGCAACCGTCGCGGCCGCCGTCGCGGCGAGCGGCGACGATACGACGCGCGTGTCGTGCACGGGCACCGCGCGTGCGCCGTTTTGCGGCATGGGAATCTGCCAGGAGTGCAGGATGACGATCGACGGCCGGCGCCGGCTGGCTTGCCAGACGCTGTGCCGCGACGGGATGCGGGTGGAGCGCACGCGATGAAACAGGAACGACTGAGCGTCGACGTCGCGGTCGTCGGCGCGGGGCCGGCGGGGCTGTCGGCCGCGGGCGCCGCCGCGCGCAGCGGCGCGACGGTCGCGATCGTCGACGACAACCCGCGCGCCGGCGGGCAGATCTGGCGCCAGGCAGTCGACGCGACGCCGGCGCCGGCCGCCGCCGAACGGCTCGCGGTGCTGCGCCGGCCGAACGTCACGCATCTCGCAGCTACGCGGATCGTCGCCGAAACGCAGCCGGGCACGCTGCTGCTCGAGGACGACGAGCGTGGCTTTCTGCTGGAATTCCGCACGCTGATCGTCTGTAGCGGCGCGCGCGAGCTGCTGCTGCCGTTCCCCGGCTGGACGCTGCCCGGCGTAACCGGCGCGGGCGGCCTGCAGGCGCTGATCAAATACGGCCTCGACGTGCGCGGACAGCGCATCGTGATCGCCGGCAGCGGCCCGCTGCTGCTCGCGAGCGCGGCGACGGCCCGGCACGCCGGCGCGCGGGTGTCGCACGTGCTCGAACAGGCCGCGTGGCGCGATGTCGCCGGTTTCGGCGCAGGGCTGTGGCGCTGGCCGTCGAAGCTCGCGCAGGCCGCGAAGCTCGCCACGGCCGTCTATCGGCCGGATGCGTACGTCGTCGAAGCGTTCGGCGACCAACGGCTCGAGCGCGTGCGGATCCGGCAGGGCGAGCGCGAGTACGAGGTCGACTGCGATCGGCTCGCGTGCGGCTTCGGGCTCGTGCCGAACACCGTGTTGCCGAGCCATCTCGGCTGCCGGATCGAGCACGGCGCGGTCGTGGTGGACGCGCACCAGCGCACGAGCCGCGACGGCTGTTTCGCGGCGGGCGAATGTACGG
Source organism: Burkholderia vietnamiensis LMG 10929 (assembly GCF_000959445.1). NCBI lineage: Bacteria > Pseudomonadati > Pseudomonadota > Betaproteobacteria > Burkholderiales > Burkholderiaceae > Burkholderia > Burkholderia vietnamiensis. The sequence goes on along the minus strand of NZ_CP009630.1, from coordinate 1,374,145 downwards.
GCGTCGGCGGCAGCGAGCTGGCGATGGTCGAAGGCGAAATCGCCGGTCATGCGGCGACCGGGCAGACGGCGCGGCTCGCCGCGCTGGTCGAGCAGCGCGCGCGTTGGCAGGCATTCGGCGATGCGGTGCGCGAGCGCTTTGCGATCCGCGAGCCGATCCGCCGGCTCGCACGGCCCGATACGCTGCTGTGCCGTTGCGAGGACGTGCGCTACGACGCCGTCGCGCCGGCCCACGGCTGGACGGCCGCGAAGCTGCAGACGCGCTGCGGGATGGGCGCGTGCCAAGGCCGCGTGTGCGGCGCGGCCGCGCACGCGCTGTTCGGCTGGACGCCGCCCGCGCCGCGCACGCCGCTCGTGCCCGCGCGGGTCGGCACGCTGATGCTCGACGATACCGATACGGCGTCCTGCGACGGCGTCTGAGCCGTCGCAGCGAAGCAGCACGCGGCGCGGCGCAGTTGTCGCGTCGCGCATCCCTCCGTTTGCCTTTTCCGTCTCGCTGCGACCGAGTGCCGCGCGAGCGCACTGCCGACAAACAATATATACAACGATATAATATTCCAACTGAAATCGTAGCGAGGGTACCGATGAACGCAGATTCCGTCTCTGGACTGCCCGAGCCCGACGAAATGCGCGCCGCCGCCGAGTCGGCGTGCGCGTTGCTCAGGGTGCTGTCCAATCCCGACCGGCTGCTGCTGCTGTGCGAACTGTCGCAGGGCGAGCGCTGTGTGAGCGATCTCGAAGCGCGGCTCGACATTCGGCAGCCGACGCTGTCGCAGCAACTCGGCGTGTTGCGCGACAACGCGCTCGTCCGAACGCGTCGCGAAGGCAAGAACATTCACTACTCGCTCGACAGCCCGGCCGCGATCGCGGTGATGGGTGTGCTCTACGAACAATTCTGCGGCCCGGCCGCGACGAGGAGGCGTCATGCAGATTGATACGTTTCATTTCACGCCGGCGCTATCGCTTGCCGGTGGTGTGCTGATCGGACTGGCCGCCGCGTGGCTCGTCGCGTTCAACGGGCGTATCGCGGGGATCAGCGGCATCGTCGGGGGGCTGCTCACGGCCCGCGGCGGCGAGCGCGCGTGGCGCGCCGCATTCGTCGCCGGGTTGATCGCCGCGCCGCTGATGATGCGCGTCGCCGGCAGCGGTGCGATGCCGCAGGTCAATGCCGGCTGGGGCGAACTGCTGGCGGCCGGGTTGCTGGTCGGCATCGGCACGCGCTATGCGGGTGGATGTACGAGCGGTCACGGGGTGTGCGGGTTGTCGCGCGGCGCGGTCAGATCGATCGTCGCGACGGCGGTGTTCATGGTGGCGGGTTTCGCGACCGTATTCGTGCGCAGGCACGTGCTCGGAGGCTGACATGCAGGCAGGATTTGCGTTTCTGGCGGGACTGCTGTTCGGCGCGGGGCTCATCGTGTCCGGGATGGCGAATCCGGAAAAAGTGCTCGGTTTTCTCGATCTGGCCGGTCGCTGGGATCCGTCGCTCGCGTTCGTGATGGCCGGCGCGATCGGCGTTGCCGTGTTCGCGTTCGCATGGGCGAAGCGCCGCACGCTATCGCTGCTCGGCTTGCCGATCCAGTTGCCGGCTGCGCGGGCGATTACGGTGCGGCTCGTCGCGGGCAGCGCCGTGTTCGGCATCGGCTGGGGGCTGGCCGGATTCTGCCCGGGGCCGGCGATCGTATCGGTCGGGTTCGGCTCGCTCAAGGGCAGCGCGTTCGTTGCCGCGATGCTGGTCGGGATGGTGTTGTTCGAATGGATCGAGCGGCGGCGGAACGCTTAGTGGCAGGGAGGCGGGGAGCGGGCGTGGTCGGGCGGTGTTCATCGCTGGGCGGTGACAGCGGTGGGGTCGCTCGTTTGAATTGCTTCTGCAGGTGCACGGACGCACGGTGACACGGCAGACGGCAGACGGCGCGAAACGCCGAGGGCACGCGGCAACACGGCGTACGGGGTCGTGACGACGCGGCCCGTCTATAGCCGCCGCGTTACGGCCGTTCACGCGCATGACGCGCGCCGAGCGCCTGCGCCACGCACCGCCGCAGCCATGCTTGCAACATCGCGAACATACCGGGCCGCGGCGCAGGTGGCGCGATGCTCGCGCCGCTCGGCCGCGAGCCGTCAGCGGACAACATCAGGTGGCCGGCCGTGTCGATCGCCATGCATTCGCCTTCGTCGAGCACGCGGCGCATGTACGGCGGCGTCTCGGGCAGCCAGTCGAGACCGCCGTGGCGCCAAGTGACCGCGAGCGCGCCGTCGAGCACGACGATCCGGCTGCCTTTGTCGAACCACGCAAAGTGGCTTTGCCCGGCGTCGAGCCGGATATGTTCCGTGCGCATGGCGAGTCGTTTTCCAGGTTCCGCGGCCCCGCGACGGCGGGACGATAGCGTGAGACAAGATTAAGAAAACGCGTGCGAGCGGGACAGATTCAGCGAGCCGCGATCTGTTGCGGTGCAGGCGGCGATTTGGTCGCGCTGTATCGGTGGGTTTTCCTGACATCTGTATCTGGCGCCCGGGAAGGCGCGCGGGCACGATCGCTCGCATGACGCCCATCGACGCCCCGTCCCGCACGCCCTTGCCGATGACCGGCGCACCGCTCTATGAGCGGCTCGCCGAGCATTACCGCCGCATCATTGCGGCCGGCACACTGTCGCCCGGCGACCGGATGCCGTCGGTCCGCGCGTTCATGGCGCAACATGCGGTGAGTTTGTCGACCGCGATCCAGACGTTCCGGCGGCTCGAGGATACGGGTTGGTGCGAGGCGAAGCCGCGCTCGGGCTATTTCGTGCGACGCCGCGCCGCGGCGGCGCTCGGCACGTTGCCGGAAACCGAAGCGCCGCCGCTGAGTGTCGCGCCGCCGTTCGCGGGGCTGCACGAGCGCGTGTCGCGCGTAATCGATCGCGGCAATGCGGCGTCCGATGCGCTGAACCTCGGTGGTGCCTCCGCGTCGGCGACGCTCTATCCGGCCGAGCCGCTGCAGGCGCTCGCGATCCGGCTGCTGCGGCGCAAACCGACGCTGCTGACCGATGCGGGGCCGGTGGGCGGGTCGCCCGAATTCCGGCAGACGATGGCCCGACGCGCGCTGTCTTACGGCGTGACCGTCGCGCCGGACGACGTGATGTCGACGAGCGGCGGTGTCGACGCGGTGAATCTCGCGCTGCGTGCGGTCGCGCAGCCCGGCGACACGATCGCGATCGAATCGCCGGCCTTCTTCGGCCTGATCCAGATGCTCGAGAGCCTCGGGCTGCGCGCGCTCGAGATTCCGGCGAGCCCGACGACCGGGCTGTCGATCGAAGCGCTCGACGTGGCGCTGACCGCGTATCCGGACATCCGCGCCGTGGTGGTCGTGCCGAATCTGCAGAACCCGCTCGGCAGCGTGATGCCGGACGAGCGCAAGGCCGCGCTGGTCGCGCTGTGTTCGCGACACGGCGTTGCCGTGATCGAAGACGAACCGTACCGCGAACTCGTCGAGGCGCCGCACGCGGTGAAGCCCGTCAAGGCCTGGGATCGCGACGGCACGGTGATCTACTGTCCGTCGTTCAACAAGGTGCTTGCGCCCGGCATGCGGCTCGGCTGGATCAGTGCGGGCCGCTGGCACGCGCGCGTGAAGATGCTCAAGTTCGCGCACAGCCGGCACAACGCGGCGTTGCTGCAGGCCGTCGCGGCCGAGTTCGTCGGCTCCGGCGCGTTCGATCGCCATCTGCACCGGTTCCGCGAACAGCTTCGCGTGCAGCGCGACGTGACGATCGATGCGATCGCGCGGCATTTTCCTTCAGGCACGAGAATGAACCGCCCGCCGGGCGGCATGCTTCTGTGGATCGCGCTGCCGGACGGCGTGCATTCCGAAGCCTTGTTCGACGTGGCGCTGGCCCAAGGGATACGGATTGCGCCGGGTTCGATCTTCTCGAATTCCGACCGCTTCGACGCGTACATTCGGCTTGCCTGCACGCGGGTATTCGATGCGGCGCACGAAGAGGCGATCCAAACGCTTGGCCGATTGATACGCGATGCGGCGGCCGCTGCGTAAGCGCGGGCGCCGGCTCGGCACGGGCGTAGCCTTCCGCGCCCGTTTGCCGCGACGGCGGGACGGGGCGGCCGATATGGCGGGTCGTGCTTGCGCCGGTCGCGCGCCGTGCGACGCTGCGCCACCGGTATGACTTCGGCGCGTTCATCGACCGACCGTATGCGTGGCGAGGTGCTGACGGATCAGCGACAGATAGCGATCGCCGACGGAGAAGTCGCGCGCGACACGCGACCGCTCGGGCTGGCGCAGCGTTGCCGGCGCGCTCACGCCCAGATAGCGGCAAAGCGCGGACGGAAACGGCTTGCGCGTATGGCCGAGCTGGCGCGCCGCGCGCTCGACGCGGGCGTCGCCGACCTGTGCACGCAGCCAGGCGAGCACTTGCCGATCGGTGTCGTTGACGATACGGACCAGATGTTCCGCTTTAAACAGGGACCCTTGTTGCATAAGGCTCTCCGGGTGTTCTCGTCGATCGACCGGGCCGGCCGCGATGCAACGCTACGCCGGACCCGGAGCCGACAACCAGTCCTGCCGACGGTGGCGCGTGCTTCGTGCCGGTGCCGCCAATACTGGTTGGTTATACAGCTGGTTATCCATACAGTATTTGGGGCGAAGCGGGTTGTCAAGTGCAATGACGAGCTATGTGGGGCTTAGGAGGTGCGGGAGGTGGCAGGAAGGGCCGCGCTGTAGGAGCGCGAAAGGGGCAGTTGAGCGGCGTCCGTTGCAGGCCATGATCACCTCGACGCTTTCGACGCTGATGCCGCTAGCGCTCTCGCAGCGTGACAAGTTTCAGCGTTCCCTGGTCGACGCGGCGATAGACCGATGGTTAGGGAACTACTGAGCAAATGACCGCCTTGACGCGGTATGGCTTCTTCAAGGTGGTAGTGGTCAGAGCGCGTCTGGCATGGGCGCTCTGGCACGTCGCAACCCGACCCAGGTGACTTTCGGATAGTCCTCGCCCTCAGCCGAAGAGGCCCAACGAAGGTACGGCGTAAGTGGCGAGATAGAACAACGCGGAGAAGAGCGTCACGACGGCAAATACAACGCCCCATTTCCGACTCGACCATCGCTTATAGGCGACTGCATTCAACGCGCAGAACACGATCGCCGGCCAAAGCAGCAGTCCTAGCGTCGTCAGAAAAAAGGCGGCATGAGAGCCACAATGCTCGAGATCGTTACAGCCCGTGGAATGTGACGGAGGCGCGGGCCAGTGCATATGGCTGAATGTATAGCCGGACGCCCATGTGACCAGCAAACCCCACACGAACCCCGACAACGCGAGCCCTGTACGTTTCATTTCACTTCCCAAAAAAGGATTTCTTTCGAGTTGGCCAGATCGGAGAACGCGTTGTCTCTTCGACCTCGCAACCACGACAACGGGTTCGGCATGGAGGACATACCCACGCGGAACCGAAGAAACGACGCCAAGTTGGGGGTCAACGTGTCCTTGTTCCACAAGTCGATGTGTCCGCCCGTCAGGGTGCTGTCGGAGGAATCGCCTTCTTGTCGCCAGTAACCGAAAAAGTAGATGATGCCCGTTCGACCTTTTACCGTGCTCTGCCAATCCGTGCCAGTGATGTTCTCCGGTTTGCCCAGTCCCAAGAACGGTTGCAATTTCAACCACTCGGCCAGCTCATAGGCGCGGGTCGCCGTAGCCTTGCCGTTGAGTATGAGACGGCCCAACTCTTTCTTCCCAGGCATGGGCTTCACGACCTTCTGCGAAAACGACTTCATATCGCTTCCGATATTGTGAAAGGTGACGCTCATGCGGATGGCACATTGATTCTCGTATTGACCCGTCGGGTCGTCGTATGGATCTTTGCCTGGATAGGCGTTCCAAAGCGCCTGAAACGTGATCGATTTCAACTGGACCGGCTTGACTGAATCAGGCGTATTGTTCGAGCGAATCTTCAGCGGTTTGTTCGGCATTGTTAAGCCTCGTTTTGCTTGGCGATAGCATCGTCTCCCCAGTAAACCGTGTAGTCATTTGGGTTATGGCCGGTATGGATGCGCGGTAGCATGCCGCTTGCGTCGAGTTGCCCTTGAAACAAACGACCTTCTGTTGTTTCAACGTAGTAAGGGTAGCCTTCCGGAGCATCAGCAGTCACCTTCACTTGCTCGTCGTAGGCATCGGCCAAAGTGGGCGCTACGGTCCCGGCTGCGGCAACATCACCAGCAGCGAAACGGGAGTAGCTGTGCTGCCCGCTACCGCCCGGGTCGTCATCGCACCATGACTCACCGCTGAGCGCCGCAATAATACGCGGCGGCCGCGGGCATCTGCACAGTACGATGTCGCCGTCCAGCGCGACCTCCGCTATGAACCGTATGCGGTAGTGTCCCCCGGACTTGGCAATGACGCCGTTGCTTTCACACGCTGTGCAAAATGCTTGACCGCCAATCAGGGCGACTTGGTGGCCCATGAAGATCATTGGCGGCCCGTCTGCCGGTAGGACAGTGCCGCCACTGGATAGCGTGTCGCCCACAGACGCGATTCTTCTTTTCATTATTTGGCCCTCGCGGAAAAAGCGAATCGTAGTCGCGTGGCTCCGCAATTCCTCTCAATATTGCCGAGGGCCGCTATATCGTTCTTTTGAAGAATCAGTTGATCTTCTCGCGGGGCATTGGGCCCGTCAGGAATCTGGTTTGTTGAGGTCGTTTAAAAAGCTCTGCCGATACGCGAGATGAATCACTCGCCGACGACACGGTAGACCGCGTGCGCAGCGACTCTCGCCCCCTTGGCCGTCGCATCCGAGGCACTACAACGCGAAGCGACCGCCCAACGTGCAGACACCCCGTTCGCCCCGCGCCTTCCCGCCAGGTTCGCTTCGACAACCTCGCGCGACGAGGCAACGGTACGCGGGCTCCGGCGAGCCCGCGCGCCCATACGCGCCCATCCCCCCCACTCAGCGCGTCCGCGCCGCGCCCCGGGCCACTCCATCGGAACCGCCCCGCGGCACGAGTTCCGCATAGCGCGCATCGGTGAGCGTGCCGAGGAAGGCGACGATGTCGTCGATCTCGGCGTCGGTCAGCGCCGGCGGCGTGCCCGGCCGACGATTCAGCGGCGTCGAATTGACGTTGATGTTGCCGCGATAGGCCACCGGCACGTCGTCGAACGTCCGTGCGCCGTGATACCAGAACGCAGGGTCGGTCGAGCGCGTGTTGTAGAACGCGACGGCGTCGCGCAGCGTGCGGAACACGCCGTTGTGCATGAACGTCTGCTTGACCGCGACGTTGCGCAGCCCCGGCGTGCGCAGGTAGCCGCACCATTGCGTCGGCTCCGGCCAGCGCAGGCGCGCGGCGGTGTCGCACAGTCCGTTGTCGAAATGCCGCGGATCGCGGTTCGCGGCGAGCGCCCGGTTGCGCGGCACCGCAATCGCGTCGTAGCCGAAATCGGTGAACAGCGAGCGCTCCGGCCGGCTGGACGTCTCCGACAGCGTATGGCAACTCATGCAGTTGCCCTTGTCGGGATTGCGAAACAGCGCCAGGCCGCGCATCTCGGCCGGAGCAAGCGGCGCACGCGTGCGCAGAAACGCGTCGAAGCGCGACGTGAACGGCGCCATTTCATCGCTCTGCAGATAAGCCTCCATCGCCGACCCGAGCGCCTGCACCAGCCGTTCGGGATCGCGCCGCACCGACGCGCCGAACCTCGCGGCGAGATCGCCGGCCAGTTCGGTGCCGTCAACCTTGCGCAGCAGCGCGGCCGGCGACCGGTTGTTCATTTCGTTCGGATCGAACAGCGGCCCGCGGATCTGTTCGGCGAGCGTATCCGCGCGGCCGTCGTCGAACAGCCCACCGAACGGCGCCGGCGCCGGCGCGTCGTCGTCCTGGTAGAAGTGGCGGCGCGGCACGTAGCGCACATACAGCAGCGACGGCGCGTTGCGCCGGCTGAAGCGGCCCGGGCGGCTGCCTTCCGGCACGCCGGGCCCCGCGAGTGCGGCGGCCGACAGCGTCGGCGCGAATGCGCGCGCCGGATCGTGGCAGCCCGCGCACGACATGCCGCGCGGCTCGGACAGCCGCGAATCGAAGAAGATCCGACGGCCGAGCGCGACGAGCGTCGGGTCGGGCGCGAAACGGGCGGTAGCCGCATCGATCTTGCCCGCCACCTGCGGTGTGCCGTCGCCGATCGTGCCGACCACGCGCGACGGCGGTGCGCCCGCCAGCAGCGTCGTTTCCGGCAGTGCGGCCCGCGTCGACGGCGCCGCCGATAGGGCGATCCCAACGAGTGCCGCTGCAGCGGCCATGCGTATCGTCCGGCTGCCGACGCTGGAAGTCGAGGCAGTCGCCGGACCGGCGACTGCGCCGTTCGCCCACCCATATGCGCCCGCCGATCCGACCATAACCGCGCGCCGCACGAGCACCTCGCCGCAATCCCTCGGCGAACGACCCGTCGCTCGAATCGCGTCGATCACGGCGTGATGAATCCGGTCTTGTCGCAGGCGAGCGTCGTGCCCGACTGGCTGCACGACGCGAGCAGCTTGCCGGCCGCCGAATAGGCATGGAACAGCCAGCCCGTCGCGGGCGCCGGGCGCCGCTCCATGATCAGGAAGCCAAAGCTGTTGTTGTGCGACAGCCGTTCGATCACGGCGCCCGGTGCAGGCGTGAGGCCGGCCGGGAACGGATCGGGCAGCGCGACGTCGAGGTTGTCGCCGCCGTTGCCCGACACGATCGTCGCCGGATGTCCCGACGAGAAGTTGATGGCCTGGAAGTCGTGCACGTGGCCGTGCAGCGCGACATGGATGCCGGGCGGGTAGTACGCCTGCGCGTTCAGGCTCGCCATCACCGACTGCAGCGCGAGGTTGCCCGGCGCCGGCGTGCTGCCCGCGATCGGCGCGAACGCGAGGATCGGATGATGGTTCGTGAAGATCGTCGTCGACATCCCCGCCTTCGACGCGAGCGACGCCACCGACTGAAACTGCTTCTGGTAGATGCGAAATTGCGCGTCGGTCGTCTTCAGCGGATTGCGCCCGACCTTCGCGCTGTCGAACACGATCACCTGCGTGCCGCCGCCGAGCGATACCGCGTACGGCTCGGAGTAGTTCGCGTCGGCGTCGTTGGCCGGATCGTCGCACGTGCGCGTCGCGGCATACGGGCGCGGATCGAGGAAGCGATACCAGCCCTGTCCCGCGCGCGCGCATTCCTCGTGGTTGCCGCGCACGACCACCCACGGCGCCTTGGCGAACAGCGGGGCGGCCGGGCGGAACAGGTCGGCCTGCCACGCATCCCAGCCGTAACCCCATGGGCTGTCCTTGCAGCCGGCGATGTCCGGCGGGCAAGCGTTCTCGCGATAGTGGTAGTCGCCCACGTGCAGCACCAGGTCCGGCGACAGCTTCGCGACGCTCGCCGCGATCGTGTCGAACGGCCAGACGGTCGCGTCGTTGCACGCCTGCCATGCGTTGTCGGCCTTCTTCATCCGGCAGCCGGTATCGGCGATGATCGCGACGCGCTGGGGTTGCGCCTTCGGCAGCGGCAGCGTGCGGCCCGCGACGCTCGCCGCCTGCGCATCGGCCGGCAACGTCGCCTCGCACACCGACACGGGGAAGCTCGACGGCTTCGAGTCGGCCGGGTCGCTGGCCGTCGGCCGTTGCGCGACGGTCGCGGCGCCGGCGCGCAGCGTCATGCGCGACTGCTTGCCGTCGACCGATAGTTGCGGACACACCGGATCGCTCGCGGAAGCCGGGCTGTAGTTGGTGATCACGCGTGCGATCGCCTGGTTCGCGTCGCCGATCTCGACCCATGCGGCCTGGACGTTGATCGCGGCGCTCGCGGGGTCGGCGGGCGAGTCGATGTGGTTCGAGCACGCGGACAGGGCGACCGCGGCGAGCGCGGCGCAGCGCGCGAACAGCGCGGATGAGAGCAGTCGTGGCATGGAAGGCACCGTAGGAAAGCCGTCAACGATACGCAGCGCGAATGTAAGAAATATGAACGGTCGGCGAGCGCAGCCTTGACTTCAAGCCGGCTTGAAGCAGCATAGTCGCGATTCCGATCAACGCTGCAGCGCAAAGGATGACGATGATGACAGACAGCCGCCCCAACGAAGCACAGAGCGCGCTATGGAACGGCCCGTCCGGGCTCGCATGGGTCGAGGCGCAGCGCACGCTCGACCGGATGTTCGAGCCGTTCGAGACGCTGCTCGCGGACGCGGCGGCAGCCACGTCCGCGCATGGCGTGCTCGACGTCGGATGCGGGACCGGCGCGGTCACGCTCGCGATCGCGCGACGGCTCGCGAAGGACGCGCAGTGCACGGGCGTCGACATTTCGGCGCGGATGATCGCCGCGGCACGCGAGCGGGCCGAGCGCGACGGCGTCGCTGCCGAATTCGTGCATGCCGACGCGCAGACGCATCCGTTTGCACGCGAGCGCTTCGATCTGATCGTGTCGCGTTTCGGCGTCATGTTCTTCGACGATCCGGTTCGCGCGTTCACCAACCTGCGGCGTGCGGCGCGCGCGAACGCGCAACTGCGGTTCGTCGCCTGGCGCGCCGCGGCCGACAATCCGTTCATGACGACGGCCGAACGCGCCGCCGCGCCGTTGCTGGCCGATCTGCCTGCGCGCCAGCCGGGCGCGCCCGGGCAGTTCGCGTTCGGCGACCGGCAGCGCGTCGTGTCGGTGCTGTCGGACAGCGGCTGGGCCGACCTCGCGGTCGAGCCGGTCGATGTCGCGTGCGCGTTGCCGACGGCCGCGCTGGACGACTACGTCGCGCGGCTGGGCCCGGTCGGGTTGGCGCTGCGGCAGGTGGATGTTGCGACGCGGCAGCGTGTGCTCGACGAAGTGCGCGGCGCGTTCGATCGCTACGTGCAGGGCACGGATCTGCGCTTCGATGCAGCGTGCTGGCTGGTCACGGCACGGGCGCCGTCTGCGTGAGGCGGCCACGGGGCAGCGCTGCCAGGCATATGCGTCGTCGCTCACGCGTGACGGATATGCGGATGACACCGCCGGTATCAGCCGCGACGCTCGATCGCTACGTGCAGGGCACGGATCTGCGCTTCGATGCAGCGTGCTGGCTGGTCACGGCACGGGCGCCGTCTGCGTGAGGTGGCCGCGGCGCAACGGCTAATGCTGCCCGGCATATGCATCGTCGTTCACGCGTGACGGACGCGCGGCTGACACCGCAGATATCAACCGCGACGCCCCCGCAACATCACCCAAGCGCAACCGGCGGCAACGAGTGCGAGCCCGAGCAGTACCGCTTCGACGCCGAGCGCGAAACCGGGCGGCATTTCCCCGTGGTCGTGCTCCGGCGACAGGTTTTGCGTGATCGCCACGGCGCCGCCGGCCAGCAGCGCGATACAGACGATCCAGTAGAGCTTGCCGCGCGGCGCGGCCGCGCGAATTCGCCACAGCGCGAGCCCGACGCCGCCGAGGTAAAGCACCGCGAGCGTCGCGAGCGCGACGATGTCGCCGGTGCTGCCGTTCAGGAGCTTGCTCATCGCGTTGCTCCGTCGGCCGGCGCGCGCCGGCGCGACGCGATCGCAACCGCATGCACGTTCGTGCGGCGTCCATCGCGTGTTCGGGCGCACGGCGCGGCAAAGACGCGCGCCGGCCGGCCGCCGGCGGCACGCGACGCCTGCGGTGACGCGACAGCCTCGAATGTCGTGCGAGGCAAAGAACGGAAATCCGGCATGGCTGGTATTCAGTTGTAGGCGCAACGAGACACGGCGCGTGTGTCGCGGTGTGAGGGCTGCAAGAACGGAACCTGCAGCGACGATCGAACCGGACGAATTGTAAGTGATCGCCGCGGGCGGGAAGGGGCGTGTGACCGGCGCGCCGCAGGCGCTGCGCAGCGCCCGCCGTGCATCGTTGCCGCGACCATCGATTTGCACGCCCGACAACGCGCGAAAGCGGCTCGCTCGCCGCCGCACGGGAGCAAACGACGTGCCTCCGCGAAGCGGCGCGTTTTTCGTAACCACCAGGCAATAATCGGCGCGCAGATGTTATATTGCGCGCGCGTGCGCCCGACCGATGGGCCAGAAAAATCAGTATCCGCGGACCGGCGCGCAACAGAAGAAATTCAACTAGAACGGGTCCGTCGCGCCATCGGTCCAGCGTCTCCTGGACCAACGCCCGGCCCATGCGTCTACGCACCGAGGGGACCGACATGAACCGCGTTTATCGGCTGGTCTGGAGCCGCAGCTTGCGCGCTCCGCAAGTGGTATCCGAGCACACCAAAGCATCCCACGGCGGGGTCGACGCCAGCCATGGCGCCACACCCGCGCGCCGCTGCGCTTCCATCGTTTCCATTGGCGTGTCGCTGGGTCTGGCCGGCGCGGCCGTCCCGGCCTGGGCCGTCACATGTGCGCCCAGCACCATCGCTAATTGCAGCGCCGCGGGCGGCAGCGGCACCCCTGACCGCAGCGGCAACGGGGGCAGCGGTAACGGCGGCGGCGGCGGTGCATCTACGCTGAGCGGCCCCAACACGGTCCAGATTCCGGGCGGCGCCACGTCGGGCGGGACAGGCGGCACCGGCGCGATGAACGACAGCGGCCAGGGCGGCCCGGGCGGAGCCCCTGCCGCGGCGCTCGCCGGCGATGTGGTAATCAACGCGAACGTGCAGGGCGGCGCAGGTCAGGCGTTCGACGGCTTCAACTTCGCCGGCGGTGGCGGTGGTGGCGGCGCGGGTGTGTATTCGACCGGCACCAGCGTGACGGTCAACAGCGGCATGACGGTGCAGGGCGGCACCGGCGGCAATGGCGGGGCCGGCACGTCGGGACCGGTGTCGAACGGCGGCGGCGGCGGCGGCGGCGGCGCGGCGCTGGTCATGGTGACGCCCGCGGCCGACGTGTCGAACCAGGGCACGCTGATCGGCGGGAACGGCGGCAACGGCGGCGGCGGTGGCTTCGCCGGCGGCGGCGGCGGTGGTGGCGACGGGTTGCTCACGCTCGGCAGCGGCTCGCAGGTGACCAACATCGGCACCATCGTCGGCGGCGTGGGCGGGGCCGGCGGCGGGGGCGCGAGCACGGCCGGCGCCAGCGGCGCGGGCGTCAACCTGGCGAGCGGGTTCACCGTGCTGACCAACGTCGGCACGATCACCGGCGGCGCCGGCAATGGCGGGGCCGCGGGAGCCGGCATCATCGTGAACGGCACCAGTGTCATCGTCAACGGCGGCACGATCGCGGGCGGCTTGTACGCCGACGGCGTGACGCGGGCCGCAGCGATCCAGTTCAACGGCACGAACAACACGCTGCAGTTGGTCACCGGGTCCAACATCGTCGGTGACATCGAGGTGTCGGCGGGGGCGGCGACCAAGATCACCGCGGGCTCCGCGGGGCTCACGCTGTCCAACCAGATCACGCTCGGCGATGCGGCATCCCGCGTGACCTTCGATTCGACCACGACCAACCTCGTGGTGTCGGGCGTGGTATCCGGGGCCGGCGGCGTGGCCGTGAGCGGGAGCCGAACGATCACGCTCACGGGCGAGAACACCTATACCGGCGGCACCACGATCAACGCCGGCACGTTGCAGATCGGCAATGGAGGGACCACCGGCTCCGTCGCCGGCGACATCGTCAACAACGGCACGTTGGCGTTCAACCGCAGCGACACGGTCGCGTATGGCGGCACCATCAGCGGCACGGGCAGCATCGTACAGGCGGGCAGCGGCACGCTCGCGATCTCCGGCGCCGCAGGCTATGCGGGCAGCACCAACATCAACGCCGGCACGCTAGCGCTGATTGGCGCGGGCAGCATTGCGGGGTCCAGCGGCGTCGTCAACAACGGCACGTTCGATATTTCGGCGACGACCGCCGGCGCCGCGATCAATGCGCTCACCGGCTCGGGCACGGTCGCGCTCGGCGGCCAGACGCTGACGCTGGCCAACGCGGCCGGGACGTTCGGCGGAACCATCGGCGGCACGGGCGGGCTGACGGTGGCGGGCGGCACGCAGACGCTGTCAGGCGCCAATGGCTACGCCGGTGCAACGTCGATCAACGCCGGCACGCTGGCGTTGAGCGGGGTGGGCAGCGTTGCGGCATCGAGCGGGATCGTCAACGACGGCACCTTCGACATCTCGGCGACGACTTCCGGCGCCACGATCAATGCGCTCACCGGCTCAGGCACGGTCGCGCTCGGTGGCCAGACACTGACGCTGGCCAATGCGGCCGGCACGTTCGGCGGCACCATCGGCGGCAGCGGCGGGCTGACGATTGCGGGCGGGACGCAGACGCTGTCGGGTACCAACGTCTACACCGGTGCAACTTCGATCAATGCCGGCACGCTGGCGTTGAGCGGATCGGGCAGCGTCGCTGTGTCCGGCGGCGTCGTCAACAACGGCACGTTCGATATTTCGGCGACGACCTCCGGGGCCGCGATCAATGCACTCACCGGCACGGGCGCCGTTGCGCTCGGCGCTCGCACGCTGACGCTCACGAATGCGTTCGGCACGTTCGGCGGCGCCATCAACGGCAGCGGCGGACTGACGGTCGCGGGCGGTACGCAGACGCTGTCGGGCGCCAACGGCTACACCGGCGCAACGTCGATCAATGCCGGCACGCTGGCGTTGACCGGCTCGGGCAGCCTTGCCGCGTCCAGCGGCATCGTCAACAACGGTACGTTCGATATTTCGACGACGACCTCCGGGGCCGCGATCAATGCGCTCACCGGCACGGGTACGGTCGCGCTCGGCGGCCGGACGCTGACGCTCGCCAATGCGGCCGGCACGTTCGGCGGCGCCATCAACGGCACGGGCGGGTTGACGGTCACGGCCGGCACGCAGACCTTGTCGGGTGCCAATGGCTACACCGGCGCAACCTCGATCAATGCCGGCACGCTCGCGTTGACCGGTTCGGGCAGCCTCGCGGCATCGAGCGGGATCGTCAACGACGGTACGTTCGACATCTCCGGCACCACCTCCGGGGCCGCGATCAATGCGCTTACCGGTACGGGCGCCGTTGCGCTCGGCAGCCGCACGCTGACGCTCGCGAACGCGGCTGGCACGTTCGGTGGAACCATCAACGGCAGCGGCGGACTGACGATCGCGGGCGGCACGCAGACGCTATCGGGTGCCAACGGCTACACCGGTGCGACGTCGATCAATGTCGGCACGCTGGCGTTGACCGGGTCGGGTAGCCTTGTGGCGTCCAGCGGCGTCGTCAACAACGGTACGTTCGATATTTCGGCGACGACCTTCGGCGCCACGATCAATGCGCTCACCGGCACGGGTACCGTTTTGCTCGGCGCTCGCACGCTGACGCTCGCCAATGCGGCCGGCACGTTCGGCGGGACCGTCAACGGCACGGGCGGGCTGACGGTCGCGGGCGGTACGCAAACGCTGTCCGGCGTGAACACCTACACCGGGGCGACGATGGTCGACGCGGGCACGCTCGCGTTGTCCGGCGCCGGCCAGCTCGCGTCGTCCACGTCGGTCACGCTCGCCGGCTCGACGGCCGCGCTCGACCTGTCCGCGGCCGGCAGCCAGACGGTCGCGCATCTGTCCGGCGTGACGGGCAGTCGCGTGGTGCTCGGCGGCAGCGCGCTCACGCTGTCCGACGACTCGTCGCAGACCTTCGGCGGCAGCCTCGTCGGCACCGGCGGCCTCGTCAAACAAGGCGCGGGCACGCTGACGCTGAACGGCGTCAGCACCGCGTTCTCCGGGACGACGACGGTGGCGGGCGGCACGGTGGCCGTCGGCGACGCGGCGAATGCCGGTGCGGTGCTGGGCGGCAATGTCGTGGTGAATGCACTCGGCACGTTGCGCGGCCACGGCACGGTAGCGGGCGACGTCAGCAGCAGTGGCGTCGTGGCGCCGGGCGGCTCGATCGGAACGCTGTCCGTCGGCGGCAACTATGCGCAGGCGGCGAGCGGCACGCTGTCGATCGAGGTCAGCCCCACCGAAGCGTCGCAGCTGCGCGTAGGCGGCGCGGCGACGCTCGGCGGTTCGTTGGCCGTCCTGTTCGATCCCGGCACCTATACCGCGCGCCGCTACACGGTGCTCAGCGCGGCCAACGGCGTGACCGGCCGTTTCGCGAACATCGGCGCGACCACGGCCGGCGCGAATCTCGGCGCGTTGCAGCCGTCGGTGGACTACGGCGCGAACGCGGTCGACCTGCTGCTCGCGGAGCCGGGCGGCCCTGGCACGCCGACCGGCCCGACGGTCATCGCGCCGACCAAGACGTCGATCTACACGGCGCTCGGCACGACCGCATTGCTGCAGGCGCAGGACGCCAGCTCGACGCTGCTCGGCCGTCTCGCCGGCCCACAGGACGACCCGGCGGGCTCCCGCAACGTATGGGCCGTCGCCAGCGGTTCGAGCACCAAGGTGGGCGGCACGGGCGGCGCGCCGGGCTTCCTGACGCACGCGTACGGATTCCTGGCTGGCGCGCAGGGACGGCTCGGCGGCGCCACGGTCGGTGGGGCCGGCGGCTACACGCACACCACGCTCGGCGAAGACACGACCGGTGCATCGGGCACCATCGACACGCTGCGCGTCGCGCTGTACGGCGCGCAGCCGGTCGGTGCCGTCAACCTGTCGGCCACGCTCGGCTACGGGCTCGATTTCCTGTCGCAGAAGCGGCCGTTCGGCAGCGCGGGTACGGCCGAAGGCGACCATCTCGGCCACGAGTTCACCGCGGCGACGCAGGCGAGCCTGCCGATGGAGGCGGGCGGTTTCCGCTTCACGCCGCACGTCGGGCTGCGGTATGCGTACGTGCGCGGCAGCGGCTTCGGCGAGAGCGGCGCGAACGGCCAGAACCTGAACGTCGGCCCCGACAACGCGCGCAGCCTTCAGCCTTATGTGGGCGTGTCGCTCGACAAGGCGTTCGGCGATGCCATGCGGTCGCTCGACGTGCAGCTTCGCGTCGGCTATGCGCACGAGGTGCTGCGCGGCAGCCGCGTCGTGCAGGTGCAGAGCCAGGACGGCACCGTGTTCGCCGCGCCGGGCACCGACCTGCCGCGTTCGTTCCTGACCACGGGCGCCAGCGTCACGCTGCAGGCCGCGAAGACGACCACCGTATCGCTCGGGTTCGATGCGACGATCGACACGAGTCATGTGTCGGCGCAGTCCGCGTATGTGCGGGTGAATCACCGGTTCTGATGTCGTTGCCCAGGGGAACGGGGGCGGCCGCTCGCGTGACGGCAATCGACGAACTGCTGTCACGCGACGGGCGGACGTTGTCGAGCGGCGTCGGTTTCAAGTTGACGTTGACGATGCCCCTGCCGATGCTGGCGCCGAAGCCGAAGCCGAAGCCGAAGCCGAAGCCGAAGCCGAAGCCGAAGCCGAAGCCGAAGCCGAAGCCAAAGCCAAAGCCGCCAACCGCACTGATATCGAAGCCAACACCACAGCCAACTCCGCTCCTCCCACATCCGCACGCGAACCGACTTGCTCGGGGTTTTCCCGAGGGCGAGCGGTTCGATCCCACTCCCTCTCTGCACCGGCCGAACGCTCTACGCCCGCGCGCACGCTGGCGCGCCGCCGCCCACCCTCCGCCGCAAAACCGATCCGTCGTACTAAACGCGACGAGCACGTGACACCGCCGCTGAAAATTTATTTTTTTCCTGCCGGTGGATTGTGTAAATTGATTTTCATCCACCTTCCAGTCAGCATTCATGACGCCACTCGTTCCGCCCGAAGCAAATCACGACGAGTCCGCGATCGCGGAGCGCATCGCGTCGGCCATGCCGAGGATGACGCCGATCCACCGCCGGATGGGCGAATACGTGCTCGCGAATCCGTTTCGCGCAGCGACGATGCGCATCGACGAACTCGCGCAAGCGGTGAACGCGTCCATCGCGACCGCGAACCGCTTCGCGAGAGCGCTCGGCTTCGACGGCTATCCGGCGATGCGCGCGGCGCTCGTGCGCGGCTTCGAGGCGACGCTCGGCCCGGTCGAGCGGCTGCGCTCCGCGCAGGAACAGGAGCAGGGCGTGCGCGGCGCGGCGTGGATCGACGCGGTGTTCGATCAGGCCGTCGCCAACATCGAGAACACGCGCACGCAACTGGATGCGGCCGACGTCGAGGCGGCGGTCGAGGCGATCGTCGGCGCGCGGCGCGTGCTGATTCTGGGCGCCGGCTCCAGCGCGTTCCTGGCCGGACTGATGGAGCACGGCCTGTCGGTGTGTCATGACAACGTGCAGTCGCTCGCGCTGCTCGGCGGCCCTACGCATGCGGCGCGGCGCCTGTACACGGCCGATTCGCGCGATCTCGTGATCGCGCTCGCGTTGCCGCGCTACGTGAAGGACACGGTCGAGCTCGCACGCCGCGCGGCCGCGCGTGGCGCACGCGTGCTCGGCATTTCCGACGGCCCTGGCTCGCCGTTGGCCCCGGTCGCCTCGCTGAATCTCTACGTGAAGGCCGAGCGGCGCTTCGCGGCCACCTCGGAAGCGGCCGTGTTGACGATGATCGAAGCGCTGATCGACGCGGTCGCGCTGCGCACGCATCGCTCGGCGAAGTCCGCGGCCGAGATGACCGAATTCCTGTTGCCGTGGCTGCTCCAGCCGCAAGCCGCGCCGTCGGCGCCGAGCCCATCTTCCACCGATCGGAACAAGACATGACTTCACGCGCGATCGTCGCGATTCACGGCGGCGCAGGCACGATCCTGCGCGACGCGATGGACAGCGATACCGAACGCCGTTACCGCGCCGAGCTCGACGCGATCCTGCAAGCCGCGCAACGCGTGCTCGCCAGCGGCGGCAGCGCGCTCGACGCGGTGACCGTCGCGGTGCGGATGCTCGAAGACTGCCCGTTGTTCAACGCGGGGCGCGGCGCCGTCTATACGGCCGAAGGCAAGCACGAACTCGACGCCGCCGTGATGGACGGCGCGACGCTCGCGGCCGGCGCGATCTGCTGCGCGACCCGCGTGCGCAATCCGGTGCTGGCCGCGCGGCGCGTGATGGAAGCGAGCGAGCACGTGCTGTTCGCCGGCGCGGGCGCCGATGCATTCGCGGCCGCGCAGGGGCTCGAACTCGTCGAACCCGGCTACTTCGACACCGAAGCGCGTCATGCGCAATGGCTGCGGGCGCGCGCGGCGGCCGGCGCGATGCTCGACCACGACGCGGCGACTTTCTCATTCGGCGCCGGCCAGCCGCCTGAACCGCTCGACCCCGACCGCAAGCACGGCACGGTCGGTGCGGTTGCGTGCGACGTGCACGGCCATGTCGCGGCGGCGACGTCGACGGGCGGCATCACGAACAAGCAGCCCGGCCGCGTCGGCGATTCGCCGATCATCGGCGCCGGCTGCTACGCGGACGATGCGACCTGCGCGGTGTCCGCGACCGGCACCGGCGAGATGTTCATCCGGCTCGCGACCGCACACGACGTGGCCGCGCAGATCGCGTATCGCGGCGCGTCGCTCGCCGATGCCGCGCACGACGTCGTGATGAACAAGCTGCCGCGCCTGGCCGGCCGCGGCGGGATCATCGCCGTCGATGCGCACGGCAACGTCGCGATGCCGTTCAACACGGAAGGCATGTATCGCGGCTACGCGCGTGTCGGCGCGGCGCCCGTGGTCGGCATCTACCGCGACGACGCGGCGTGATTGCCGATCGAACCAGGAGACCTTCGCGATGACTTCGAGCCGAACCCCGTCCGCGCTGGTGCTGCCGGAGCAGCGCGTGGTCGCCGTCGACGGCCTGTCGGTGACGTTCCGCCGGGAGAACGCGACGTTCGACGCCGTGCGCGACGTGTCGTTTCACGTCGATCGCGGCGAGACGCTCGCGATCGTCGGTGAATCGGGCTCAGGCAAATCGGTCACGTCGCTCGCGCTGATGCGGCTCGTCGAGCACGGCGGCGGCGAGATCACGAGCGGCCGGATGGTGTTGCGGCGTCGCGGCGGCGCGCTCGTCGATCTGGCCGCGGCGAGCGCGGCGGCCATGCGCGGCATCCGCGGCGCGGACATCGCGATGATCTTCCAGGAGCCGATGACCTCGCTGAACCCGGTGTTTACCGTCGGCGACCAGATCAGCGAGGCGATTGCGCTGCACCAGTCGAAGGGCGCGTCGGAAGCGCGCGCGGAGACGCTGCGCCTGCTCGATCTCGTGCGGATTCCCGAGGCGCGCCGCGTGTTCGCGCGCTATCCGCACCAGTTGTCCGGCGGGATGCGCCAGCGCGTGATGATCGCGATGGCGCTGTCGTGCCGGCCCGCGCTGCTGATCGCCGACGAGCCGACCACCGCGCTCGACGTGACGATTCAGGCGCAGATCCTGCAATTGATCCGCGGGCTGCAGGACGAAATGAAGATGGGCGTGATCTTCATCACGCACGACATGGGCGTGGTCGCCGAAGTGGCCGATCGCGTGCTCGTGATGTATCGCGGCGAGAAGGTCGAGGAGGGCGCGTCGGAGCGCATTTTCGCGACGCCAGCGCATCGCTACACGCGTGCGCTGCTCGCGGCCGTGCCGCGGCTCGGCTCGATGCAGGGCACCGATACGCCGGAGAAATTCCCGTTGTTGAGCGTGGATGGGACGCGCGCGACCGTGTCGGCGGAGGATGCGGCCGCAACGGCCAATGTAGCCAACAAAACCAGCGCAGCCAGTACACCCAACGCACTGAACCCCGTCGACGCCCCCCAACCCGCCACCGACCTTAGCGCACACGCCTCGATCGATCGCGCCGCGTCGCCGATCCTGCGCGTGCGCGATCTCGTCACGCGGTTTCCGGTGAAGAGCGGCGTGTTCGGCCGCGTATTGCAGTACGTGCATGCGGTCGAGCGCGTGAGCTTCGATCTGCACGCGGGCGAGACGCTCGCGCTCGTCGGCGAATCGGGCTGCGGCAAGTCGACCACCGGCCGTTCGCTGTTGCGCCTCGTCGAATCGCAGAGCGGCTCGATCGAATTCGACGGCCGCGACATCAGCGCGCTGAAGGGCCATGACCTGCAGGCGCTGCGCCGGAACATCCAGTTCATCTTCCAGGACCCGTTCGCCTCGCTCAATCCGCGGCTCACGGTCGGCTTCTCGATCATGGAGCCGCTGCTGGTGCACCGCGTGTCGAGCGGCCGCGACGCGCAGGCGCGCGTCGACTGGCTGCTCGACAAGGTCGGCCTGCCGCCCGACGCCGCCCGTCGCTATCCGCACGAATTCTCGGGCGGCCAGCGTCAGCGGATCGCGATCGCACGCGCGCTCGCGCTGAACCCGAAGGTCGTGATCGCCGACGAATCGGTGTCCGCGCTCGACGTGTCGGTGCAGGCGCAGATCGTGAACCTGATGCTCGACCTGCAACGCGAACTCGGCGTCGCCTACCTGTTCATCTCGCACGACATGGCCGTCGTCGAGCGCATCAGCCATCGCGTCGCGGTGATGTACCTCGGCCAGATCGTCGAGATCGGCCCGCGCCGCGCGGTGTTCGAGGCGCCGCAACATCCGTACACCAGGAAGCTGATGAACGCGGTGCCGGTGGCCGATCCCGCGCGCCGGCATGCGCCGCGCCAGCTGGCCGCCGACGAGATGCCGAGCCCGATCCGCGCGATCGGCGACGAGCCCGTCGTCGCGCCGCTCGTCGCGGTCGGCCCCGATCATTACGTCGCGGCGCATCGCGTCGGCGGCGCGTATTAGCCGGGATGTCCCGTCGAACCGGATTTGAATCGAGTGCCCGCGGGCCCACGGTTCGGGGTCGCCCCGGCAGCGCATCCGATGCGCGTCACGCAGCAGGAAGTCGAAACCGAAACGCCCGTTGGGCGTCGTCGATCCACGTAGAGGAACGTAAAGGAGCCCAGCAACATGAACCAGCCGCATCCGTTTCCGATGTTTCGTCCGCGCGCATCCTTCGTCGCGCTCGCCGGCGCGTTCGCGCTGACGGCCGCCGTGCCGGCCTTCGCGCAGCAGAACGTGGTGGTCGCGGTGTACTCGACGTTCACGACGATGGACCCCTACGACGCGAACGACACCGTGTCGCAAGCGGTCGTCAAGTCGTTCTACGAAGGGCTGTTCGGTTTCGACAAGGACATGAAGCTCGTCAACGTGCTCGCGACCGGCTATGAGGCGAGCCCCGATGCGAAGACCTACACGGTCAAGCTGCGCTCGGGCGTGAAGTTTCACGACGGCACCGACTTCAACGCGGCCGCGGTCAAGGCGAACTTCGACCGCGTGACCGACCCGGCCAACAAGCTGAAGCGCTACGGGCTGTTCCGCGTGATCGAGAAGACCGAGGTGGTCGATCCGCTGACCGTGCGCTTCACGCTGCGCGAGCCGTTCTCCGCGTTCATCAACACGCTCGCGCACCCGTCGGCGGTGATGATCTCGCCGGCCGCGCTGAAGAAGTGGGGGCGCGACGTGTCGCTGCATCCGGTCGGCACCGGGCCGTTCGAGTTCGTCGAGTGGAAGCAGACCGACGACATGAAGGTGAAGAAGTTCGCCGGCTACTGGAAGAAGGGTTATCCGAAGATCGACTCGATCGACTGGAAGCCGGTGGTCGACAACAACACGCGCGCGGCGCTGCTCAAGACCGGCGAGGCCGACTTCGCGTTCACGATCCCGTTCGAGCAGGCCGCCGACCTGAAGAACAACCCGAAGGTCGACCTGATCGAGCGTCCGTCCATCATCCAGCGCTACATCTCGCTGAACACGCAGAAGAAGCCGTTCGACAATCCGAAGGTGCGCGAAGCGCTGAACTACGCGGTCAACAAGGAAGCGCTCGCGAAGGTCGTGTTCGCCGGCTATGCGACGCCGCAGACGGGCGTCGCGCCGGTCGGCGTCGAATACGCGACCAAGCTCGGGCCGTGGCCGTACGATCCGGCCAAGGCGCGCGCGCTGCTGAAGGAGGCCGGCTATCCGAACGGCTTCGAGTCGACGCTGTGGTCCGCGTACAACCACTCGACCGCGCAGAAGCTGATCCAGTTCGTCCAGCAGCAGTTGGCGCAGGTCGGCGTGAAGGTGCAGGTGCAGGCGCTCGAGGCCGGCGAGCGGGTCGCGAAGGTCGAGAGCGCGCAGGACCCGGCGACGGCGCCGGTGCGGATGTACTACAGCGGCTGGTCGGCGTCGACCGGCGAGGCGAACTGGGCGCTGTCGCCGCTGCTCGCGTCCACCTCCGCGCCGCCGAAGCTCTACAACACCGCGTACTACAAGAACGCGGCGGTCGACGACGATCTCTCGAAGGCGCTCGAGACGACCGACAACGCGAAGAAAGCCACGCTGTACGCCGACGCGCAGAAGCAGGTGTGGGCCGATGCGCCGTGGATCTTCCTCGTGCAGGAGAAGATCGTGTACGCGCGCAGCAAGCGGCTGCACGGCATCTACGTGATGCCGGACGGCTCGTTCAACTTCGACGAAATCTCGGTGAAATGACGGCGCTTCGCCTGCCGCGCGGCGCGGGTGGCGCACGTTGCCCGCGCTGCCCGCGCGCTGATTCGATCGGTGCCCCATGCTGAATTTTCTCGTCAAACGCCTATTCGGCCTGCTGCCCACGCTCGCGCTCGTCGCGGTGCTGGTGTTTCTGTTCGTGCACCTGCTGCCGGGCGACCCCGCGCGGCTCGCGGCCGGCCCCGAAGCCGACGACGCGACGGTCGCGCTGGTGCGCGCCGATCTCGGGCTCGACCGGCCGCTGCCCGCGCAGTTCGCGAACTTCTTCGTGAAGATCGCGCACGGCGATTTCGGCACGTCGACGCGCAGCAAGCGGCCGGTGTCGACCGAGATCGGCGAGCGCTTCATGCCGACGCTGCTGCTGACGCTCGTCAGCATGGTGTGGGCGACCGCGTTCGGCATGGCGATCGGGATCGCGTCCGCCGTGTGGCGCAACCGCTGGCCCGATCGTCTCGGGATGACGATCGCGGTGTCGGGCATCTCGTTTCCGGCGTTCGCGCTCGGGATGCTGCTGATGGAGATCTTCTCGGTGAAGCTCGGCTGGCTGCCGGTCGTGCCGGACGGCACGTGGAAGAGCTACGTGCTGCCGTCGCTGACGCTCGGCGCGGCGGTCGCGGCCGTGATGGCGCGCTTCACGCGCGCGTCGTTCGTCGAGGTGCTCAACGAGGACTTCGTGCGCACCGCGCGCGCGAAGGGCGTGCACGAGCCGATGGTGGTGCTCAAGCACTGCCTGCGCAACGCGATGATCCCGGTCGTCACGATGATGGGGCTGCAGTTCGGCTTCCTGCTCGGCGGCTCGATCGTCGTCGAGGCCGTGTTCAACTGGCCGGGGCTCGGGCGCCTGCTGGTCGATGCGGTGACGATGCGCGACTACCCGGTGATCCAGGCCATCGTGCTGCTGTTCTCGCTCGAGTTCATCCTGATCAATCTGACCGTCGACGTGCTGTACGCGGTCATCAACCCGACCATCCGGTTCAAGTGAGGCGCGCATGAACGCGACTGTCCAGCCGGCGGCGACGGCCGCATCGACCGCGATCCGCACGCCGTGGCGCGAATTCTGGCGCAAGTTCCGCAAGCAGACCGTCGCGCTGGTGGCCGGCGGCTTCGTGCTCGCGCTCGTCGTGCTCGCATTCGTCGGCCCGCATATCGTGCCGTTCGATCCGGAGAACTATTTCGACTACGACGCGCTGAACGCCGGGCCGTCGGCCGTGCACTGGTTCGGCGTCGATTCGCTCGGCCGCGACATCTTCAGCCGGATCGTCGCCGGCACGCGCATCTCGCTCGCGGCCGGGTTCTTCTCGGTCGCGCTCGGCGCGCTCGTCGGCACGTTGTTCGGGCTGCTCGCCGGCTACTACGAAGGCTGGTGGGACCGCATCACGATGCGCGTGGCCGACGTGCTGTTCGCGTTTCCGGGCATCCTGCTCGCGATCGGCGTGGTCGCGATCCTCGGCAACGGGATGGTCAACGTGATCTGCGCGGTCGCGATCTTCAGCATCCCGGCGTTCGCGCGGCTCGTGCGCGGCAACACGCTGATGCTCAAGCACATGACCTACGTCGAAGCGGCGCGCAGCATCGGTGCGTCCGACTGGACCATCATCATGCGGCACATCCTGCCGGGCACCGTGTCGTCGGTGGTCGTCTACTTCACGATGCGGATCGGCACGTCGATCATCACGGCCGCGAGCCTGTCGTTCCTGGGCCTCGGCGCGCAGCCGCCGACGCCCGAGTGGGGCGCGATGCTCAACGAGGCGCGCGCCGACATGGTGAGCGCGCCGCACGTCGCGATCTTCCCGAGCCTCGCGATCTTCCTGACCGTGCTCGCGTTCAACCTGCTCGGCGACGGGCTGCGCGACGCACTCGACCCGAAGCTGGAGCGCCGCTGATGGCTGGCGTACCGATGTGGTCGGCGACGCTGCCGGCCGGCCCGCGCGGCACGCTCGCCGACGTACCGGGCGTGACCGTCGGCCACGCGACGCTCGCGGCCGGCGACGTGCAGACGGGCGTCACCGTCGTGAAGCCGCACGCGGGCGACCTGTATCGCAGCAAGGTGCCGGCGGGCGCTGCGGTGATCAACGGCTTCGGCAAGAGCGTCGGGCTCGTGCAGGTCGACGAGCTCGGCACGCTCGAGACGCCGATCGCGCTGACCAACACGTTCGGCGTCGGCGTGCTCGCCAACGCGCAGATTCGCGCGGCGATCGCGCAGAACCCGCAGATCGGCCGCGACTGGCCGACCGTCAACCCGCTCGTGTTCGAATGCAACGACGGCTATCTGAACGACATCCAGGCGTTCGCGGTGACGGCCGCGCATTACGACGCAGCGTGCCTCAGCGCGTCGCGCGACTTCGCGCGCGGCGCGGTGGGGGCGGGGCGCGGCATGTCGTGCTTCGACCTGAAGGGCGGCATCGGCTCCGCGTCGCGCGTGACGGTCGCGGCCGGCAGGCCATATACGGTCGGCGCGCTCGTGCTCGCGAACTTCGGCCGGCTGCCGATGCTGACGCTCGCCGGCGTGCCGGTCGGGCGCATCGTCGCGCAGCGGCGCGCCGTATCGTGCGTATCGCGCGCGCAGGCAACCGACGCGACGGCGCCCGAGCAGGGCTCGATCATCGTGCTGCTCGCGACCGATGCGCCGCTCGACGCGCGCCAGCTGTCACGGCTCGCCCGTCGCGCGGGCGCAGGCCTCGCTCGGACCGGTTCGGTCTACGGGCACGGCAGCGGCGACCTCGCGCTGGCGTTTTCCACTGCGTACACGATCGCGCACGATGCGTCGACCGTGTCGCTGCCGGCGCTCGTCGCCGACGCGGCACTCGATCCGCTGTTCATGGCCGCGGCCGAAAGCGTCGAGCACGCGATCGTCGACGCGTTGCTGCAGGCCGTGACGGTGACCGGCCGCGACGGCCACGTGCGGCAGTCGCTGCGCGATGCGGTGAACGACCTCGACCGCCTGTTCGGCGGCCAAGACGACGGACTTCCTACCCGCTCATGAAAATTCTGATTTCAACCGATATCGAAGGTGTGGCCGGCGTATTCGCCGTCGAGCAGACCCGCGCCGGCAATCCGGAATACGAACGCGCGCGCCGCTGGATGACCGGCGAGGCGAATGCGGCGATCGAAGGCGCATTTGCCGGCGGCGCGCAGGCCGTGTGGGTCAACGATTCGCATGGCGGATACCGCAACCTGCTGCCGGACGGGCTCGATGCACGCGCGCGCGTCGTGCTCGGCAAGCCGCGCACGCTGGGGATGATGGCGGGCCTCGAGCAGCGGCCCGATCTCGTGTTCATGATCGGCTTTCACTCGAAATCGCAGACGCGCGGCGTGCTGGCGCACACGATCAACAGCTTCGCGTTCGCGCAGGTCTGGGTGAACGGCGTCGAGCTCGGCGAAGCGGGGCTGTATGGCGCGCTCGCGCGCGAATACGGCGCGCACGTCGCGCTGGCGTCCGGCGACGACGTGTTCGTCGACGAAACGCGGCCGCTGTTTCCGGACGCGCGTTTCGAGGTGCTCAAGACGGCCGGCGGCGCATCGAGCGGCGACACGCTGACGCCCGCCGCAGCGTGCGGGCGCATTGCGGTCGCGGCACGCGAAACCGTCGAGCATGCGCTTGCGTCCGGCTGGCACGCGGATGCGCATCGGACTGCCCCGGCCGCGTGTACGGTGCGCGTGCAGAGCGCCGCGCTCGCCGATCTGTTCTGCGTGCTGCCGTCGCTCGAGCGGGTCGATGCGGTGACGCTGCGCTTCGACGCGCCGTCGGTCGAGCACGTCGTGCGCACGCTGAACAGCCTGTCGGCCATGTCGTTCATGCTGCGGTGATGCGTGCCGAGCCGATGCCGCGCAGCGGCGGCGCATCAGGCGGGCGCGGTCGCTGCATCGTCGAGAAAGCGTTCCATCGCGGCGACGAGCGCGAGCGGCGTTTCGTTCATCGGGTAATGGCCGGCATTGCGCAGCACGTCGACGCTTGCGCGCGGGTAGCGGCGCAGATAGGTGCGCGCCATCAGCGCGGCGTCGAACGCCGGGTCGTGTTCGCCGATCAGCACCTTGACCGGATGACGGCCTGCAATTTCGTCGCTGAAATCCGTGTCGGCCCAGGCGCGGAAGTACGCGCCGAACGCCGTCGGCGACGAGCGGGATGCAGAATACGCGGCTTTCCACTCGACCCAGGCGGCGGGCAGGCGGCTGCCGGTGCTGCGCTCGATGATGGTCCGGCGCGCGGCGATGCTGTCGGCCGCGCGTTCGAATAGCGCGTGACGCGCCGCGTCGAACGGCAGGCCGCCGCACGGGACCGGCGCGATCGGCACCAGCGCGCGTACGCGTTCGGGCGCGATGGCGGCAACCTTCTCGATCGCCATGCCGCCCATCGAGTGGCCGACGAGGCTGAAGGTGCGCCAGCCGAGTGTGTCGGCGAGCGCGAGCGTGTCGGCGGCGATTTCGGCGATCGAATACGCGCCGTGCGCATTGCGCATGCGGCCGTAGCCGCGGTAGTCCATGAAGACATAGGTGAAGCGCTCGCGCGACAGCCACGGTTCGACGGGCTCGAACGCATGTGCGTCGCCGAACCAGCCGTGCAGCACGAGAACAGGGTGGGGGCCGTCCCCCACGCGATGAAACGTATTGGGCATGTTCGCTCCGATGAAGTCGCTATCCGGCCGGTTCGGCCGTCGGGTTGCGCGGCCGTGCGGTCGCGCAGGCGTGGAGCGGATCGTAGATCGATCGAAGGTGACCCGCCTTCGATATCGGGTCATTGACGATGGAATTCGGGCCGTGAGAAATACGCTGCTGGACCCTTACGAACATATCCCGCGGAGCGTGGTGGTCACTGCCAACGACTACGCGGCGGGCACGACTTTCCGTGAGCACGCACATGCGCGCGGGCAGTTCGCGTTCGCGTCGCGCGGCACGATCAGCGTGTCGACGCCGCACGGGCGCTGGCTGGTGCCGCCGCAGCGCGGGTGCTGGGTACCGGCCGGCGTGCGGCACGAGATGACGATGACCGGGCCGGTCACGATGCTGAACGCGTTCGTGTCGCCCGATGCGGCGCAGTCCGTCGGCTTGCCGGACCGGTGCGGCGTGTACGGCGTGTCGTCGCTGTTGCGGCAACTGCTCGACGACGCGATCGATCTGCCGCCGATGTACGACGTCGAGGGCCGGCCGGGCAAGCTGATGGCGCTGCTCGTCGCGGAAATCGCGACGATGCCGCAGCTGTCGCTGCACGCGCCGCTGCCGGCCGACGCGCGGCTCGCGAAGATCTGCCGGCATTTGTTGGAGTCGCCGTCGATCTCGGCCGATCTCGACCAGGTGGCGACCGATGCGGGCGTGAGCCGGCGCACCTTCACGCGACTGTTCCGCGCGCAGACCGGCGTGAGCTTCGCGGCGTGGCGTCAGCAGGTGTGCATGCTCGCGGCGATCGCGCGGCTGAGCGACGGACAGCCGGTCACGCGTGTCGCGTTCGACCTCGGATATGCGAGCGCGAGCGCGTTTACGTCCGCGTTTCGGCGGATTCTGGGCGAGACGCCGAGTCGGTATGTGGAGGTGCGGCGGTAGGGAGTGGCAGCAATTGCAGAAATGTGGGGGCCGGTAATTGCCGTAGCGCACTTGCGCTTGTCCGTCTGTTGCTCAAGCTTTGTGTCGCGAATCCGTTAACGCGTGGGTCCAGTAGATGTTTGGCCGATGAATACGCGTGGAGATTAGACGGACATGTTGCTGAAAAAAACCGGTTTCGCCGCTTTGATGCTGTTGATTTCGATCGCGGGCCATGCGCGCGATACGACCTCCGAAGTCAATGCTGAAAGAGTGAGTGCGGTCAAGACTGTGACGGTCGTCTATCCAGGCAAGGCCGTGTACATCACGGTGGGGCCGTCCGGCCCGATTCATATTCCGGTTCCGATTCCAGGTGTCGGCGTAGTGGGCGCGCTCGCCATGGGGGCTGTCGCAGGGGCCGTCGGCGTCGGGCTCGGCAAGCACGACAACGATTCGCCGACATCCCTCAATGATCTCGTCACCGCCAGATTCGGCGATACGGGGCTTAACCGGCGCTTCACCGACAGTATCGAAACGGTCCTGCGAAATCATGGCTTCACGGTGCAGGAGGTCGATGCATCGGCGCCGGGCTTGCCGACGCTCAAACCGGACGCACACCGCATGTGGCAGGCAAGCGGCTCGCCCTATCAGGGTAGCGATGCGGTCTTGTTCCTGCGCGTCGGCACCGGTTATGTCACGCCCGGCGGTTTTCACGGTTTCACACGCCGGGTGATCGGCGACATCGTCATGTTCCAGAGCGACACATACGATGCGATTCTCCGACAACACGTCAACTGGAAACAGTCTGGCGACCCGTACAGCTATTCGTCGATCGATGCGCTGGACAGCGATCTCCGACGTGCGATCGATGGGCTCGACGAAGGTCTGATGGCGCAGGTCGATCCGTTCAACAAGTTGCTCGATTCGATTCCGCGTTAGCGGATAGCGTCAGGAGGGGGCCGCGGGCGACGAGGGTGCAAATAGGCGCGGCTCATGGAACGCGCGGTGTGGTGGCCAATGCCCGCAGAGGATGGTGGCGCCTTCGATACGCCGGCGCAGCGGTCTTATCCATTCGCTGCATCGACGGGATGAATTCGCATTCCCGGAACCGAAGGTCATGCGGGCCATGCCGGAGCCTCGGCCAACAGTTGGCGCAAGATTACGTTTCGAGACCGCGACCGCAATCGGCCAGTTCTCGTCGCCCGCAGAGTGCGGGCTTTATTGCATCAATATTTCGCGCGCTATCTGCCCAGCACAATACTGCGTTCCATATATCCGCCTATTCCCTTCGCGCTCGACGACCGTTAACCGAGGTGAGCAGCATACGTATGCTCGCAACCTCTAGGAGATGTACATGAGCGTTTCTTCTGTTGGCGGTAACCAACAACTCCAACTCCCGATTCAGACTGCGCAAACGGCACAACGCGGCATGACGTCGTCGGAAGCCCGCGAAGTCGGTCCCGATGTCGACGGTGACGGCGACGATGCGGGCGCAAAGGCGGTCCAGGCAGCAGCTGCGCAGCCGGCGCCGAGCGTGAACAGCAGCGGCCAGCAAGTCGGGACGATCATCAACGTCAAGGCCTGAGCGCGCGATTCGTTTCAGCAACCGCGTTCCTCGGCATGAGGTTTCTCGCGGCCTGGACGCGTCCTTCGCACGTCTTCGCTGACGTGCGCTAAGCCCGCACACTGCACCCCAGAAGTTGGCTCCGATCCGACCTTTGGGGTGTTTTCCATGGCGAAGTACATGGCTGCGCTACCCGGCGCTACGGGCAGCGGGTAAGCAGGTAGCGAGCGTCCGGACGAGGACTAAAGCCCGCCGTTCGAGCAATCCGTGCCGGATCTGATGGAGCGCGAAGGCGCGTCTGATCGGCAAGCTGCTGCGCGCTTCAACATTCGGAATCGCCCGATCATGCTGAACGCGCAGCGTTTTCGGTCCGGATCGGAAAGACGTGCGGCAGCATGCCTCAATGATTTCCGAGGTCCTTATTCCGTAGTCGGCCTTACCGAACCCCGCCGCCAGGCAAAAGCAAAGAAGGCCGCGGCACCGAGGATCAGCGGGAAATAAAGCGTCGCGAAGCGCCAAAGAACCAGAGCCGACGCCATGGCATCTTGCGGAATCCAGTTTGCAAATGCTGCCGCAAGCGCCAAGTCGCCGGCGGCACCGCCGGCCGGTATCCCGGTCCAAAGCGCCGCATGCAGGACCACGGCCTGCACCGCCACAACGAATCCGAATGGCAACTGGTAGCCGAGTTCGAGCAGCACGAACCACAGGACGCCATAGCGCGGCAGCCATTGCAGCGTAGTGAAGACGAGCAAGCCGGCAAACCGGTGGCGAGGCCCCATCATGAGCAGCCCCGCTTGCCGGCGCACACTCTGGCGGAACCCGTCCCACCGGGCTCGCTGGCTCCCGAGCCACTGAATGCGGCCACATGCAGCATCCAGCGCGCTCGCGACTTTCCGGCGGCACGCCCATAGCGTCGCTACAAGAATCGCGACACCTGCCAGCATTCCGACGACCATCGACACGTTTGGCCTCGGCACGACCTGAGCCAGCGGACCGACAGCGAACGCAATCGCGATTGGAACCGCCACGGCCAAGAAAGCCAGGTCGAGCGCCTGGTCGGCGCCGACGACCGTCGTGGCCGTTGCCCACGAGGCTCCAGCGCGCTGCAGCAACCCGATATTGACGCCATATCCTGCCGCCCCCAGGGGCGAGACGAGAAAGGCAGAATCGGTCACGAGGGCGATCCCATATGTGCGTCCGAAAGGAAGACGCAAGCCCAGTGCCGTTTGTATCAGGTGCTGTTTGCCAGCCTTGCCGAGCGCGCTCGCAGCGGCGCTTGCCGCCAACACCAGGAACATCTGCATCGAGACGGTCCGCAGCCAGGCAAGCGACTGGTGGGAGCCCACTATGAAAGGTGCCCCCACGGCCAGTCCAACGCCAAGCACAGCCAGCATCGTCGCCGTATTACGTTTGAAAGGCCTGCTCAAAGGAGCCGCCCCGGAACTCGCCGCGGGGCAACGTGGCCTGGCGTTCGCGAGGTGCGCTGCGCCGACGTAAGCGGAAGAATATGAATAAGCATGCGGATGTAAGGATCGTTCCAGCAGCAGCGGCGTTACCCCGAGTGCGAAGCGCGACGCTGCATAGCACGGCCGGCGGCCGCACTCGTACCAGCTTTCAGCGTTTTGAATGTAGCATGCCGTTCCGGTCCACGTGAAAAGTGAAGCCGCGCCAGGTGACCAGGGTCGAACTGTAGCTCGCGAGGAAGATCAGGAACAACGCAATATCCCATATCGGCAGCAGCCACAGCTCGCGATGGGGATGGCACAAGGCCCGGTCCGCCCGGAGCTTCAGCCAAAGGCGGGCCAGCAGGGCGATCGCGGCGAGCGACCACGACCAGCTTGCGGCGCCCGACAGTACGATGGTCAGCGTGGCGAACGCAAACGGATGCATCAGCGCAGAGCCCAGGTGGCCCGCCGGATCGATGGAGCGAATCGTGCGGCTCCAGCGTAATTCGTGCGAGATCAGGCTTGCGGCGCTCGTTTCAGCACAGGCGTGGGAAATGAAGAACGGTGGAATCACGACGCGCTCGCCGGCCTTGCGCACGGCCTGACCGATCGCGTGGTCCTCGGCGAGGTGATGCGCAAACTGTTCGAAACCGCCGATCTTGTCCACCGTCGCGCGGCGCATTGCGATGGTCGGTCCCATGCAGGGTTTGGCCAGCCCCAGTGTCAGGCCGGTCACCACGCCCGGAACGAACTGATAGTTGATCGCATTGACAGCCAGGCGTGGCCAGAACCCCGGCGCGGACTTTCCACGATAGATACAGCTCACGAGGCCCACGCCCGGCTTTTGCAATTCGCCTACGACGCTGCGCAAATACTCTGGGCTCACACTGACGTCGCTGTCCGCAAAGATCATCACATCATGGGCCGCCTGCGTCAGCATGTTCACGATGTTGGCGATCTTCCTGTTCGGCCCGTACAGGCGGGCATCCGCTACCACCGTGATGTACGCGTCGGGGTAGAGCGTGCGCAGCATCTCGACCGCCTCCAACGCAGGGTCAGCCGCATCGTGCACGCCGAACAGATACTGCACGTCGCCCGGATAATCCTGCTGAAAGAAGCTCGACAGGTTATCGAGCAGGTTCCACTCGTTACCGTGTAGCGGCTTGACGACCGTGACAGGCGGATAGCTGGAGGGAACTGAAGTCGGGCGCGCAAAAAAGCGCGACATCAATACGCTTGCCAGCAACGTATAAATGATGCCGCCTACGGCCGCCGAAGCTGAGATACCCAGCAGCGCAACGAGCAGCAGATGGGCTGCCCGCATCGTACCTTCGAATGCGGCCAGTCCGGTCATGAGCAGCAGACCGGGTGGGAGAATGATCGACTCAGGCAGTGGTCGATCAGTGCAGCCGAAAAATTTTGACGTGTGGAGGTGTCGAACACGCTCCTGATGGGACTAGCGTCGGTCAAAAGATCGTTCCGGTTGTCGTGAAAACGGTCATGTGCTCTGTCCGGCATGGAACTAGCTATCCTGAAAACGATCCAGGTTGGCAAGACTACGCCTAAATTCTTACATCTTGATGCTCGCCGCTGGATTGTTCCTACCGTCAGGTCGTGCAGCTCCTTTACAGGCTGCTGTATTGCTGCGGCATACGTTTACGTGTACGGACGCCGAGCATCAGAACGCTCGGTTTGCGTGGTGCGGGAATCCGGGATGCCATCTTCGAAGATTTTCGTCCGCCAAGCGCCACGGGGTCTGCACCGGCCCGTGCCTCGGCGGATTTCGGACGGCGGTGCAAGTATCGTCCACCGCAGAGTTGCTATGCGGGGTCTGGATCAGCAAACTGCTGCCGTCTCCCTTTGCACTTCACCCAGCCCCGTGGTCATCATCCGCAACAGGGATGGAGCGAGCCCGATTCAGTCGATCAGCTTGTTGAGCGTTCGAACCGCGGCCTCCAACACCGCGCGTTCTTCGCGGCTCGTCTTCGTCAGCAGTTGCTCGGTAAGCCATTGCGAACGTGCATCTCGCGCCTGCGCAGTCTGTGCACGCCCCGTATCGGTCAGATCCACGACCCAGGCGCGGCGATCTTCATTGTCTACCGTCAAGGTCACCAGCCCTTGTTCGACCAGTTTCTGCACGATCAGCCGCATGGTCTGATGGGTCACGGCTCTGCGCACGGCGAGTGTCGCGATACTCACCGGGCCGCAGCGTTCGAGTAGCGCAAGCGTCTCGTTCTGCGCGTTCGATTGCGTACCGCTTTGCTCGCGAACGACCTTGACCAGACGGCTGACGACATCGCGAATCGCTTCGCCCAACGCCGCGGCTTCAGCGGCGCGGTCGCTAGAGGCATTCCTGGAGATCCGACTCATTTCGGCTGCACCGCGCGTTCGCGAAGTCGCGCAACGACGGCGGCAAGCGTATTGACGCCCCAATGCTCGACATATTGCCCGTCCCGAATGCGGACGATATCGATGACGTCGATCGAAATGTCGTCGCCAGTCGCGTCGACGCCCAGCAGTGGCCCGACATGTTTGCCGGTGATCGACTTCCGCGTCGTGACTTTGTCACCGTCGCATAGTTGTTCGTGAATGTGGATCTCCATGTCGGCAATGGCCGGCCGAAGCACGGACGCAAACGTTGCCCACATCGCTTCGGCACCTCGGCTCGCCTCATTCGGCGCGGACCAGTTGACGAAGTCGGGCGCCATGAGCGCTTCGAAGCAGGCTCGATTGCCGTCCCGGATCACTTCGTAGTTGAACTGCTCGACGACAGCTTTGGGATCGTTGCTGTTCATGCTTGTCCTCAATTGTTCGGAAATTCGTTCGCCCCGGCCGAAGGGGTGAACGAATAATATACAGCAAGGCTGTATATTTCAACCGAATGAGTGCCCGGCTCGGTAGGTGCCCGACCCGGGCGTTCGATCTATTCGATATGAACGAGGACTTGCTACGCCGCCTGGTGCCGAAAGCGCGCATATCGGGATGCTCGCCGTAATCAAGCGGTCGCGCACATCAACGCATTCAATCTGTTGCCATTGACGAGGCACCCGGTCCGTTCACCGGCGCTTCCCGGACGGAAAGCCGTGGGTCTTCGCTCGCCATGCCGTGAACAGCCCAATCGCAAGCAGCGACGAGACCACCCACGGAAATGCAACGACACCAGTCGTTTCAAGTAATACGCCACCGATGATCCCACTGCCAGCAAACGAGAGATTGAACACCGTCACCAGCGCGGATTGCGCAACGTCGGCGCCATCGCCGGCTGCATCGGCCAGGGCAGTTTGAAGAAGTGTCGGCGCACCGCCGAAACTGAAGCCCCATATCACCACGCCGACCCAGATAACCGCGGGTGACGTGACGCCCAGCCCGAATATCAGCGAAACCATCGCGAAGGCCGCCAGTCCAGCCAGCACCAGCAGACGCAGCGATCCGTCAACGAGAGCACCGATTACCCAAATCCCGAGCATGGCGGAGATACCAAACAGCAACAGCACCGAATCCATGTCGCGGGTGAGTCCGACGGATGCGAGGAACGGCGCAATGTAGGTGTAGAGAATGTAGTGCGGAAGAATCCACGCGCTGACCACGAACAGCACGGACCGCACGCCCGGGATAGCGAGAACTCGCCGCATCGGCAGACGCTGGCCCGCCATCTCGCCGGGATAGTCGGGAACCTTCCAGCACACCAGGGCCATCAGCGCGAGCGACATTCCGGATATGATGCCGAAGATGCTGCGCCAGCCGACCATACTGCCGAGCCACACGCTTAACGGCACACCGACCGACAACGCCAAAGGGATGCCGATCATCGCCACCGCGAGTGCGCGTCCCTGCATCGCCGGGGGAACCATGCGCCGCGCGTAAGACGCCAAAAGGCTCCACGCGAGCCCGGTGGCGAGTCCCACGGCAAAGCGCGTCGCCAGCGTCAGCATGTAGTTCGACGACACTGCGGTGATCGCATTGCAAGCCGCAAAGACGCCGAGCACCAGTAGCAGGACATGCCGGCGCTGCCACCTGCGCACGGCTGCGGTCAGCGGGATGGCCGCTACACCGGAGCCGAGCGCGCAGCACGTCACCAATTGCCCGGCCCACGCTTCGCTCACATGAAACCCTCGTGCAATCTCCGGAAGCAAGCCGGCCGGTACGGCTTCGTTTGCCGTGGCGATGAAGCTGGCCATCGTCAACGCGAGCAACGCTGCCATCGGGAGACGATTTACCGTCGCCGCGCATCCAATACCAATGGCCGCTACACCGCAATCTTCATCCATCTTTCTCTCCATGTTTCCTCGCTTGCCTGCATCCGGGCTTGCGAAGTGGCAGTCTGCTTGGTAAATACGGATTTGATAATTGGCCGCCCGTTTGAATACATCTCAAATCTGGATGAAGAATGGCAACTGATCGACTGGGTGATATGCGTTTGTTCGTGGAAGCGGCGGCACTGGGCAATTTGTCGGCCGCCGGCCGGAAGCTGGGATTTTCCCCAGCAGCAGCGAGCGCACGGCTCGCCAAATTGGAAGCGGCACTATCGACGCGGCTATTCGACCGCAATACGAGGCAACTACGCCTGACCGAAGAGGGGCGGCTATATCACCATCACTGCAGCATTGCATTGAGGGCCATCGAGGATGGCGAGGCTGCTCTCACTGCGAGCCGGGGCATAGCGCGGGGCAAAGTCCGGATCTCGGCATCGGCCGATTTCGGTCGCCATCTGCTGAACTCCTGGCTGGAAGCCTTCGTCCGCACGCAGCCCGAGCTCAAAATCGCACTCGACCTTACCGACTCGGTATCGGATTTGCTGCAAGACGAGGTCGATCTCGCGATCCGATTTGGCCGGCCGAACACCCCCTCACTGATTGCACGCCGGCTTGCACCGAACTGGCGAGTGCTATGTGCGTCCCCCGACTATCTGGCCAAATGCGGCACGCCGCTCGTTCCGGCCGATCTGGTTGCGCATGAGTTCGTCGTTCTGGTTACGGCTGCAGGGCCACTGAACGAGTTTCGCCTGGTGTCGGAAGGCAAGCGTTGCAATCACACCGTGGCAATGGAAAATGCGTGGGAAACCAATGACGGCGCGTTGGCTCGCGCGTGGACACTGGCCGGATATGGCATCGCTCGAAAAACGATCTGGGACGCCGCAGCGGATATTCGCGCCGGCAAACTCCAGGTCGTTCTGCCGGACTGGATCGAAAGCGAACCCGGCATTTATGCCGTGTTGAACCGGAATCGCTATATGACGCCGCGGGTGAGAGTGCTACTGGACTTCCTGGTCGAGCGCTTCCAACGTGCGATATCTGACGGCATCCTGGCCGGGCTCCCGTCGCCATCCGTGTCGGAAAACGCGGACTGATTGCCGTCGCGCGAGTGCTGTGCGCCGGTTGTACGCCCGGCGCGGGCCCACCCGCGCTCCGCCTCATTCAAAACCGCCCCACGCTCGCGCATTCGACGAAGCGCAGCATCGCCCCGTGCGAAACCGCTCCCTCGACCACCACACCGCGTTCGCTTCGCCGCATCTCGACGCCGGCACCGCCCAGCACATCGGCAAGCCGATCGAGAGACTGCACCGTGAACGCGAGCTCGGTGAAGTGCGGTCCGGCGCGCAGCGCCTCTGCGCGCGCTGCGCCGTCGATACGAACCTCGACCTTCCCGCAGCGGATCAGATAGCTCGCATCGTCCAGGCGCGTCGCGCTCGCTGCGAGCACGCGTTCGTAGCGATCGACGGTCATCTCGAGCGCGGCAGCGTCGACGGCAATCGTTATCCCCGCAAGGCTCGTTACGCCGTTCGGATGC
This sequence comes from Burkholderia vietnamiensis LMG 10929, assembly GCF_000959445.1. NCBI lineage: Bacteria > Pseudomonadati > Pseudomonadota > Betaproteobacteria > Burkholderiales > Burkholderiaceae > Burkholderia > Burkholderia vietnamiensis. The sequence goes on along the minus strand of NZ_CP009630.1, from coordinate 1,336,606 downwards.
AGCGCGCCACCGGGCGGGTAGACGAGTTCCGGCGTCAGATGTTCGCAAGCGAACACGCGGCCGCCCGGCGTATAGGCGACGTCGACCTGCGTGATGCGGAAGCTCGCATCGCCGGTGCCGTTGCGCGTCGCGACGGGCCGCGAAAACGCCACCGGCGGCTCGGCCGGTACGCCCGCCGCGTGCCAGTCGCGATACAGCGCGTCCGCGCTGTCGGTCGCGACCACCATCGCAGCCGCTCCGTCGCCGTGTTCGAGAAAGTCGGAGAAGAATGCCGTGACGGGATGCGGCCGGCGAACCGTCAGCAGTTCGAGGTAGCAGCCGTCGAACATCGCGCAATGATTCTCGGAGCCCATGGTGTGATAACCGCGCGGCGTGAGTGCGAATCCCATCCGCGCAAAGTCGTCGCGCGCGGCATCGAGGTCGCGCACCGCGATGACGAAATGGTCGATTCCCGAAAGATGCTGTGTCATGGCAGGTTCCTAATCTCGGTGATCTTTCCAGCGGTAATAGAGCATCGCGCCGATCGCAACACGCCTGACGAGCGCATGGGCGGCGATCGTCCGCAACGTGGAAAACGGCAGCCGCGACGCGCGCTCGTCGCCCGTCAGCGCCACTTCCGCAAGCTCGGGGCCGACCGCGGTCGACAATGCGACGCCGCGACCATTGCAGCCGAACCACGTGTACAGACCGTCATCCAGTTTCACGAAGCGAGGCATCCGGTCCCGCGTGACGGCGAAGTCGCCATGCCACAGATATTCGAAACGAAGCGGCACGTCGTTCAGCTGCGGAAACATCCGCCGCACGCGCGCACCGATGCGCTGCGGCAGCCGGCGCTCATAACCCATCGGCATGACGAGCGCGCCGCCGGTCACGAGTCGCCCGTCGCGATCGAAGCGGGCGAAGTGGAGATCCGACTGCGTATCGGACATGGCGTGATCGAGCGGCAGGATCGAGGCGCGCAGATCGGCCGGTAGCGGCTGGGTGGCCATCTGATACGAGCGCATCGGCAGCAGCGCCTTCGCAATGCCGGGCCACGGCGCGCGCGTGGAGTGGCCGCTGTAACTGTGCGTGGCAATCACGACCCGGCTGGCGTGCACCGCCGCGTCGCCGTGCGCGGCCACCCAGTGCGTGCCCTGTCGCGTCAGCGACGACACGGGCGTGTGCGTATGGATGCACGCGCCCGCGTCCTGCGCGGCGCGCGCCAGTCCGCGGACGAACGCAAGCGGATTCACGTGCCCGCCGGTCGGGTTCTGCCAGCCGCCGTGCCAGAACGACGAGCCGGTCAATTCGGCGGTGCGATCGCGATCCAGCAACTCCACTTCGACGCCGCGACGCCGCCATTGCTCGACGCGCGAGCGCGCAAGCGCGAGGCGGCTCGCGCGATGTGCGGGCTGCATCCATCCAGCCTGCACGGCCGCGCAGTCGATCCGGTGCCGGCGTGCGAGCTCGAACACGGTGTTCGCAGATTCGCCGATCAGCGAGACGAGCGTTTCGCCCTTGTCCGCGCCGTACTCGGCAACGATCGCGTCAGGATCCGCGCGCGTCATGGCCGGGATCACCTGTCCGTTGTTGCGGCCCGACGCGCCCCAGCCGATCTCCGCTGCCTCCAGCACGACCACCCGGGCGCCGCGCTCGGCCGCATGCAGCGCGGCGCTCAGGCCCGTGAAGCCGGCGCCTATGACGAGCAGGTCCGCGAAGTACGTGCCGCTCGGCAGCGGCGCAGTTGCAGCGGCGGGCGCGGCGGTGGCCGCCCACAGCGATGGAGGCAGGCGGCTTGGGTCGAGGCTCGCGTCAGGCATGGCAGATTCCCCGTCCGGAATGGTCCGGTGCGTTTGCATGAATAGGTGTCGTTGAAGAAAACGTGCGGGTGAGGTTCGCCGAGGGTTGGCCGAGCGTGCCTGGCAAACGGCCGGGATGCCGTCCGCCATGACTGAGACGGGCTTGCATCGAAGGTTGTCTTGCGTCGAGGGCCATGCGTGTCCTTTCCGTTCAGAGCGGGCACCGCGCGAGCCGGTCGACGAAGGCTCGCTTGCGGCGCGCGACTGCTTCCCACATATCGGGTAGTGCGTGCGATTGGGGAATCATATCGTCCGGCAAGGAGAAGCCAATTTCCCTATCTTTTTTGATTCCGATGATTTGGAGATATTTTTTCTATCTAACGCAGGCGCGGTACACGATGCCGAGCGGCGCGCGGAAGCCCGGCGAACTTGCGGACGCCGCGGCGGCTCATTCGAGCCGCTCGCGCGAATCCAGATCGGGGAGGTTCGACGTCGCGCCGATTCGGCGCGGAGCGTTCGCTTGCCGATTGGCACGTCTCGGCGTCAGCCACTTCCGGACGATGCGGTTCGACGGCTCGGCGTAGTTGCGCGCAATGGTTGCGCCCAGGCCGACGGAAAGGAGCAGATAGCCGACGAGAAGCGCCAATTTCTCGTCGCCGGTGACATGCGACGGCGGATAACTGGTCCTCAGCAAGCCGAGCACGATAAGGTGGAACAGATAAAGCTCGTAGCTGAGCTTGCCGAGCGCTTCGATGAGCGCGGACACGCGCGCGGGCCGCAGCGACGTGCCGGCTGCGCAATTCGCGGACAGCAACAGAACCGCCGTGCCGAAGGCAATGGCGGTCACGCCGAGCACGTTGCTTTGCCCGATCGGCCAGGACAGGTAGACGAGCGCCATGCCCGCGGCCGTCAACCCCGTGAACATGGTCTGCGCGCGGCCGTGCCATTTGACTTTGCGTGCGAGCAATGCCGCGCAGCAACCGATGGCGATGGCATCGAAGCAGGCGAGATACGCATAGAGATAGTCGCCCTCGTCGCCTTGGTGGAAGAAACGATAGGCGGGGCCGGCGACGATGCACGGCAGCCAGAACGCCACGAGCCGCGCCTCCCGGCGAAGCGCGACGCACAGCAGCGGGAACGACAGATAAAACACTTCCTCGACCGAAAGCGACCACAACACGCCGAGCGCATAGTTGGTCCAGCCGTGAGAGCCGACCAGCACGTTCATCCAGAACGTCAACGACGCGAGATTCACCAGCCAGAACGAAACCGGCGTGCCGGCCGGCGAATGATTCTGAAAGATCGTGATGCCGGCCAGCGCCAGCGCGTTGACGATGGCCAACAACAGCAAGAGGCAGGGGACGATGCGGGCGATGCGCAGCGCATAGAACGTTCCGAGATCGACGTGGCCGAGTTCGGACCAGCGCCGCATCGCGTTCGTCGTGATCAGATAGCCGGAGATCACGAAGAACATCGTGACGCCGTAGTTGCCGTTTCGCGCAACGGCACGCACCGCATTCCAGCCGAATACGTGCGACAGCGCAGTGTCGTCGAGCCGGTAAGCGATATTGAAATGGTGAAACAGCACGAGCAGGATCGAAAAGCCCCGCAGGAAATCGATCTTCCGGTTTCGCATGTCGGCGCCGTTCATCCCGCGTTCGTCGCCCACTGCACGAATGCCGAGCCGGCCTCGCGCAACACGGCCTCGCGTGCGTCCATGCTGACACCCGGCGCGTCGTAGTAGACGGCGACGAGCAACGGCGCGCGCCCGGGCGGACGGACTAGCGCGTAGTCGTTCGTCTCGCGGTCGACGCTGGTGCCGGGCCGGTCGGCGGCTTGCCAACCGGCGGGCAACACGGCGCGAATCCGGTTGAGCCCCGGCTTGCAGTCGGTCATGCCGCGCTCCAGTCGCGCGCGCGAGCCGGCGCTGAGCACGTCGCCGAGCAGCAGGCGCTGCGCCGTGGCGGCGATGGCCTTCGGCGTGGTGGTGTCGAGCACGCCGTGATAGCGGTTCGAGTCGGGCTCGTAGCGGTCGGAGCGCGTCACGGTATCGCCGAGGCCGCGAACGAAGCGCGTCAGCGCCGCAGGGCCGCCGGCGCTGCGCACCAGCAGGATCGCGGCCGTGTTGTCGCTCTCCACCAAAACCGCGCGGCAGAGCGCCTCGATCGACATCGCACCCTGAGCGACGTTGGCCTTCGTCACCGGCGACGTGAAAATCAGGTCCTTTTCCGTGTAGTGGACGAGGCGATCTAGCCGCTCCGAGCCGCTGTCGACGCGTGCCAGGATCTGCGCGGCGAGCAGTCCCTTGAACGTGCTGCACATCAGGAAACGTTCGTCGGCGCGATGGCCGAGCGTGCGTCCCGAGCCGGTATCGATCGCGAACACGCCGAGGCGGCCGCCGCTTCTGCGCTCGATTTCGGCAAGCGGCGATTCTTCGGCTGCGCGCAGCGCGGGAGCCATGCACGTGCCGGCGAGCAGCGGTAATCCGATCAGTAGTTTTCTGCGCAGGAGCGAGTGGGGCACGGTCGGGTCCGGTGGGTTAGGGCAAGGAACAGGAGGAGACACGCTCGACACGTCGAAGCGTGTCACGCGAATCGAGTATCACGTCGCGACGGCCGATGACCGCGCGCGCTTCGAGTACATCGTCGCCGTACGTCGGGGGATTTTCGCAGAGCAGAGGCGCTGTTTGCACGGCACGTTCGAGCCGCTTGGGTCTCTCGCTGCGCTGCGACACACGGGCATCGATTACGGCCTCGAAGAACAAAAAAAGCGCCTGCCGGGTATGGGACAGGCGCGTGTAAAGGCACTCGGTCAGAAAAACCGCGCGAATGAGCCGCCGCTTAAATCACGCATCGCTCGGGCAATTGCTGCGCGGCCCGATTCAATCGCGGCACTTCGCTTGCGATAAGAAAGCATACGCCGCACAACACGCAAACGATATCGCGTGTCTGAGGAAATCGATGTGCTCGTGCAGCATGCGTTTCAAGCGCATGTTTGATACATGTTCAGAATTCGCCGAACGGGCGCGCATCCGCCCACGCCGGTCGTGGATGTTGCGACACGGCATCGAAGCTCGCGAGAAAAACGAAACCGCCGGACGACGCGCCTGCTGGCGGCGCGTCGACCCGGCGGTCCGGTGTGATCGACCGGCCGATACCGGCCGGCGCAATTACACGTCGAAGAACACGGTTTCGTCCGGCCCCTGCATGCGGACGTCGAACCGATACACGACCGGGCGCCCCGGCTGCGCGTCGCGCTTCGCCACCAGCGTCGCGCGACGCTCGGCGGGCACCAGGTTGAGCACCGGATCGGCCGCGTTCGCCGCGGCTTCGTCGTCGAAATACACGCGCGTGAACGCATGCGTGAGGATCCCGCGCATCATCACCGTCACGTTGATGTGCGGTGCTTCGTCGGCGGCGATGCGGCCGGGCTTCACCGTCTCGACGACGAAGCGGTGCTGCGCATCGGTGCCCGTGCCGACCCGCGCGAAGCCCGTGAAGCCGGACTTCGCGACGTCGTCGCGCGATGCCGGAAAGCGGCCGGCGCCGTCCACCTGCGTGAATTCGAGCATCGCGTCGCTGACGACGTTGCCGTCGCCGTCGAACACCTGCCCGACCAGCAGCACGTGCTCGCCGTCGGCATGCGGTGCGGCGATCGTCGGCGTGAACAGGCTCTTCAGGTCGTAACCGTATTGCTGCGGGCACAGGCCGTACGCGAAGTACGGGCCGACGGTTTGCGAAGGGGTTTGCTTCAGCGTCGTCATGGTTCAGCGCTCCATCGGGGTAGCGTCACGGCCGCGCAGCACGATGTCGAATTCGTAGCCGAGCGCATGGCCTTCTTCGGTGGTGTCGAGCGAGAAGCGCGAGATCAGGCGATCGCGCGCGGCCTCCGGCGTGCCCTGGAAGATCGGGTCGTACGCGAGCAGCGGGTCGCCGGGGAAGTACATCTGCGTGACGAGGCGCGAGCCGAAGTAGTCGCCGAACAGCGAGAAGTGGATGTGATTCGGACGCCACGCGTTCGGATGGTTGCCCCACGGATAGGCGCCGGGCTTGATCGTCAGGAAGCGGTAGCGGCCTTCGGCGTCGGTCATGCAGCGGCCCGCGCCGAGGAAGTTCGGATCGAGCGGCGCGTCGTGCTGGTCGACCTTGTGCACGTAGCGGCCGGCCGCGTTCGCCTGCCACACTTCGACGAGCGTGTTGCGCACCGGTTTGCCGCCCTCGTCGAGCACGCGGCCCGTGACGACGATGCGCTCGCCGAGCGGCTCGCCGTTCTTCACCGCGTTCTTCGTCAGGTCGTGGTCGAGCGGGCCGAGATCTTCCGCGCCGTAGACGGGCGCGTACTGGTCGCGCAGCCGCTCCTTCAGCGGGATCATCGGGCGCGTCGGGCCGCGCTTGACCGACGAACGGTAGTCGGGATGGACATACGCGGGATGCGACGGCCAGTCGCGCGGCGTGAGAATCGTGGGGGAATCCATCGGGCGTCTCCTGTTGGGTTATTTCGCGTGAGTGGATGGCAGGACTTTAGCCAATCCGGAAAGTTATGAAAAATGACCTTTTTTCGCGAATTGCATAACCGGGAGTTATGGTCGGCCGCCCAATGAAAAATCCGCCGGACAGAAGATCCGTCCGGCGGAGAAAGCGATCGGGCGTCGCATCGTCGGTGACGACTCCGTGCACGGCCCTCCAGCCCGCCCGTCGCTGCTTTTTGTCGGTTCTTCTTGTTGTTGTTCGAAGGTCTCCCCGCGCGCCGCGCGGTTCGTCGTTACGGGCGGGCGGGATCGAACACGATCCCGTCGAACTCGACCGACAGCCGGCCGCTGCGCAGCAGCGCGGCGGCCGTCGCGGCACGGTCGACGCCGATCACGTCGGCGACGTAGTTGGCGCAGAACCCGCGTCCCGCCAGCAAGCTGAAGTGGCCGCCGAGCAGCGCATCGATCCGCTGTTCGGCCAGCGCGTGCACGCTGCGCTGCGCGTCGGCAGTCGCGGCCGCGACGCGGCGCGCCAGTGCGATGCGGCCGCCGTCGGCCCGGGCGACGAAACGCGACAGCGGCGTGAGCTTCGTACGCGCCCAGGCGGGTTCGGCGATCAGCGGCTCGTCGCCGGACGTATCGACGACGATGCCGAACCGGTCGGCCCACGAGCCGCCGTGGTCGGCCGCGTCGCCCGGCTTGCGGGACGGCGCGCGGATGAACAGCAGATCGCCGACGTGCGCGCCGGCCGCCAGCGTGCGCAGCGTGGCGAGCGGCAGCATGCGCTCGGTGTCGCGCGCCGCGCGCAGCGCGGGGTGATGCGGCTCGAAGGCAGGGGCGTCGGTGCGGGTGTTCATCGCGGCTCCGTCGGTGGGTGACAGCACGGAGCGGATTATGCAGATGAGTAACCCAAAGTGCTCACGCGGATGCGTCGGTAGCCTAATATCCGACCTGGAGCATCATTTTTCGATACTGGAATGACCGAAACCGCCCAACTCATCCACACGTTGAAGCGCCTGTTGAAGGCGCATGGAATGACCTATCGCGACGTCGCGCGTGCGCTCGACGTGTCCGAGACGAGCGTGAAGCGCCTGTTCGCGAGCGGCCGCTTCACGCTGGAGCGCGTCGTGGAGATCGCGCAACTGCTCGGCTATACGCTGGCCGAGCTGGTGCAGGAGGCGTCGGCGTCCGCGCCGCGCCTGCGGGTGCTGACCGAGCAGCAGGAGGCGCTGCTGGTCTCGGACGAGAAGCTGCTGCTGGTCGCCGTCTGCGCGGTCAATTACTGGACCGTGCAGGACATCGTGTCGGCCTACTGCCTGACGCACGCCGAATGCGTGAAGTACCTGCTGATGCTCGACCGGATGAACGTGATCGCGCTGCTGCCGGGCGACCGCATCCGCGTGCGCGTCGCCCGCGATTTCGACTGGCTGCCGGGTGGGCCGATTCGCCGGTATTTCCACGCGCACGTGCTCGACGATTTTCTCGGCAGCCGCTTCGACGGGCCGGGCGAGACGATGATGTTCTCGCAGGGGATGCTGACCGACGCGGCCGCGGCGGAACTCGAGCAGGAACTGCGGCGGCTCGGCAGCAAGGCGGCGGCGCTGCACGCGGAGTCGTCGTCGGCGCCGCTCGGGCAGAAGCGCGGAACGGGCCTGCTGATCGCGAAGCGCATCTGGGAGCCGACCGGTTTCCACGCGCTGCGGCGTCACGGGTAACGCCGCAGCGGCGCGCTTGGGTCTTTCCGGAAAGTTATGCAAAATGGCGCTACATCGTCATTCGTATAACTGCCCGTTATGAATAACCGTATCGCGGACGGCCGCGTCAAATTCCGGCACCTGCAGTGTTTTCTCGCGGTCGCGCAACTGGGCGGCGTGCAGAAGGCGGCCGAAAGTCTGTCGATCACGCAGCCGGCCGTGTCGAAGACGATCGCCGAACTGGAGGCGATCCTCGGCGTGAAGCTGTTCGAGCGTGGGCGGCACGGCGCGCAACCGACCCGCGAAGCGCAACTGTTCATCCCGCATGCGAACGCGTGCGTGCTCGCGCTGCGGCAGGGCGTCGGGCTGCTCGCGCGCGAGGGCGGGGCTGCTGCGGCGACGCTCGAAATCGGCATGCTGCCGACGGTTGCCGCATCGCTCGCGCCCGCGTTGATGAAGGCGTTGGCCGCGCGCTGGCCGCGCGTCGTCGTGCGGATCGCGACGGCCGCGAATGCCGAGCTGCTGGAGCGGTTGAAGGCGGGGGCGATCGAATGCGCGATCGGGCGTCTGTCGGAGCCCGAGCGGATGATCGGGCTCGCCTTCGAGCAGTTGTACAACGAGCCGCTGGTCGCGGTCGTGCGCGCCGGCCATCCGCTGCTCGCCAGCGCCGCGCCGGCCGCCGAACTGGCGCGCTATCCGGTCGTGCTGCCGCCGTTCGGCACGCTGATCCGCCAGTCGGCCGAGCAGGTGCTCGGCGCATGCGGCGCGCCGCCGCTCGATTCGTTCATCGAGGTGTTGTCGGTGTCGGTCGCGCGCGCGCTTGCGCTCGAGAACGACGCGGTGTGGTTCGTGCCGCTCTACGCGGCCGAATATGATCTCGCGGCCGGTACGCTCGCGCGCTTGCCGTTGCCGTCGGCCGGTGCCGACGAACCGGTCGGGCTCGTGCTGCGCACCGATGCTCAGCCGTCGCCCGTGGCCCGGACGCTGATCGACGCGCTGCGCGAGATCGCTCGCACACGGTTGCGCGACGTGCAGGCGAGCCGCGCGCCGCGCGCTGCACGCAAGCCGGGGCGCCGCGAGCGCTGAGTTGGGCTGGCCGGTGCGCGGTGCCGGGTGTCGTCGTTCGCGGCGAAGCGTTCGGTCGGCGATGCGGCTGGCGCCGGCAGCGGCTTCAGCGCCGGCCTCACGTCATCGGGGTGATTCGTTGCGCCGACAGATTCGATCGGCGACGCGCCGTGCGGCGACGCAACGCGGCACGCTGCCGCGCCTCGCGCACGAATGCGCGTTAGTGCACGTTAGTGCGCCGGTCACGCGCGCCGTCGCGCGAGCCGCAGATAAAGCAGCGCCGCGCCCGCCAGCAGCAACGGGAAGAACAAATACCAACCGGTCGTCAGAAACAGCCCGGCCACGGCGATCAGCGAAACCCACGCGCAGCGATACGCGGCGCTCGCACGTGGCAGCAGCTTCAGCGCGGCGGCGGCGCCGAGCCCGTACACCATCACGAAGCAGCCCGACGTGACGAGCACGAGCGGTTTCGGCCCGACGTCGGAGAACGCGGTCGCGGCCAGCGCGGCGGCGGCCAGCGCCGCGATCACGCCGAGGCTGCGGCGCGGCACGCCGCCCACCTGACTGCCTTGCGCGAGCCACGCGGGCAGTGCGCCGTCGCGCCCGAGCGCGGCCCCGAGCTTCGCCGCGCCGGCGAAATACGCGTTCATCGTCCCGAGCGTGAGCAGCAGCGCCGCGGCCGCGGCCAGCACCTGCGCATGGCCGCCGATGCCGCGCGCGATCAGTTCCGCGAGCGGCGCGCCCGACGCGCCGGCCGACGGGCCGAGCACCGTCACGCTGGCCGCGGCGACCGACAGATACAGGAACCCGACCACCACGACGGCGATGCCGGCCGAGCGCGGCATGTCGTGCGCCGGCCGGCGGAATTCGGCGGCGAGGTGCGTGATCGCCTCCCAGCCCGCGAAGCTCCACACCAGCAGCGCCGCGGCCTGACCGACCGCGAGCCAGCCGTGCGGCGCGAACGGCTGCAGGTTCTCCGGGCGCGCATGCGGCGCGGACGCGAGCACGGCGGCGAGCAACAGCGTGACGAGCAACGCCGACAACACGAGCTGCATGCGGCCCGACACCGTGACGCCGAACGCATTCGCGGCCGATACGGCGGCGATCAGCGCGGCGGCCGTGACCACGACGGTCGTATGCCCGCCGCCGATCACGGCCGCCACGTATGCGCCGCCGAACATCGCGGCGGCCGGTGCGCCGGCCGGCACCGCGAAATAGAAACACCAGCCGACGATCGCCGCGGCCTTCGGCCCGAACGCGCGGCGCGCGTAGGTGGACACGCCGCCCGCGTCGGGATAGCGCGCGCCGAGTGCGGCGAAGGTCGCCGCCAGCGGCCCGGACAGCACGACGAGCGCCGCCCACGCGAGCAGCGAGGCCGGCCCGGCGACCTCGGCGGCGAGCGCCGGCAACGCAATGACGCCGGTGCCGAGCACCGCGCCGATATACAGCGCGGCGCCCTGGAAAATCGTCAACGAGCCTGCGTGATGGACGGCAGGCGAATCGGCATGCGAGGGCATGAAAGGCAGTCTCCGGAACGCGTGGGATGCGCGCGGTCGGGCGCGCGTCGAGTCGTTCGATGCTACCCGAACCGGCATGGCGAAACGGCGCGGCGTTCAGTAGTCCGCGGTCTGCGGCGTGTCAGCCTGTGTCAGTGGCGGCGCGCGAGCCGCAGCCGCGCATCCTCGCGCGCGGCGGGCATCAGGTCGGCCGCGTAGTGGAACGTGCCCGAGACGAGCGACGCGATCGGCACGCCGTCGCGGAACAGCACGCGATTGCCGGCGAGCGCCGGCACCTTGTCGCCGGGCAGCAGCGTGCCGGCAAGGTTCAGCGGGTCGACGCCGGTCACGCACACGTACTGCCCGTCGCCCGGCTGCCGGCGCACTTCACGCAGGACCGGGATCGCTTCCGGCAGCGCGAACTGCTCGCCCGCGATGCCGGCGACGAAGCGGCCGCCGCGAATCTCGCCGCGCGCCTCGAGCCGTTGCAGCACGCGCACGAGCTCGCGCCAGCTCGGCAGCCAGTCGGCCTCGCGCTCGAGCAGCCGCCAGAACACCACGCCATAGCGGCGCAGCAGCGTCCACACGATGTGCTCGAGCGCATCGGGATCGGTCGCCGTTGCGCCGCGCTTCGGCGCGGGCGCCGGGGCATCGTCCGGCACCGCGCCGCGCTGCACGAGCGCCCAGCGGCCCGCATCGTCCATCCCGCCGATCAATGCGCCGCCGCGCCGCGTGCGCGGCGCATACGTCGCGCTGCGCTTGACCGCCGGCTTCAGCAGCGCGCGCAGCCCGGCGAAGCTGTCCGCATTCACGAGGCCGGCAGACACCAGCTCGCCGAGCGCCTGCTCGAGCTCGACGGGGAGCATGTGCAACTCGTCGAGCAGCGCGTCGAAGAACATCGCGCCATGGGCGACGAGCGCGTCGCGTACCTGCGTCGCGCGCGCGGACAACGCCGGTTGCGCGTCGGGGTCGCGCAGCGCCTGCCATGCGCGCAGGTGGCGGCGCGGCAGCAGCACGACCGGCGTGGTCTTCACCGGCGTGCCGGCCGCGCGTGCCGGTGCGCCGATGCGCGTCCACACGAGCTTGCCCGAGCGGCACAGCTCGTCGAGGCCGCCGGCCGTGTAGTCGGTCAGGCGCGCAGGCAGCAGCGCGTCTTCCCAGGCGCCGGCCGCCGCCTCGTATCCTTCGAGCTGCTCGACGACGGCCGCGAGCGCGTCGCGGCCCGTGCCGCGCGTGTCGGGCGTCAGGTGCTGCCAGTGCAACAGGAACCGCATGAAATCCGCGCGCTCGACCGGCTCGATCTCGCGGCGCAAGCGCTTGACCGTATAGCGATGAATCCGGGCGAGCAGGTGGCGTTCGCACCATTCGTCGTTCGTCGCGCCGGGCGTGAAGCGGCCGCGCATCACGTAGCCCTCGCGCTCCAGCGCGGCGAGCGCCGTCTCGACCGACGCGGGTGGCAGGCCGAGCGGCTCGGCGATCGCGCCGACCGTCAGCGGCCCGAAGCCGGTGAGCCGCGCACGGATCACGTCGACGAGCGCCGCGTCCGCTTCCCACGGCTGCGCGCACGCCGCGGGCACCTTCAGCGCGGGGCTGAAACGTGCGTCGGGATGCAGCGCGCGCATGCACACCAGACGTTCGACCGGCACCCACAGCACCTGGCCGTCGGGCGTGACGCAGCGCGTCGCGCGACGGTGTTCGGCGAGCGCCGCGAGCCATGCGGGCCAGCCGTCGTGCGCGTTCGCCTCGCTGTCGGCGACGCACGCGAGCGTGAGCAGCGCATCGTGCATTTCATGCGCGTCGCGTGCGAGCGGCCACGCTTCGTCGCGCACCGCGGCGATCGCATCGGCGTCGAGCGCGCCGAGATCGTCGGCGGATTCGGGGTCGCTCCAGCGGCGCGACTGCACGGCCTGCGTGCGGCGCTCCTCGAGCGGCGCATCGTCGAGGAACGCATACGGCTTCGCGTTCAGGATCTCGGCCGCGAGCGGCGACGGCGCGGGCAGGTCGCGCGCGATCAGCTCGATTTCGCCGCTTTCGATCCGGCGCAGCAGCGCGAGCCAACCGTCGGTGTCCATCGCGTCGTGCAGGCAATCGTCGAGCGTCTGGTCGACGAGCGGATGATGCGGGATCTCGCGTTCGCCGACGACGTTCTCGAGGCAGGCGGCCTGATCGGGGAACACGGTCGCGAGCAGATCGTCGCTCTTCATCCGCTGCAGTTGCGGCGCGGTGCGCCGGCCGCCGGTGAAGCGCGGCAGCGCGAGCGAGGTCGTCGCATTCCAGCGCCAGCGCACGCCGAACAGCGGCGCGTCGAGGAGGGCCTGCACCAGCACATGCTCGGCGCTGGCGGAGCGCAGGTAGCGCCACACTTCGTCGAGCGCGAAGCTGTGCGCGAGCGACAGCGACAGGACGATCGCGTCGTCGGTCGCGGCCGCCTGCAGTTCGAAGTTGAAGCTGCGGCAGAAGCGCTTGCGCAGCGCGAGCCCCCACGCGCGGTTGATGCGGCTGCCGAACGGCGAATGGATCACCAGCTGCGTGCCGCCCGACTCGTCGAAGAAACGCTCCATCACGAGCGTGTGCTGGGTCGGCAGCGCGCCCAGCGCCGCGCGCGTGCGTGCGAGGTAATCGACGATCTGGCGCGCCGCTTCGGGCGATAGCCGAAGCTCGTCGACGAGCCAGCGCAGCGCCGGCGCGAGACGGCTTTCCGCGGCGGCGAGGGCGGTGTCTGTCGCATTGCTGCGCGACGCTTCGATCGGCTTCGACTTCGATTTCGACTTGGCCGCTGCGCCGTTCGCGCCCGCGCCCGCACTCGCGCCGCGCGGCCGATCGATCCGCGCGGGCTCGCGCTCGCCGGCCTGCACGAGCCGGTCGCCTTCGGCGAGCAACCCGTCGAGCCGCGCGCGCAGCCGGCCGACCGCTGCCGACAGCTCGTCGCTGCGTCCCGGCGCTTCGCCGAGCCAGAACGGAATGCTCGGCGGCTGGCCGCGCGCATCCTCGACGCGCACGCGGCCCGTCTCGACGCGAATGATCCGGTACGACTGATTGCCGAGCTGGAACACGTCGCCGGCCAGGCTCTCGACCGCGAAATCCTCGTTGACGGTGCCGACCTGGATGCCCTGCGGTTCCAGCAGCACGGCGTAGTCGGCCATGTCGGGGATCGTGCCGCCCGACGTCGTCGCGGTCATCATCGCGTTGCGGCGGCCGCGCACCGTGCCGCCGACCACGTCGCGATGCAGATACGCGCCGCGCACGCCGCGCCGGCTCGTGAAGCCTTCGGCGAGCATCTTGAGCACGTCGTCGAAGCGCTCGCGCGACAGGCGCGCATAGGGCGCCGCGCGCGTGAAGGCCGCGTACAACGCATCTTCCTGCCACGGCGTGCAGGCGACCTCGGCGACGATCTGCTGGGCGAGCACGTCGAGCGGCGCTTCGGGAATGCGCAGCGTGTCGAGCTCGCCGCGCCGCACGCAGTCGAGCAGCGCCGCGCATTCGACCAGCTCGTCGCGCGACAGCGGAAACAGGCGGCCCTTCGGCACGCCGCCGACGTGGTGGCCCGAGCGGCCGACGCGTTGCAGGAACGGCGCGATGCCGCGCGGCGAGCCGACCTGGCAGACGAGATCGACGTCGCCGATGTCGATGCCCAGTTCGAGCGACGCGGTCGCGACCAGCAGCTTCAGCTCGCCGCGCTTCAGCCGCTGTTCGGCCTCGAAGCGGTGTTCCTTCGCGAGACTGCCGTGATGCGCGGCGATCGCGTCCTTGCCGAGACGCTCCGCGAGATGGCGCGCCATGCGTTCGGCGGTGCGCCGCGTGTTCACGAACACGAGCGTCGTGCGATGCGCGGCCGCGAGCGCGGCGATGCGGTCGTACACCTGGTCCCACACGTCGGTCGCCATCACCGGTTCGAGCGGCACGTTCGGCAGTTCGAGCGCGAGGTCGCGTTCGCGCGTGTGGCCAGTATCGACGATCGTGCAGTCGCGCGGCGCGTCGGCCGGGCCGCCGACCAGGAAGCGCGCGACCGCCTCGATCGGCTTTTGCGTGGCCGACAGCCCGATGCGCGGCAGCGCGCGGCCCGTCAGCGCGTCGAGGCGCTCGAGCGACAGCGCGAGATGGCTGCCGCGCTTGGACGACGCGAGCGCGTGGATCTCGTCGACGATCACCGAACGCACGCTCGACAGCATCTGCCGCCCGGACGTCGACGACAGCAGCACGTACAGCGACTCCGGCGTCGTCACGAGGATGTGCGGCGCGCGTTTGCGCAGCGCGGCGCGCTCGGACTGCGTGGTGTCGCCGGTGCGCACCGCGGTGCGGATCGCCGGCACCGGCAGGCCGAGGCGGGCGAGTGACTCGGCGATGCCGGCGAGCGGCGCGTCGAGGTTCACGTGGATGTCGTTCGACAGCGCCTTCAGCGGCGACACGTAGACGACGAGCGTCGCGTCGGGCAGCGCGCCATCGTGGGCGAGCGCGTCGCGCACGAGATCGTCGAGCGCGCACAGGAACGCGGTGAGCGTCTTGCCCGAGCCGGTCGGCGCGGCGACCAGCGTCGAGCGGCCCGCCTTGATGTGCGGCCACGCGAGCGCCTGCGCGCCGGTCGGCGCGGCGAACGTGCGGCGGAACCACGCGGCGACGGCCGGGTGGAACGCGTCGAGCGCTTGGGCGGGGCGGGTGGCGGTGACGTCCATCGGTGCGTTGAAATGGGGTGCGAGCGAGCGGGCGCGCGAACGGCGACGCGCATCGTCAGTGTGCCAGACGTCGCGTGCGCGTGTCGGGCGTGGGCCGCGCGGCGAACGCGCGCTTCAGGAATGCAGATGAGGTGCGCGCGCGGGGTTTCAATAGGCGCGCGCGGGGATGGCGCCGGTTGGTTACGGGGGGCGGGTGGTTGGGGGAGGCTGTGTTGTTGTGTGAATGGCGCTGGGAGCGGCCGGCCGGGCGAGCTGCTTGCGGGTGCACGTGCGGCTCGTGCGGCCAATGAGACCGACGAGACCGATTCGACCGATTCGACCGATTCGACCGATTCGACCGATGCGACCGATGCGACCGATGCGACCGATGCGACCGATGCGACCGATGCGACCGATGCGACCGACGCGACCGACGCGACCGACGCGACCGAGGAGACCGAGGAGACCGAGGAGACCGAGGAGACCGACGAGACCGACGAGACCGACGAGACCGACGAGACCGACGAGACCGACGAGACCGACGAGACCGACGCGCCGAACGCGCCTACACGCGCTGCAACCAGCCGAGCCAGTGCTCGAGCAAGGGCGTGCGCGTCCACAGCGACTGCGTGAGCCAAAGCGTGCCGCCCCATGCGGCTGCGACGACGAGCAGATCGCAGTGGCCGCTCTTCCAGAGATTCAGCGAGTGACGCCGCCAGATCCACGGCACGCCGAGCGGATTGGGCCAGTCGGCGAGCAGATGCATCACGCCGCCGCACGCGAAGCCGAACAGCGGCGCGGCCCACAGCGGATGCGGACGATGGGTGAGGCCGTGCCAGCCGAGCGCAAGCAGCGCAACCCAGGCGATGCCCCAGTGCGTGATGGTGCGGTGCGTGATCCACAGGCGGCGCTTGCGCGTCCACCACGCGACTTCGAGCCAGTCGGGCGCGGTGCCGCCGACGACGCCGGCCGCGAATGCGGCGAACAGGCCCGCATGCCAAGGGCCGCTGGCGCCGGTTTGCACGACGAGAACGGCGGCGGCGACGCCGGCTGCGAATCCCGACGCATGATGCGCATTGTGTGATGCCATACGAGACGAAACGAAAAAACGTGAAGCGTGCGATCCGGGCGGGCGGGATCGCACGCGAAAGCGGGGCGCTATCTTCGCAGATCGGCCCGCGTAGCGGGCGATTCGCGCGCGGATTTTTTGCACTCGGCAGACGGCACTCGGCAGACGGCACTCGGCAGACGGCACTCGGCAGACGGCACTCGGCAGACGGCAAACGGCAAACGGCAAACGGCAAACGGCACTCGCCCACCGCGCCCCGACCCGCCCCCACACTTCACGCTCACCGCCCCGCCAACATGTACCCAACCCCACACAGCCCATCGCAATCCGTAGCCACCGACGACTTCTTCCTGCATATTCCCCTCTCGACTACGAAATCGACATATCGGCGTCGCCGCGGCTGCGGCTATAAGCGGATCAGGGCCTGATCCCGGCCCCCGCAACTCAACATGGGGAACATCCAATGACTACGCTGAACCGGTTCAAATCATCCGCCGTGGTGCTGGTAACGGCAGCGGGCCTCGGCTTCGTGCCGGCCGCGCCGGCCTGGGCGAAGGCGCCCCAGCCGGCGCTGCTGACGAGCTCGGCGGTGGCGGTGGCCGACAAGTACAGCGCGGACGCTGCGGAGCAGATCTTCAAGGAAGGCGGCAATGCGATCGACGCGGCCGTGGCGATCGCCTTCACGCTCGCCGTCACGTATCCCGAGGCCGGCAACATCGGCGGCGGCGGCTTCATGACGATCTACAAGGACGGCAAGCCGTACTTCATCGACTACCGCGAGCGCGCGCCGCTCGCCGCCACCAAGGACATGTACCTCGACAAGAGCGGCAACGTCGTCGAGGGCATGAGCCTCTACGGCCCGCGCGCGGCCGGCGTGCCGGGCACCGTGGCCGGCATGTGGGAAGCGCAGAAGCGCTTCGGCAAGCTCAAATGGAAGCAGGTGCTCGCGCCGGCGATCCACTATGCGCGCGACGGCTTCGTCGTCGACGAGCAGCTCGCGCAGCGCGGCGTCGACGCATCGAAGGAGTTCGGCGGCAAGACCAACTTCGACAAGTACTTCTCGACGATGAAGGCCGGCGAGAACTTCAAGCAGCCCGATCTCGCCGACGTGCTCGCACGCATCGCGAACGACGGCGCGAACGGCTTCTACAAGGGCAAGACGGCCGAGCTGATCGCCGCGTCGATGAAGACGGGCGACGGCAACGGGCTCATCACGACCGAGGATCTCGCGCGATACCGCGCGGTGTGGCGCCAGCCGGTGCAGGCGAAATGGAACGGCTACGACGTGATCACCGCGCCGCCGCCGAGCTCGGGCGGCATCGGCCTCGTGCAGCTGCTGAAGATGAAGGCCGACCTGAAGCAGGACTTCGCCGGCGTGAAGCTCAACTCGCCGCAGTACATCCACCTCGTCGCCGAAATCGAGAAGCGCGTGTTCGCCGATCGCGCGCAGTATCTCGGCGATCCCGACTTCTACAAGGTGCCCATCGCGCGGTTGATCGACGACGCGTATCTCGCGAAGCGCGCGGCCGAGGTGAACCCGTCGCGGATCAGCGATACGAAGAGCGTCCAGCCGGGCCTCGGCACGTCGATGCCGGAGAAGGCCGAGACGACCCACTTCTCGGTCGTCGACAAGTGGGGCAACGCGGTGTCGAACACGTACACGATCAACGGCTATTTCGGTTCGGGCGTGATCGCCGACGGCACCGGCATCGTGCTGAACGACGAGATGGACGACTTCTCCGCGAAGCCCGGCGTCGCGAACATGTTCGGCGTGGTCGGCAGCGACGCGAATGCGATCGAGCCGAACAAGCGCCCGCTGTCGTCGATGTCGCCGACGATCATGACGAAGAACGGCAAGGTGTCGCTCGTGATCGGCACGCCGGGCGGCTCGCGGATCTTCACGTCGATCTTCCAGGTGATCAACAACATCTACGACTTCAGGATGCCGCTGAAGGACGCGGTGGCCGCGATGCGCTTTCATCATCAGCTGCTGCCGCCGAATACGATCTACTGGGAGCCGTATCGCCCGATCGAAGGCGAACTGGCGGCACAGCTCGAAGCGCGCGGCTATACGCTGAAGGGGCAGGATTTCAGCGGCGACATCCAGGTGATCAAGATCGACGGCAGGACGCCCGAAGCGATGGCCGACCCGCGCGGGCGCGGCGTCACGCGCATCATCCGCTGACGGCGCGGGCCGGTCCGCCGGCGGACCGGCCCCTTTTTCATCAATTTGACGCGCGACGCTGGGATAATGGAAGCGTTTGCTTGCGTCAATTGATGGAAGGAGGCCCCATGGGCGACAACGACAACCGCACCGAGACCGACGACTTCACCGCTCCGGAAGCGCGCGAGGACCGCCGCCGCCGTCTGGAGGAAGACCTCGTCGACGCGTACGACGAAGAGCTCGAAATGGAGCTCGACGATCGCCGCTTCGACAATGCCGACGATCTGCTGTTTTCGCCGGAGCGGCGCGAAGTACGCAAGCAGTATTTCCGCGAGCTGTTCCGGCTGCAGGGTGAGCTCGTCAAGCTGCAGGACTGGGTCGTCAGCACCGGGCACCGGCTCGTCGTGATCTTCGAGGGGCGCGACGCGGCCGGCAAGGGCGGCGTGATCAAGCGCATCACGCAGCGGCTGAATCCGCGCGTATGCCGCGTCGCCGCGCTGCCGGCGCCGAACAACCGCGAGCGCACGCAATGGTATTTCCAGCGCTACGTCGCGCATCTGCCGGCCGGCGGCGAGATCGTGCTGTTCGATCGCAGCTGGTACAACCGCGCGGGCGTCGAGCGTGTGATGAACTTCTGTACCGACGACGAATACGAGGAGTTCTTCCGCTCGGTGCCCGAGTTCGAGAAGATGCTCGTGCGCAGCGGGATTCAGATCGTCAAGTACTGGTTCTCGATCACCGACCCCGAGCAGGAGCTGCGCTTCCAGAGCCGCATCGAGGATCCGCTGAAGCAGTGGAAGCTGAGCCCGATGGATCTCGAGAGCCGTCGCCGCTGGGAAGCCTACACGGCCGCGAAAGAGGAGATGCTGCAGCGTTCGCACATCCCGGACGCGCCGTGGTGGGTCGTGCAGGCCGTCGACAAGAAGCGCGCGCGGCTGAACTGCATCCACCATCTGCTGACCCAGGTGCCGTATCACGAGGTGCCGCGCCCGACGATCGATCTGCCGCAGCGCGAGCATCACGAGGATTACATCCGTCGTCAGGTGCCGGACAGCATGATCGTCCCCGAGGTGTATTGAGCATTCGCAGGCGGCCGCGCGCGGCCGCCTGCGTCACAGCGCCGGGAAGCCCGAACGGCCCTGCGTCAGGTCGAACAACGCCGTTTTGGCCGCGGCGGCGGCGGTTTCGGGGAGCTTGATCACGAGCCGCACCGTCATGCCGTACGCGCTGTCGACGAGCGTGTAACCGGCCTGTTCTATCCAGCGCCGCACGCGCGCCTCGTCCGGATAGCCGATTTCGATCGCGAGCCGCGTGTAGTGAATCCGTTCGACGCGCTCGGCATCGAGCAGCGTCGATGCGATCGCATCGGTGTATGCCCGCACCAGGCCGCCCGCGCCGAGCTTCACGCCGCCGTAGTAGCGCACCACCGCCCCGAGCACGCCGTCCAGATCGTGATGGCGCAGCACTTCGAGGATCGGCCGGCCTGCGGTGCCCGACGGCTCGCCGTCGTCCGACATCCCCGACTGTCCGCCCGCGAGCAGCGCCCAGCAGACGTGGGTCGCGGCCGGATGCGCGTCGCGCAGCTGTTGCAGCGCCTGCATCGCGGCGTCGCGGTCTTCGACGGGAATCGCGAATGCGATGAAGCGGCTCTTGCGGATTTCGAGTTCCCGGGTGTAGGTGGTGGCGAGCGAGTAAGTCATGGTCCGGGACACGATGAAGGGGTGAAACGCGGCGAGACGGCGGCGCCGATGCACGGGGTCGTCGATCGTCGGAAAGCGGCGCCGGACGTCATGCCCGGTGCGGCGCCGCAATGCGGCGAGCACGAATTTTACCGTGCCGCGCGTCAGTGCCTTTCGTTGCGGCCGGATGCGTGTCGATGAGGGTAGGGATGCGCGCGTGTCGAGGGCGAAGCGGCGGGGGCCCACGAGGCGCACGAGCGCAAGAAGCGGCAGCAAGTTGTCGCGATGGGTGAGAGGCTTCGGATCGCGGCAAGGCTCGACGCTGCCAGCGGCAACTCGCGAAACTTCATTCGATGCTCCCAACGATGCGGCAGGCCTTAAGCCACACGCAATGATCGGGCCGAACAACATGGCCAAGTGTTGTCGCTCAAAGCAACGCGTCACGGTGTCGCAAGCGTTGGAAATCTCTCCGCAGTCGCTCTATCGCAACCTGTCAAGCCAACACATTGCAATTGTCGGAAGGCACTGTTCCTGGATCGAGCGCTAATCCTGGCCGGCGTTCAAGCCGTAAATCAATTGTGTCAGTGGGCGCCGCGTCGGCGGGCGCTGGCCCATGCCCGCTGCGCGGATTTTGCCGCTTGATCGATCACTCTCTCCATTCATTCCCCATGAAACTCCTTGCGCGATTCAGCCTGACTCATCGACTGTACGCAGTGTCGGCCACATTGATCGTTGCCTTGACGGCAGTTGCCGCCATCTCGTGGATCCAGTTGACCGACGCGCAGCGTATTGCAGCCGCTGCGGGCAATGTGCGAATGCAACAGCTGGAGCGCATTGCAAGCACTGAACTCAGCGTGACGCAGGTATTGCTGAATTTGCGGCACGCGATGCTGGTGTCGTCACCTGGCGACGTACTGGCCGCCGCGCAGAGCATCGATGCGGCGCGCCAACAGATTCGTCGCAACGATGATGCGTTCTTGAGCAACATTGCCACCGAGGAAGGAAGGGAAGCCTTTCGGAATGTCTGGCTCAAAATGCAAGCCGATGCATGGCCGGTGGCGGATGCCAATCTTCGGCTGGTTCAGGAGGGCCATCGTGATGAAGCGTTCCAGATGTTGACAGCGCAAACGGCCCCCACCTTCGCGCGTATTCAGAAATGGCTGGGCGAGGAGCGGGCGAGACAAGGCGAGAAACTCGGCGACCAGGTCGCGGCAATCGAGGGAGCCTTGCGGTCGATCCGGGTGCTGCTGGTGAGCCTGGTGGCGATAATCGCGAGCGGCCTCATTGCGTTCTCCTGGTATATCGGAAGCAGCCTTCGCAGCCGTATTGGCGAAGCGCAGAAAGTGGCTGAACGCGTTCGCGATGGCAACTTTACCGTTGCAGTCGTCGATTCCCATGCCGACGAAATCTCGCCATTGCTGGCTGCGCTTGGCGCCATGCAGCGTTCGCTCGCCGACGTCGTGCGCAGTGTCCGCAGCAATGCGGAAAGCGTGGCGACGGCCAGCGCGCAAATTGCGAGCGGCAACACCGACTTGTCCTCCCGCACCGAAGAGCAGGCAGCGTCACTGGAGCAAACGGCGTCGAGCATGGAAGAACTGGCCGGCACGGTTCGTCACAACGCCGATAACGCAAGGCAGGCGACCTCGCTGGCCAATACCGCGTCAGACATCGCGCAGCGCGGCGGCGAAGTGGTCGGGCGGATGGTCGAGACCATGCACGGCATCTCCGACAGCTCGGCCAAAATGGCGGAGATCATCACGGTCATCGAAGGAATCGCATTCCAGACCAACATCCTCGCGCTCAATGCGGCGGTCGAGGCAGCTCGCGCCGGTGAGCAAGGGCGGGGGTTTGCCGTCGTGGCAGGCGAAGTCCGCACGCTTGCCCAGCGCAGTGCCAGCGCGGCCAAGGAAATCAAGGATCTGATCGGCGACTCGGCGAGCCGGGTGGACGCGGGTTCGAAGCTCGTTGAGGAAACGGGCAGCACGATCAGCGAGGTCGTCCAGTCGGTCAAGCGCGTGACGGACATCATGAGCGAAATGGCTGCCGCCGCGGCGGAGCAGAGCACAGGTATCGAGCAGGTCAGTCAAGCGGTCAGCCAGATGGACCAGGTGACCCAGCAGAATGCCGCGCTGGTCGAGGAGGCATCGGCTGCTACGCAGTCGATGGCCCAGCAGGCCCAGGCGCTGCGTGACGCGGTGTCCGTCTTCAAGATCGACGACGTGAGCGCATCCGCGCCGCGCGTCGCTGCCCCCCAAACGGCAGCGCCTCGTTCGGCAACCGCCGCTCGCCCGCCCGCGGTCGCAGCGTAGAGGGCGGCGACGTCCACGCCGACCGCAGTCATGAACACCCCGGTTGCGAGCGGCACGCGATGGCGAGGCCGGTTCACCACGAGTCGATTGCGTCATTGAATTCGCCCCGACCTGGGTTCGGACCCAGGTCATGGGGGAAATGCATCCGACGGATATCGAACGGGAGCGACTGTTGTCGATCGCGCCCGTTCAATCGAGCGGAACGGTCAGCCGGTCGATCACCGCGCGCGTCTCAGGCCGTACGCCCCGCCACCATGCGAATGCTTCGGCCGCCTGCTCCACGAGCATCCCGACACCATCCGCGATACCCAGCACGCCGGCGTGGCGCGCGTGTCTCAGGAACGGGGTGAGACGCTTGCCGTAGACGAGCTCGTAAGCTGCTCCGCGCGGGTCGAATACGCTCGGCGGCACTGGCGGGAGTTCGCCGCTGAGGCTCGCCGACGTCGCGTTGACGACGAGGTCGAAGCGTCCCATGGCTGCGAGGTCGTCGTAGCCGCAAGCGACGAGAGAATCGCCTGTCGCGACTCGTGCGATCAGCGCCTCGACCTTCGCGACATCCCGGTTCGCGACGACGAGTTCCGCAGGACGCGCCGCGATGAACGGCAGCAGTGCGCCGCGCACTGCGCCTCCCGCGCCGAGTACCAGCACGCGCTTGCCGGCCATCGGCAGGTTCAGGTTGACTTCGATGTCGCGTACCAGGCCGACGCCATCGAAGTTCTCCGCGATGATGCGGCCGTCCCTGAAGCTCAGCGTATTCGCCGCGCCGGCGAGTGCGGCGCGCTCGCTGCGTTCGTCGGCCATCGCGAACGCCTTCAGCTTGAAGGGGGCCGTCACGTTCATGCCCTTGCCGCCGGCGGCGAAAAACGACCGCACCGTCGCCGCGAAAGCGTCGTCCGGCTCCAACGGTCCTTCGATCGCCGTGTACGAAATGTCCTGATGCGATTCTTCAGCAAACAACCCGTGAATCAGCGGCGACTTCGTGTGTCCGATCGGATTGCCGATCACTGCGTACTGGTCGCTCATCACGGCCTCGCTTTCGAATACAACACGCCATCGGTCTGCATGGCGTCAATCTCGGCCGCAGTGAAGCCCAGCGACGTTGCCACCTCCGCATTGTGCTGACCGAGGTCCGGCCCGACTTCGCGGATGGTCGTATCGCAGTCGGAAAAGCGGAACGGCAGATTGGGCAGGCGCAAGGTGCCGAAGCGGGGGTGTTGCTGCTCGAGCACCATGCCGCGCGCGATAATCTGCGGGTCGGCGAGCACCTCGTCGATGCGCTGCACCTTCGCGCACGGTACGTCGATGCCGTCGAGCAGTTCCAGCACCGCCGCGACCGCTCGTCCGGCAATCCACGGCTTCACCACCGACAGAATCTCGAGCCGGTTGGCGTTGCGCCCGTTCAGCGTGTGGAACCGCGGGTCCGCACCGAAGCCGGCAGGTCCGCCATGCGCCTCGACCAGGGCCGCGAAGCGTTTCCACGCGTCGTCGACCTGGGCGGCGATCACGAGGTCGCCATCCGCCGCACGAAACACGCCGTAGAGCGTCGAGGCAGGCATGTCCTGACCGGTCTGTTCGGGAACGATGCCCTGCATCGTGTAGCACTGCACCGCGTATTCGTGCATCGAAACGAGCGTGTCGTACAGCGCCATGTCGATGTGCTGTCCCCGGCCGCTCTTCACGCGACCGAACAGTGCGGCATTGATGGCCGCCACCGCGTGAATGCCGGTGTACATGTCGCCGAGCGAGATGCGCATCAGCGGCGGCGGTTCGCCCGGATTTCCGATCATCTGCATGATCCCGCTCTTGGCCTCGGCAATCAGGCCGAAACCGGCGCGGTGCGCGTCCGGTCCCGTGTGGCCGTAGGCGGAGATCGAGCAGTAGACGAGGCCTGGATTACGCGCCGACAGTTCGTCGTAGCCGAGTCCGAGCCGGGTCAGCGCGCCGGGCCGGTAGTTCTCGACGAACACATCGGCCGAATCGCACAGGCGCTGCATGAACTCCTTGCCGCGCGGGTCGCGCATGTTGACGCTGACGCCGCGCTTGCCCATGTTCATCTGCAGAAAATAGGCGCTTTGCTCGTCATCGAGCACGGTCGCATGCTGACGCCCTGCGTCGCCGGTGGCGGGACGTTCAACCTTGATGACTTCGGCGCCGAGCGCCGCAAGACAGCGCCCGACATACGGACCGGCGAGAAAGTGGCTGTAGTCGACGACGCGAATACCTTCGAGCGGACGTGCCTGCATCAGAATGCTCCCGGTCGGCGCGGCACCATCAAGCGGTGCTCGCCATGCTGGACGACCTGGCCGTCCTGATTGATCAGCTGCGACGGCAGCACGACGATGCCCCAGCCCGGACGGCTCTTGCTGGCCCGCATCGTGCCGACGCGGAATTTCACGTGCAGCACGTCGTTCACTTTGATCGGCAGATCGAAGTCCCAGGTCCAGCCGAGCGACATGCCCGGCAGAAAGCGGTACGCGCTCTGAGTCTTGAGGCCGTCCGCAATCGACAAGCCGAACAGGCCGTGCGCGACGATCGAGCCAAAGTGGCTCGCGTTCGCGTAGTCCTCATCGACGTGCACCGGCGTGTGATCGCCGGTCAATTCCGCATAAGCCAGGATGCGCGCTTTGGTGACGGTGTAAGTCGGGCTGACGCACTCGTCGCCTTCGCGGGCGTCGTCCCAGTATTTCTCGACGATCGTCATCTCAAGCCTCCGCACGCGGGTCGATAGCCAATGCGCGCGCCACGCACGAGGCGGGCCTTGCCTGGATCAGTTCGATGGCGAGACCGTCAGGCAGTCGCAACCAGTTGCGTCCCTGCGGCATCTCGGTGACGCCGTACCTTTGCGCGGCGGCGAGCGCGGCTTCCATGTCTTCGCACATCACGCCGAGATGGCCGAGCCGGCCTTCCGGGGCATCGTGGTCGGGGGCGTGGATGAATTGCAGACCGCCGAGCGTCCAGTACTGGCGCGGTGCGTCGACGGTGCCGTCGACCTCGCGCATCGTCATGCCGAGCACGTCCTCGAAAAAGCGGATATGCCAGTGGATATCCTTGACCCAGATCGCCACGTGTTCCAGATAAGCCTTGCTGCCGTTCATGCGGTTGTCTCCTGTTTTTTCCGGTCGGCCATGCCGCGCTCGATGCCTTTGATGCACGCGACCAGCGTCGCGTTGACCGGGGTCGGCACACCATGCCGTCGTCCCCAGCGCACGACTGCGCCGTTGATGAAGTCGATCTCGGTGATGGATCCTTTCTCGAGGCTTTGCAGCATCGACGTCTTGAAGCCCGGCGAAAGCCCTTCGCCGGCGAGCGTCCAGGCGCGTTCGGGATCGTCCGTGGAAAGAGTCACGCCGGCGGCGCGGGCGACCGCCATCGCTTCTGCGACTGCTGCGAGTGCAGTCGCCTTCAAGAGCGGTTCGTCGTAAAGCTGGCCGTAGGTGAGGCCGGTCGTGCCGGTCAGTGCGCCGGTCGCGACGTTGACCAGCAGCTTGTCCCACATCGTGCCGACGATATTGGCGCTGACGGTCGTGTCCAGTCCGGATGCGTTGAACGTGTCGGCGATCGCGTTTGCGCGAGGGGTGATACGACCGTCCAGCTCGCCAATGTGAGTGGCTTTGCCGGCGACGCCCGATTCGATGTGCCCCGGATTGCGCATGACGCCGCCGACATAGGTCTTGCCGGCCAGCACGCGTTCGCGCCCCACGATGTCGGCCAGCGCATCTTCATGTCCAAGGCCGTTCTGCAACGACAGCACCAGCGTTTCCGGCCCGATCAGTTCGACTGCGCCGCGCATCGCGGCGTCGGTATCGAACGACTTGACCAGCACAATGACCAGATCGACGACACCGGCCTCAGCGGCCCGCGTCGTGGCGTGAACTTTCACGTGACGCGAGCCGTTCCTGTCGTCTACCCGTAGACCGTCGCGCCTCATTGCCTCGACGTGCGCCGCCGAGCGGTTCAGCAACCAGACTTCATTGCCGCCTTCGGTCAGCGCGGCCCCAATCGCACAGCCCAATGCGCCGGCGCCCAGAATTGCAATCTTCACTGCCGTCTCCTTAACGTGCAGATCAAGATACGAGCGGACGCCCATTCTCGCAATGCTATGATCGCAATGACGTCATTACGTAGAGCAATAGTGATATGAGTTCGGCCCCACTCCCGGATTTGAAGCTGCTGCAGCTGTTCGATCTCCTCTACGATGTCCGCAGCGTGACGCGCGTGGCCGAACAGCTGGGACAAAGTCAGCCGACGATCAGCATCTGGCTGGGGCGTCTGCGGGAACATCTGCAGGATCCGCTCTTCATACGAACGCCGACCGGCATGGCGCCGACGCCGCAGGCCGATGCGCTGATCGGCCCTTGCCGGGAAATTCTGGAATCGCTGCGGCGCTTTGCGGCCTGGGAAATTGCGTTCGATCCGGTCACCGCGAAACGGCGCTTCCGGATCTGCATGACCGACGCCAGTCACATCACGCTACTGCCGCGAATGCTGGCGCACGTGCGCGAGCAGGCGCCCGGTATCCGGCTGGAAGCGGCGCGTATCGACGGCAACACGGAACGGGCGCTGGAGTCCGGCGAGGCAGACCTGGCCATCGGTCACGTGCCCTGGCTTGGCGGCGGGATTTATCAGCAGCAGCTGTACCTGCAGGACTGGGTCTGTCTGACGAATCGCCATCATCCGCGGCTAAAGACCCGACTGGGGCTGAAGCAGTACCGCACCGAGGGGCATGTCGCGATCACGGCCGGCACGGGCGCGCAGCTACTCGAACAGGCGCTGTTGCGCGAGCAGATCGAGCGCGAAGTCGTGCTGGAGTTGCCGGGGTTCCTTGGGCTCGGTGCGATCATCGAAAGCACCGATCTGATCGCGACACTGCCGCGCCACATCGGCGAGACGCTGGCGAAAATCAACGATCTGACCGTGCACGCCTGTCCGGTTCCCGTCGATGGATTTGCGGTCCGACAGCATTGGCATGCCAGATATCACCACGAAGCGGGAAACCGGTGGCTGCGGAGTCTGGTCGCGCAGTTGTTTTGCAGTGGGGGGTGATCCGACGGGGCGTGCGGCCGAACGGGATGCCCCATCGCCGACGCACGCGACCCATCGCCGATTCGCCCGACTACCGCTGCGCCACCGCGCTCGTCTCCGACCAGCCGCCGCCCAGCACCTTGTACAGCGTGATCAGGTTCGACTGCTTGGCGAGCATGTCGGTGACGAGCTGCTGTTGCGCCGTGTAAAGCGTGCGCCGCGCGTCGAGCAGGGTCAGGAAGCTGTCGGTGCCGCTGCGGTAGCGTGCCTGCGCGAGGTCGTAGTACTGCTGCGCCGAGCTCACGTAGTCGCGGTCCGCGGCCACCTGCGTGACGTACGTCGTGCGTCCCGCCAGCGCATTCGACACTTCCTTGAACGCCGTCTGAATGGCCTTTTCGTAGTTGGCGACGTCGATGTCTTTTTCGACTTTCGCCACGTCCAGCGACGCGCGGTTGTAGCCGAAGTCGAAGATGGGCACCGAGATGGACGGCGCAAACGCCCATGCGCCCGTGCCCGCCTTGAAGAGGTTCGAGAGGCCGCTGCTCGTGGTGCCCGCGGAAGCCGTCAGCTCGATCTTCGGAAAGAACGCGGCGCGCGCCGCGCCGATGTTGGCGTTGGCCGCCTTGAGCGTGTGCTCCGCTTCGACGATGTCGGGCCGGCGCGCGAGCAGATCCGACGGCACGCCTGCGCCGATGTCCGCGAGGGTGTGCTCGCTTTCCATCAGCGAAGGGCCGCGGGGCAGATCGTCGGGCAGCGGCGCGCAGATTTCGGCCACCAGGTCGTTGCGGTCCTGCGCCACCGCACGCGTGTACGACGCGAGGCTCGAGCGCGCGCTCGCCAGCGAGTTTTCGGCCTGGCGCACGTCCTGCAGCGACGCGCTGCCCAGCTTCATCATGTTCGCCGTGAGGTCGTAGGTGTGCTGGTCGGCGGCCACGGTGTTCTGCGCGATCTGCAACGAAGCCTCGTCGGAGAGCAGTTGCAGATAGTCGGTCGCGACGGTCGCGATGAGGCTGATCTGCGTGCTGGTGCGCGCGGCGTCCGTGGCGAGGTACTGTTCCAGCGCCTGGCGCTTCAGGCTGCGCAGGCGGCCGAAGAAGTCGATTTCCCACGACGTGAGGCCCACGCTCGCGCTGCTCGAACTGTATGCACTCGTGGAGCCGGCCATGTGTTCGCGCGTGACGGACCCCGACGCGTCGATGGCCGGCCCGAGGTTGGCGCGCGCGATGCGGTACTGCGCTTCGTACTGCGCCACGTTGAGCGCGGCCACGCGCATGTCGCGGTTGTTCGCGAGCGCGAGTTCGATCAGCTTTTGCAGGCGCGGATCCTTGAAGAAGTCGCGCCAGCCGAGGTCGGCACCCAGCGGTGCCGCAGCGGTGCTCGGCGCCTCCTGCGGCTGCGCCGGCGCGGCCACGGTGGACCACGTGTCGTCGATCGGCGCCGCGGGCCGCTGGTACGTCGGGTCCAGTGAGCAGGCGCCGAGTGCGCCCGCGCAAAGAAGGGCGATCAGTGTGCGTTTCATGCGTTGCTCTCGTTGATTTCAGCGGAGTCGGTGGCGTGACCGTGTTCCTTGAACAGCCTGCGCACCACGACGAAGAAGACCGGGACGAAGAAGATGGCGAGCACCGTGGCCGCGATCATGCCGCCCGTGACGCCCGTGCCGATCGCATGACGCGCACCGGCGCCGGCGCCCGTGCTGATGACGAGCGGCAGCACGCCGAACACGAACGCGAGCGAGGTCATGAGGATGGGGCGCAGCCGCAGGTGGGCGGCTTCGAGCACGGCGTCCACGAGGCCGTGCCCCTGGGCCTGCAGGTCCTTTGCGAACTCGACGATCAGAATGGCGTTCTTCGTGGAGAGGCCGATGGTGGCCAGCAGCCCGACCTTGAAGTAGATGTCGTTCGACAGACCGCGGCCGTGCGCGGCGAGCAGCGCGCCGAGCACGCCGAGCGGCACCACGAGCACCACCGCGAGCGGAATCGACCAACTTTCATAGAGACCCGCCAGGCACAGGAACACGACGACGAGCGAGATCGCATAGAGCGTCGTGGCCTGGGAGCCGGCCTGCTTTTCCTGGTAGGACTGTCCCGTCCATTCGAGGGCGAAGCCGGGCGGCAGTTTGCGCGCGAGCTGCTCCACGGCATTCATCGCTTCGCCGGTGCTGACGCCGGGCCGCGTGGCAGCCGAAATGCCCATGGCGAGTTGCCGGTTGTAGCGTTCGATCTGCGGCGGGCCGAACGTCCAGCGGCTCGTTGCGAACGACGAGAAGGGCACCATCGTGGCGTCGTAGCCGGTGGTGTTCGTCACGGTGCTCGTGCCCGTGGTGGTGCCCGAGGACGAAGACGACGAACCCGACGAGCTGCCGCTCGCCTTCACGTACCAGTCGCCGAGGTCGGAAGGCATCATGCGATACGGCGCATCCGCCTGCACATAGACCTTCTGCACACGCCCCGTGTCGATGTAGTTGTTCACGTAGGACGAACCGAAGGCCGTCTGCAACGTGTCGTTGAGGTCGGCGACGGAAAGCCCCAGCGCGTTGGCCTTTTCGCGGTCGATGTCCACCTGGAGCTGCGGCGTGTCCTCGAGGCCGGACGGGCGCACCATCGCGAGCGTTGGTTCCTTCGACGCCATGCCGAGAAACTGGTTGCGCACGGCAAGCAGCTTGTCGTGGCCCGCGCCGCCGCGGTCTTCTATCTCGAAGTCGAGGCCGCTTTGGGTCCCGAGCTCCTGAATGGCGGGCGGGTTCAGCACGAAGATGCGCGCATCGCGATTCGCGGCGAAATGCTGGCTGGCGCGCGCGATGATGGCCTGCGCGCTGTCGCGCGAACCGCGCAGGCTCCAGTCCTTGAGCGTCACGAACGCGATGGCGTTGTTCTGTCCTTGGCCGTTGAAGCTGAAGCCGTTGATGGCGATCACCTGCTTGACGCCCGGTTCGTCCTTCAGCACGTACTGCTCGACGGCCTCCACCGTCTTCAGCGTGCGCGATGCCGGCGTGCCCGCCGGCGCGCTGATCGACACGATGAAGTAGCCCTGGTCTTCGTCGGGCAGGAACGAGGAGGGCAGCGTGACGTAGAGCAACGCCACGATGCCGGCGATCGCGCCGTAGACCAGCATGTAGCGCGCGGGCTTCGCGACCACGCGGGCGAGCGAACTGCTGTAGCCCGCGTTGCCTTTCGCGAAGCAGCGGTTGAACCAGCCGAAGAAGCCGCGCTTCTCGTGGTGCTCGACGTCCGCGCGCTTGAGCAGAGTGGCGCAGAGGGCCGGCGTGAGCGTGAGCGCGAGCATGACCGACAGCAGCATCGCCGAGACGATCGTGATGGAGAACTGCCGGTAGATCGCGCCCGTCGAGCCGGAGAAGAACGCCATCGGAATGAACACGGCGGTGAGCACCGTCGTCACGCCGATCAGCGCGCCCGTGATCTGGCCCATCGCCTTGCGGGTGGCTTCCTTCGGTTCGAGCCGTTCCTCGCTCATGATGCGTTCGACGTTTTCCACCACCACGATCGCATCGTCCACCAGCAGGCCGATGGCGAGCACCATCGCGAACATCGACAGCACGTTGATCGAGAAGCCGATCATCGACATCACGCCGAACGTGCCGAGCAGCGCGACCGGCACGACGATGGTGGGAATCAGCGTGGCGCGCACGTTCTGAAGGAACAGGTACATCACGAGGAACACCAGCACGACCGCTTCGAGCAGCGTCTTCACGACCTCTTCGATCGAGATGCGCACGAACGGCGTGGTGTCGTACGGATAGCTGATCGCGACGTCCTTCGGCAACTGCGGCTGCAGTTCCGCGAGCTTCGCGCGCACGGCGTTGGCTGCTTCGAGCGCGTTGGCGCCGGTCGCGAGCTTGATGGCGAGCGCGGATGCCGGCTTGCCGTTCAGACGCGACGACGTTTCGTAGCTGTCGCCGCCCACTTCGACGCGCGCCACGTCCTTGAGCAGCACGCGCGAGCCGTCGCTGTTCACGCGTAGCAGGATGTTGGCGAACTGGTCGGCGCTCGTGAGCAGGCTCGACGAGCGGATGGTCGCGTTGATGGCCTGCGAATCCGTGGCCGGTGCGCCGCCCAACTGGCCGGTGGAAAGCTCGACGTTCTGGTTCGTGATGGCCGTGGTGACGTCCGAGGTCGCGAGTCCGAAGCTGTGCAGCTTCACCGGGTCGAGCCAGATGCGCATGGCGTGCTGCGCGCCGAACAGCGTCACGTCGCCCACGCCGTTCAACTGCGAGAGCGGGTCTTCGATCTGCGTGGCGATGATGTTGCCGAGGTCCACCGAATTCCAGGTGCCGCCCGGCGACGACAGCGCGACGATCATGAGGAAGCTCGTCGACGCCTTCGCCACCTGCACGCCTTGCTCCTGCACCGTTTGAGGCAGGGTGGGCGTGGCCTGCGACACCTTGTTCTGCACCTGCACCTGCGCGATGTCGGGGTTGGTGCCGGGGTTGAACGTCAACGTGATGGTGGCCTGTCCCGCGGAACTGCTCGTGGATGACATGTACAGCACGTTGTCGATGCCGCTCAGTTTCTGCTCGATCACCTGGGTCACGGTTGCGGCCACCGTGTCGGCGGAGGCGCCGGGGTAGGTGGCCGTCACCTGCACCGAGGGCGGCGCGATGGTGGGGTACTGCGCAACGGGAAGGGTCGTCACCGCCGCCGCGCCCACCAGCATGATGACGATGGCCATGACCCACGCGAGGATGGGACGCTTGATGAAGAACTCTGCCATGCCGCGCTCCGCCTAGTGTTGCGCCGACACGGGCGAGGCCGTGCCGGCTGCGGATGTGTCGGTGGCAGCGGACGCCGCAGATGCCGCAGATACCGCGTTCCCCTGCGTCTGCGGCGTATCGGCGGCCACCTTGACCGGCGCGCCCGCATGCACGCTCTGCAGGCCGCTCACGATCACGCGGTCGCCGGCGTGCAGGCCCGAGGTCACGATCCACTGGTCGCGGAATGCGTTGTCGGCCGTCACCTGCACCTGCTGCGCATTGCCGGCCGCACCCACCACGTAGACGCTCGCCTTGCCGTCCGACGCGCGCGTCACGGCCATCTGCGGCACGAGTATCGCGTCGTCGTTCTCGCCTTCTTCCAGGCGGGCGCGCACGAACATGCCGGGCAGCAATTCGCGTTCGGGGTTCGGGAACGTACTGCGCAGCGTGACCGAGCCCGTCGTGGCATCGACCGTCACGCCGGAGAACTGCAGCGTGCCGGCGTGGGCGTATTCGGTGCCGTCCTCCATCACGAGCGTGACGGCGGCGCT
Organism: Burkholderia vietnamiensis LMG 10929; assembly: GCF_000959445.1. Taxonomy (NCBI): domain Bacteria; kingdom Pseudomonadati; phylum Pseudomonadota; class Betaproteobacteria; order Burkholderiales; family Burkholderiaceae; genus Burkholderia; species Burkholderia vietnamiensis. The sequence goes on along the minus strand of NZ_CP009630.1, from coordinate 1,303,954 downwards.
GTCGCTGCCCGTCTTCTTGAGGCGCCCCGAAGCGAAGGCCTTGCGCAGCTTCAGCCACTCCGTGCTGGGACGCGTGACGTCGAGATACATCTGATCGAACGCCTGGATGGTGGCGAGCGCAGTGGTCTGGGCGGACGTGACGAGCGCGCCTTCGGTCACGGTGGAGGCGCCGATGCGTCCTGAAATGGGCGCCCGCACGCGCGTGTATTCGAGGTTCACGCGCGCCGATTCGAGCGCGGCCGCGTCGGCCGTCACGGTGGCGGCGTCCTGGTGGACGGCGGCGACGGCGTCGTCGTAGTCCTGCTTGCTCACGGCGTTGATCTTCACGAGTTCCGTGTAGCGGTCCGCTTTCGTCTTCGCATCGGCCAACGTGGCGCGGGCGTTTTCGAGCGTGCCGCGCGCCTGGTCGTAGGCCGCCCGGTAGGTGGCCGGATCGATCTGGTAGAGCACCTGGCCGGCCTTCACGTCACCGCCTTCCACGAACAGGCGCTTGAGGATGATGCCGCTCACCTGCGGTCGGACGTCGGAGACCTTCTGCGAGGAAAGGCGGCCAGAGAGTTCGGTGGTTTCGACGATGCGCTGCGGCGCGAGCGTGAGCACGCCCACCTGCGCGGTCTGCGCGGCGGCGCCGCCGGGCGGCCCGCCTGCTTGCCTGTTGCAGCCGGCGGTGCCGACTATCGCCAGTATCGAGAGGGCGGCAAACAGCTGGCGCGGCCTGCACGTCATGCGGCGGTGCGCGTGGTTGGGGAGGATTGGCGTTTTCATCTTGGACCTGTTTGGACATCGCGACGTCGCGCGATGCGAGAACGGGACGGCACCGGACGCTTCCGGCGCACCTTGGTGGCGCCCCGACGGAACCGGTACTGGGCAAGGCGTAACGCTACCGACGGCGCATTTTTTCGTGCTTACGGAAACTTACTGTCCCGTGACGCGCGAATACGGCCGAAAGAGAACCGGGCTTTCGGCGTACGAACTACCGTCGCGGCCGGGTCTTCGTGCGGGTTTCGTTAGCGGGCGCAATTCTCGGTAATATTCCGAAAGCCAGCCGGGCCCTCTCCGGGCTACCATCATTTCGTCCTCACGCCGCCCTGAATGCCCGAAGTGCACGCACCTTCCATCCCCGACTCCGCGCTGCAAGTCCTGCTCGTCGACGACGACGCCGAACTGCGCGACCTGCTGCGCAAGTTCTTCCAGCAGCGCGGCATTGCGTTCTCCGTTCTGCACGACGCCACGAATCTCGCGCGGCGGCTGGAGCGCGAACGGCCGTCCATCATCGTGCTGGATTTCATGATGCCGGGCGTCGATGGCCTCACCGCGCTCAAGCAGTTGCGCGCGCGCGGCGACACGATTCCGGTCATCATGCTGACCGCGCGCGCCGAAGGCGTGGACCGCGTGCTGGGGCTCGAACTGGGCGCGGACGACTATCTGGGCAAGCCGTTCATGCCGCAGGAACTGCTCGCGCGCATCCATGCAGTGCTGCGCCGGCAGGGGCCGCCGCCGCCCGCGGTGGTCCAGGAGAAGCGCGCCCCGTGCCGGTTCGGCCGTTTCGAGCTGGATTTCTCGACGCGCACGCTGCTGTGCGAAGGCGCGCCCGTCAAGCTCACGGGCGGCGAGTACGCGCTGCTCGAAGTGCTGGCCTCGCATCCGATGGAAACGCTGTCGCGTACGCGGCTCATCGAGCTGCTCCACGGTCCGGACGCCGACGTGACCGAGCGCGGCATCGACGTGCCGGTATGGCGCCTGCGCCGCCTGATCGAGGACGACCCGTCCAATCCCCGACGGCTGCAGACCATGCGCGGCATCGGCTACATGTTCATTCCCGACAACCCGGCCGATGAAGAATCCGTTTGATTCGATGTTCGGGCGGCTCGTCGTAACCACGGTGGGCCTGCTCGTGCTGGTTCACCTCACGTCGCTGCTGCTGATCGAGCAAAGCCGCGCGAGCCTTGCCGCCTTCCATATTTCGCGCGTCGTGGAGGCTGCCGCGAGCATGGGCGGGCGGGAGAGCGGCGGCGATCGGTCGGTGGCCGACATCCTCGGTATTTCGTTCGCGGACCTGAAGCAATTGCCGGCCGCCGACGCGCAGCGCTTTCGCGGCGACACCAATGGGCCGATCGAACGGCAATTGCGGCACGTGCTGCCGTCGGGCACCCACGTGGCAATGGACGGCGACGGCACGCTGCGCGTGCTCCCCGCGGGCAGCGCGCGCGGCATCGTGTTGCCGCAGGCCGATGTGCCGCTCTACCGCTTCACTGGCGCGCTGGCGTTGACGCTGGCGTTTGCCGTCGTGGTCGCGGTGATGCTCGCGTGGCGGTTCAACGGGACGGTGCGCGACCTCGCTGCCGCGGCGCGCGAGCATCGTACGGGCGTTCATGCGAGCCTCGTGCGCAAGCGCGGACCGCGTGAAGTGCGCGAACTGATCGACGACTTCAACGACATGACGCGCGAACTGGCCGAGGCCGAACGCGAGCGCGCCGTGATGCTCGCGAGCATCGCGCACGACCTGCGTACGCCGCTCACGCGCATGCAGGTGCGTGCGGATCTGCTGACCGATCCCGGCGATCGCGACGGCTTTCTGCGCGACACCGAATCGATGTCGCGCGTCATCACGCAGTTTCTGGACTTCGCCCGCGAAAGCCCTGAAAGTTCGCCGCAGACGAGCGTGGACGCCCACTGCCGGCGCGATTACACCGACGCGCTGGCTCCCGGCGGTGCAGCGGACACCGACGCGCTCGTGACGCTCGATCTGCGCGCCGGGCCGGACTTCACGCTGCCCATCGTGGATATCGACCGCATTCTCTCGAACCTCGTCGAAAATGCGCTGACCTACGGCGAGCCGCCCGTGGAAATCGCCACGCGAGCGCATGACGGGCACTACGAGCTCGTGGTGCGTGATCACGGGCCAGGCGTGTCCGAGCCGGACCTCGACCGCGTGCTGCGTCCGTTCGTCCGGCTCGATCCGGCGCGCGGCGGCACCGCGCACAGCGGCCTCGGCCTCGCCATCGTGCGCCGCCTCGTTCGCCATCACGGCGGCACGCTGCAGATTGCCAACGCGGCCGACGGCGGGCTCGTCATTGCGATGAGGTTTCCGAACAACAGTGGCGCGCGGTGAGGCGTAATGGGGCGCCGCATGCGGTGCCTTCTCCCGTTTGCATGCCCGCCCGCGGCGGCTAGTCGAGCTTCCATGCGCGCATCGCGTCGGCAAGCGTGCGGGCGCGTTCGTTGAGGTCCTCGGTGGTGCGGCGACCGATAAAAAGACTAGACGTCGTGGATCGTTTGCGAGGACGGATAGTCACCGGATTCGACCCCGTGTCAGGGCGAATTGACCGATATATTCAGCCATCGTGAGGAATACTTCCTCAGGCACGGAAAGCGCGAATTACAGTAAGTCTTCCTGCTTGCCGACATAACGAAACAACACAAGGGGAGGAAGAACGTATGGGCTCCATGACAGTCGGCAGGAAGCTGGCCGCAGCATTCGGTATCGTCGTACTAATTGCGTTGATCGGCAGCGCCATCTCGATCGTCAATTTTCTGAAGCTGAACCAGGCGAACGGCTGGAACGTTCATAGTTATCAGGTTCTGCGAGCGAACGACGACATGTTGACCAGCATGGTCAACATGGAGACGGGCGTGCGCGGCTACGTGGCCGCGGGAGACGACCGCTTTCTGGAGCCCTATAAGGCCGGCCTCAGGCAGTTCGCCAAGTCGTTCGACGTCGTGCGCAGCCTCACATCCGACAATGCCGCGCAACAGCGCCGTCTCGAGACGCTGCGCGACATGCATCGGAAGGTGGCGGAGGTCGACGACAAGCTGATCGCGATGCGGCGTGATGTCAATGCCGGTACGCAGCCTGTCAACGTGCTGATCGACTACTTCAAGCAGGGCGACGACAAGCAGTTCATGGATCGCTATCGAGCGGTAGCCGCCGAGTTGAACGAGGCCGAGCAGTCGCTGCTCGATCAACGTTCAGGCGAGGTGGCCAGCTTGACTGCGTTGACCAAGGTGACGCTCGCGGCAGCGGGCGTCATCACCGTCATCCTGTCGATCGTGCTGGGAACCGTCATCACGCGCGGCATCATGCGGTCGCTGGGCGGCGAGCCGGCCGACGCCGCGGCCGTGGCCGGACGTATTGCCGAAGGCAATCTCGAAGCACCGGTGCCGGTCGCGCCGAATGATCGCGGCAGCCTGATGGCGTCGCTCGAATCGATGCGGCGGCAACTGAGCGGCATCGTGTCGGAAATTCAGTCGACCGCGGAATCGATCACGACTTCGGCCGGCGAAATCGCGCAGGGGAACCTGGATCTCTCGCAGCGAACGGAAGAGCAGGCGGCTTCGCTCGAGGAAACGGCGGCCAGCATGGAGCAGCTGACCGCGACGGTTCGTCAGAATACGGAAAACGCGAAGCAGGCGAATGCGCTTGCGGGCAGCGCCTGCGAGGTCGCGATGCGCGGCGGCGAAGTGGTGAACGAGGTGGTCGACTCCATGCGCGCCATTTCGAGCAGTTCCGGCAAAGTCGCCGAAATCATTGCCGTGATCGAAGGAATTGCGTTCCAGACGAACATTCTCGCGCTGAACGCGGCAGTCGAGGCCGCGCGTGCGGGCGAGCAGGGGCGCGGGTTTGCGGTGGTGGCCGGCGAGGTTCGCACGTTGGCGCAACGCAGCGCGAATGCGGCGAAAGAGATCAAGGACCTCATCACGGGTTCGGTCGAGAGCGTGGCGCTGGGGTCCCAGCAGGTCGAACGCGCGGGCTCGACCATGTCGGATATCGTGCAATCCGTGCGGCGAGTGACCGACATCATGAATGAAATCGCATCGGCCTCGGACGAGCAGGGAACGGGTATCGAGCAGGTCAATGTCGCCGTGGGCCAGATGGATTCGGTTACGCAGCAGAACGCGGCACTCGTCGAGCAGGCGTCGGCAGCCGCGCAGGCGATGGCGCAGCAAGCGACCACGCTGCGCGACGTGGTCGGGGTATTCAGGATCGGACGCGTCGCCGCGCGCTGAGGACTTGGCCCTCGGTGCTTCGCCGGAAGTCGATGCGAGCGGGAGCCGAGCCGCTCGCGTGGCGATGCTTTCGTAGATCCGCAGCGGCCGGTCCGCGCGGACCGGCCCTGCGCACGACGCACGGCAATCGCGCACGTCGGGGCGGGCAGTCGGACGCCGATCACCCCCCGGCGTCCGCCGCTGCCAGCCGCTTGCTCAACTGCCCTGCAAACGGATATCGCGCGACGACGCACCGACATACACCGTGCCGCGCGCGACGTAACGCCAGCCGTTGTGCGACGTGTCCCACACGCTCTGCATGCGCGGCGTCACGGTGATGCTGACGCGTCGCGCGTCGCCGGGGTTGAGCTGGACCTTGTCCCAGCCGACCAGGCGTTTCGGCGGTTCATCCTTGTACGGCACGCCGAGGTAGACCTGCGGCGTTTCCGTGCCGGCGACGCGCCCGTCGTTGCGCACGGTGAACGCGACGTTGAGCGAGCCGTCCGGCTGCCGCGACACCGACAGCCCCGAGTACGCAAAGTGCGTGTACGACAGCCCGTGGCCGAACTCGAACAACGGCGCGATGTTGTGCGCGTCGTACCAGCGATAGCCCATGTTCAGCCGTTCCGCGTACAAGGGATCGTTGTCGAACCCGCCGTTTTGCACCCACGCCGGCGAGTCCTGATCGCGCGCGGGGAACGTCACGGGCAGCTTGCCGGACGGATTCACCGCGCCGAACAGCACGTTCGCGATCGCATTGCCGCCGCCTTCGCCCGGATACCACGCTTCGACGATCGCCGACACGCGATCCTTCCACGGCATCAACACCGGATTGCCGCTCTCGACCACGACGATCGTGTGCGGATTCGCGCGCGCGACCGCTTCGACGAGCGCATCCTGATTCGACGGATTCGCGAGGCGCAGACTCTGCAGATCGCCGAAGTCCTCGCCGGCCGGCTGCGCGACCACGACGATCGCCACGTCGGAATGGCCCGCGAGCGTCGCGGCCTGATCGATTTCCTGCTGCGTGTAGGCGCGGAACGGCGACTGCTGATCGCTGTTGCCCGCGAACGTCACGCGTGCGGACGGCGCGAGCGCGCGGATCGCCGCGACGATCGGCACGTCGACCTTCAGCCACGGATTGCGCCACCAGCTGCAACCGGTCGAGGATCCGAACACCAGCCCGCCGCAGCCGGCGAACGAACCGGTGACGGGGTCGCGCGTGTTGCCCGAGCCGCCGCCGGACAGCACGGCCGCATCGGCGTGCCCGCCGATCACCGCGATGCGCGACAGCGCGGACGCCACCAGCGGCAACTGGTTGCCGTCGTTCTTCAGCAGCACGATCGACTGCTCGGCGACCCGTTGCGCGAAGCGGTTCGCGGCCGCGAAATCGATCGTGCCGCCGGCCTTGGCCGGGTCGTCCATCACGCCGACGCGGATCATCACGGCCAGCTTGCGGCGCACCATGTCGTCGAGGCGCGCGGTCGATACCGAGCCGTTCGCGATCGCCTGCTTGACGGCCTCGGGCGTCAGGTAGACGGTCGGCCCGACGTCCTCTTCCTCGTCGAGCCCGGCGTTGATCGCGGCGGCGGTGCTGTGCGCCGCGCCCCAGTCCGATTGCACCTGCCCCTGGAAGCCCCATTCGTTCTTCAGCACGTCGTTGAGCAAATGGTTGTTCTCGCACGCATACGTACCGTTCAGGCGGTTGTAGCTGCACATCACGCTGCCGGGTTGTCCGCGTTTCGCGGCGATTTCGAACGGCAGCAGATAGAGCTCGCGCAGCGTGCGCTCGTCCATCTGCGTGTTGCCGCCCATCCGGCCATGCTCCTGTTCGTTGCCTGCGTAGTGCTTGATCGTCGCGATCACCTTGTGCTGCTGCGTCGCGATCGTGCGTTCCGCGAGCAGCTCGCCGGCGAGCAGCGGATCCTCGCCGAGATACTCGAAGAGCCGGCCGCCGCGCGGCTCGCGCGCGAGATTCGTGCCGCCGCCGAGGCCCATGCCGAACCCTTGCGCGCGCAACTGAATCGCGACCTGCTTGCCGAAGTCGTACGACAGCCGGCGGTCCCAGCTCGCGGCGAGCGCGATCGTCGCGGGGAACGTCGTGCTCGGCTGCGACGTGCTGCCGGAGCCCGTTGCCGAGTCGACCATGTTCAGGTCGGGAATGCCGAGCCGCGGCACGCCCTGGATATAACCGGCGCCGCCGCCCGGCACCTTCGACATCTCGTACTGGGAATGGATGAACTGCAGCTTTTCGTCGAGCGTCATCTTGCGCACGAGCAGGTCGGCGCGCTGCTGCGCGGCCGACGACGCGAACGCGTCGGCTGCACTGCCCGGTGAATCGAAATCGGCGTTGGCCGCATAGACGCTGGTGCAGAGGGTCGCTGCCAGCACGGCGGCCGGCCAGAGTTTGTCCCGCATGTTGCTCTCCATGATCGTATTGCCGGTTGTTCGGATGATGTCTGGAGCTGCACACGTTCGATCGATTCGCATCGAACGCCTTCGGCCGGCGATGCACGGTGATTGCGCGTCGGCACGCCACGCCGGGCGGGGAATCGTTACGGCCGGTTGGGCGCGAACGGCACCGACGACGGCGACGCGGACCGTCGAACGCTGCCGAATCGTATGTAGCGATTCTCTGCAGCGACCAATCCTACGAATGTAGTTTGGCTACAGCATCGGTGTTTGTACCGATACGTACGATCTTTTTTTGACGCGGTCGTGCGGGGTCGCGAAAACGCGGTCATCGTTCCCGAGTGCCGCGATGCAGCGTCGTAACAACTACCTGCATTCCGGCGGTTGCGTCGAAAACGCTGCACATTGCCGCGCACTGAACCGGCCGCCGAAACGCCGTTGGTGCACTGCGACGAACGTAAGTGAGGTGGCTCACATACGCATCGCGCGGGACGGTATTCAATCGCGTGATGCCGCATCGCTGTGTGCGCGCCGGAGGGCGTGTTTTGAAAATGTAATGTGCCGTACCGAATGCGGCGGCATCGAATGGTCTAATCGCCGCGTGGGAGCAGGCCGAGTGCCAGGCCTGCGACGCCGATTTCGCGAGCGCGTAACGGCCAGGTGGCGCAGCACGAATCAAACAATTGCAAAGACCAAGCTCAACCCAGAGGCGCCTGCACGTCAGGTGATGCTCGACAGACACGCGCGGCCCGCTCGGGCATGCGGGTGTTTTCATATACGGGTGTATTCGTGGGAACCCAAATCGATACGCAAGGACGGAGCCGGCTACGGGGATACGGCTCAACGCGTCGCAACGTCAGTCGTTCCCGATCCGTCGAATGCGGCTGCCCGGGCATGCGAGTGTGCTTCGCGCACACGCTGCGGCTGCGCCCGCCGATGTACGTTCAATGCTGTTCCCGGCCCGGCCGCTCGCCCCGAGGCGGAGCGCCGGCGCATCGGGCGTTCAGCGCGAGGACCGCATCATGATGCCGATTCAGTTCGACGGTTGTGTCGGCTGGCTTCACGCGGGCGATCGGTCGCATGGGATCGTGATCTGCGAGCCGCTCGGCCACGAGGCGTTGTGGCTTCACAAGCTCGTGCGCTCGCTCGCCGAGCGCCTCGCGGAGCGCGGCTTTCCGGTGCTGCGATTCCATTACCCGGCGAGCGGCGACTCGCTCGGCGACGAACACGATGCCGAACGCTTCGACCGCATGCTCGCGAGCGTCCGGCATGCGGTCGACGCACTGCGCGAGCGCGTCGCCGTCGATACGCTGTCCGTCGTCGGCATGCGCGCCGGTGCCACGTTGGCGTTGCTGGCCGCGGACGGCATTCCCGAATTGACCCGCTTCGTCGCGCTGGCGCCGGTGGTGCGCGGACGCGGCTATCTGCGCGAGCTGTCGCTCGTCGCACAAAGCTGGCTCGACAACGTATCGCCCGCGGTGCGCGACGCGGTTCGCGACGAACGGCCGCTGCGCGTGCTCGGCCATGTGTATCCCGAAGATCTCGTCGCGCGCCTGCGCAGCATCAATCTGAGCGAGTGCGTCGCAAGCGCGCGCGTGTTGCCCGCGCGCGCGTTACTCGTCGATGCGCCCTACGGCGACGGCTCCGCGCTCGCGGATGCGTTTGAGGCGCGCGGCGTGTCGGTGGAGATGCGCACCTGCGCCGACTGGGGCGGCATGATGCGCGAGCCGGTGTGGTCGCGGCTGCCCGCCGGCTTGCTCGACACGGTCGTGAACTGGATCGACGACGGCACCGACGGCGGCGTACGCGGGCCGCTACCCGGCGCCGGGCCGGGCGTGACGTTGACGGCGCAGAGCAGCGTCGAACGTATCGTCGCCGTCGAGCCGGCTCGAATGATCGGCGTGCTGTGCGAGCCGGCCGGCATGGTCCGGCGCGCTGCCGCACCGACGCTGCTGATCGCCAATACGGCGACCAATCCGCGTGTCGCCGACGGTCGCTTCGCGGTCCGGCTTGCGCGCTCGCTCGCGGCGGCGGGGATCAGCAGCCTGCGCATCGATTCGACCGGCGTCGGCGACAGCGGCCCGCGCGCGACGGACGATCAGTCGAACATTCCGTACTCGGATCAGGCGATCGCGGATGTCGTCACGGCGGCGCGCTGGCTGAACACGCACGGGCATCGCGAGATCGTCGCGTTTGGCATCTGCTCCGGCGCGTACGCGTCGCTTCATGCGGCCGCGCGTGAGCAACTGGCCGGCGTGATCGCGGTGAATCTGCCGGCGTTCGTCTGGCCGCGCGGGCAAACGCTCGCCGATGCATTGAACAACCAGACGAATTCGATGCGCGGCTACTGGGCGTCGCTACGCTGCGGTCGCAAGCTGCGCCGGCTGTTGACCGAAGGACGCGACCTGCGGCCGGTGCTGCGTGCGATGTTCCGGTTCGCCGCGGGTGTCGCGACGGGGCCGCTCAAGCGGGTCGGCGAACATCTCGGCTGGCGGCCCGGCAAGGACACGCCGCGCGGCATGCTGCGCGACATGTCGGCGCGCGGCATCCGCACGCATCTGGTCTACGGCACCTTCGACCCGGGCGTCGACGTGCTCGTCCGCCACTTCGGTCCTGCGGCGCATGCGTTCGCGCATCTGCCGAACGTGTCCGTCGACATGCAGGACGCGCTCGATCATTCGTTGCACGGCGATGCCGCCGCGCAGTACGTCGTCACCCGCTGCGCGACGCTGCTGTCCGGCTGGGATGCGCCGGCCGAACTCGCCATGCCCGCGCAGCCCGAGCACGCACCGCTGTAGCGCGCTTACGGAACATTCGAGCGGCACGTTCGCGCGGCATGCGGCGATCGCATCGTCGCAGCCGCCCGTACGCTTCGCGAGCCGCATCGCCGCAGCACGGCGCCTGCCGCCAACGTAACCGGACGAACAGATCGCGCGCGTCGGCGGCCGTATCCTGACGCTGTCGAATTTTCATGCGAGCCTGTTCGCAGGCGCAGCCGCGACCCCGCCCAGGAATGACAATGAAGCAAGCGTGCCGGAAACATCGGAAGTGGAAAGGCCGTCACGGCGAGCGCGCGATGCGCGCGCGCTTCGACGCGTCGGCGCACGACGCGGCCTCGCGCGCCCGGCATTGCGGCGGCCGGGGGCGAGCGTGATGCGCGTGCTGGTGATCAACGACTTCGCGCGCAAGGGCGGCGCGGAGGAGGTGTACCGGCTGTCCGCCGACGTGCTGCGCGCACGCGACGGCGTCGCAGTCGAGACGTTCGATCAGCAGGCGGTGCCCGAGCTGGCCGGCAGCGCGCGCGCGCATGCGTGGTCGCCTGCCGCCGCCCGCGCGCTCGACGCGCTGCTCGACCGGTTTCGCCCGCAACGCATCCTCGTGCACAACTACCACAACCTGTTGTCGAGCGCGATCCTGCCCGTGCTCGCGCGCTACAAGCGCCACGCAGATTGCGGCCTGTTCATGACCGCGCACGACTACCACCTGCTGTTCTACAACCCGAGCCTGCTCGTCTACTCGCGCGGCCGCGCGCAGCCGTTGTCGATCGAACGATTGCGCAGCCGCCGGCGCATCGCGATGACGGCCAGCCCGCGCGGCTTCGTCCACGACGTCGTGAAGAAGCTGCACTGGCATGCGGTCGATACGCTGTTCGATCCGCTTGGGCTGTTCGACGAGATTCTGTGTCCGAGTCCGTTCATGCGCGATCTGATCGCGCAGCGCGGTCGCGCCCGCGCGACGCTCGTGCGCAACCCGATCGATTCGACGCTGGTGCCGCGTCCGCCGAAACCGCCGCGCGGCGAGCGGCTCGATCTCGCCTTCGTCGGCCGCGTGGACTGGGACAAGGGCCTCGCGCCGTTCCTCGCGCTGATGAGCGGGCCGGCCGGCGATGCGATCGCGTCGCTGACCGTCTACGGCGACGGAACGGAGCGCGG